>JAUIAT010000024.1 GCA_030425295.1 Gammaproteobacteria bacterium
CTCGTCAGTGAGCATTAGTCGGATCATTGCAAACTCGTTTTGTTGTTTCTCAGAAAATCAATTTTACGAGTTTGCTCTTATAAATCAAATTGTTGTGGCGAATTGTAAACAGGCCCTAGAACGAGGGCTCTATCGCATTTACGATAAATGTAACTGCTCGCACGGCTAATCTGATATAGAAGCTTGACAGAATTTTATCAAATATTTTTTTCAAATTTCATTGTGCACATCAATATCAATTTATTTAATCAACTATGGTTTCAACAGCATTTTCGGTTGTGTCGCAAAATCAGAGGATCTGATATGATTCTAGCCCAACCTACTCAGTAGAGGCAATGAAATGATCAGTTTTAAAGATCGCCACTTCATGAAAAGCATCATCTTAATGGCAATTCGATGGCATCTTGCTTACGCTCTGAGCTATCGTGATATTGAAGAACTCATGGCGGAACGCGGCGTAGATGTTGATCACTCCACAATTAATAGATGGGTTGTAAAGTATTCTCCGAAACTAGAATCTGAATTTACAAAACGATGTAAAAATACAGTTGGTAGCAGTTGGAGATTTGATGAAACCTATATTAAGATTAAAGGGCAGTGGCGTTATCTCTACCGTGCTGTTGATAAATCAGGGGCGACAATCGATTTGATTTTATCAAAAAACCGCGATAAATTAGCTGCGAAACGCTTTTTAAATAAAGCAATCGGTAATTCAGGAAGGCCTGAAAAAGTTACTGTCAACAAGAGTGGCTCCAATAATGCCGCACTGATATCAATTAATAAGACATTGCAGAAATGCGATAAAATTGAAGATAGGCAGGTTAAATATTTAAATAATATCGTTGAATCAGACCATCGCTATAGAACGTCAATTACTGTTGCCGGTTAGTCGACAATTACTCATTAAATTTTTTTATTAAACTTTGTTCGTAGTTCCACCTCCTGCTAGAACTGATTTGCGATGAGTAGTACGATAACTCTTACCGCTAAAATTAATAATCGTAGAACGATGGGTTCTTTAAAATTTCAGCCGATTTTTGTTAATACACTGTTATTATAGACTCTCTTCACAAGTTCCCTGAAACAACTGATTAACTGCTTGGAATTTAGATACAGCTGCCCTAGTATTTTTACTTTTTTCTCTAAAAAATGCTGTATTTCTTCAAACACCGTACAGAATTGTAAAGCACTAAAAACATTTTTAAACCCTTTCATCACCCGGCAGCGTGACTTAATGCCTCGGTGACTTTGCTCAATAATATTGTTGAGATATTTGTTATCCCTATGATCAGTGTAGTCACCAAACACTGATTGTATAGCCGCGTACAGTGTGGGCTCTTTATCTGTAGTAATTTTTTCAGGATAAATACCGGTTGTTTTAGCAGCTTGTTTAAAGAAGTTTTCTGCCGCATGTTGATTTCGGACATCACTTAAATAGACATCTACTAAATTACCCTCGTTATCAATGGCTCTATATAAATAGCACCAACGGCCTTCTATTCGCAGATATGTACAATCCACGTGCCAACGATCACTTGCTTTTTTGTATCGGCGAGATCGTAATTTCATTCCTAACTCAGGACCAAATCGATGCACCCAGTTATGCACGGTTTGGTGAGTTAAGTGAAAGCCACGCATCAACATGAGCTCAACTACATCGTAAAGGCTCACTTTAAAACGGTAGTAATAATAAATAACCATCATCACGACAGCTGTGGGATACATAATAAAATTAAACGCTGTACCACTACGCTCATTAAATTGTTTGCCGCAATCACTACAAATAAATTGCTGATAGCCTAAAACTGTTGCCTTCTTTAAGGATCTAATATGATTTGACTGGCAATGGCAACAATTCATGAGGTTTGCTCCTACGGTATGAATGAAAAACGATTAACTAACATACACCACAGGCTGAAATTTTACAAAACCGTCAGATCGACGTCGACTTTATACTTTTCTCGAAATGGGTTTATCTATGACCGATATAGCTAAAAAATTATCAAGGCATAGATCGAGCTTATATCGAGAGCTAAACCGCAATAGTGACCAAGAGGGCTACTTTCCTAAAGCTGCTCAACAAAAGGCTGAAGATCGAGCTAAATATAAACGGCAATGCAAGTTACATCTAAATGGTTATTTGCGCGATTATGTTGTTAGGGCTCTACAAAAGGGCTGGAGCCCTGAGCAGATTGCTGGTCGAATGAAACGAAAAAACCTTACCATTTATGCTTGTCATGAGACTATCTATCAATTTATCTACCAATCTAAAAATAAAGAATACTATTACTATTTGCCCTACAAGAAACGCAAAAGGCAAAAGCGCTACAATAGGAAAAAACAAAGCTGTCGGTATGGCGCTATTAGGCTAATAGACCAAAGACCCGCTGATGTTGATGAGCGAAAACGCTTTGGGCATTGGGAAGGAGACACTATTCATTTTAAAGGCCACCGAGAAAAAGTAGTAACGACACTTGTTGAAAGAAAATCAAGAATGGTGTTTTTAATAAAAAATAACAGCAAACATTCAGAGGGTGTGATGGATAAAATAAAAGAAAAACTTACCACTCTCCCAAGCAAAATGTGCAAAACCATTACTTTTGATCAGGGTGTTGAATTCGCTGATTACAGACGACTCGAACGGCAAATGGATTGCAGGGTTTACTACTGCGAAACCCATTCCCCTTGGCAGAAAGGCAGCAATGAAAATATGAATGGTCGCTTAAGGTGGTACTTACCCAAAGATGCTGAAATTGATAAAATAACACAAGAGGAGCTGGATCAGCTGTCTGCTAAAATGAACCGCTGCCCTCGAAAATGTTTGGGGTACAAAACGCCTCAGGAAGTGTTTATACAGCAGTATAAAAATGATTGTCGCATTTGGGGCTAGAATGCGCCAACTTGTTAACTGAATAACTTCTTGATAAATTAATATATTGATAATATTATTAATTAATAACCTGTAAGGATAAGCGATCATGCCAGCAAAAACAACAGCTGTATCGCGCGCTAAAGCAAAAATTAAAAAATGTGAGGCTAGTTTAAAAAAGGCCGAAGCAGAATTGAAAGTAGCATTGAAAAAAGAAGCAGCTGCTAAGAAGAAAGCTGAGGCTAAACGAAAAGCAGCCGCTAAGAAAAAAGCTGCGAAGGCGAAGAAACCTGCAAAACGTACTAAGGCCAAAAAAACAGCTAAAAAATCTGTAAAGAAGGTGAAAACAACAAAAAGAAAAGCACCTTCCCAAAAGGGCAGCAGCTCAAAAAAGAAGTAACACTCAGGAATTAATACTTTTACCTCCCACAAGCTTTACCACTAGATGTTAAAGCTTGTGAGGTCGGTGGTTTTCTAAAATCTCAGGGTTCTTTAAAAATTCAGCCAAGTTTTATAAAATGGAATAGTTCAGACTACATGTGACACTTGACTTGAAAAAGACAAGGTTACCTGTTTTGATAGTTATAGCAAAAACATCAAAACTAAAAAGGTAACCTTATGTTGCATACTAATGAAAAAATCATCAAAAATAAAGTCGGTCTTTTAAATTTAGCGCAAGAGCTAGACAATGTATCAAAAGCTTGTAAAGTAATGGGCTTCTCAAGAGAGACCTTTTACCGATATAAGCGAGCAGTCGAAGATGGAGGGGTTGAGGCTCTTGTTGAGAGGACGCGCCGTAAACCCAATATGCAAAATCGTGTTGATGAGGCAATTGAACAAGCGGTTGTTGAATCAGCTATTGAGTATCCTGCTTTTGGGCAGCTCAGAACAAGTAATGAGCTTAGAAAGAAGGGTATTTTTGTTTCACCAAGCGGTGTTCGATCTATTTGGCTTCGGCATGGGCTTTCCTCGAAAAAGATGCGTTTAAAGGTGCTAGAAAAGCGATCGGCAGAAGAAGGTGTCGTGCTGACTGAAGCGCAGCTTGCAGCGCTTGAGAAGAAGAAAGACGATGACGTCGCTTGCGGCGAAATTGAAACCCACCACCCTGGTTACCTGGATTCGCAGGATACTTTTTACGTAGGTACATTGAAGGGAGTTGGCAAGGTATATCAACAAACTTTCGTTGACACTTACTCTAGGGTGGCTCATTGCAAGCTTTATACTACGAAGACGCCAATAACATCTGCTGATCTTCTTAATGACCGTGTTCTGCCAATGTTCGAAGAGCATGAGATGGGTATGTTACGGATGCTAACAGATCGGGGAACTGAGTACTGCGGCAAGGTTGAGCAACATGATTATGAGCTTTATCTCGCTGTTAATGATATTGAGCACACGAAAACAAAAGCTTATTCAGTACAAACTAATGGGATTTGTGAAAGGTTCCATAAAACAATTTTGGAGGAGTTTTATCAAACTGCGTTCCGAAAGAAAATTTACAGCACATTGGAAGAGCTACAGCTGGATTTGGATGAGTGGGTAAGATACTATAACGACGAACGAACCCATCAGGGTAAACGATGTGACGGCAAAACACCGATGCAAACTTTTCTCGATGGCAAACAAATCTGGCAAGAGAAAGTTGACAGTCTCAACCGCATGTTGATTTCGGACATCACTTAAATAGACATCTACTAAATTACCCTCGTTATCAATTGCTCTATATAAATAGCACCAACGGCCTTCTATTCGCAGATATGTACAATCCACGTGCCAACGATCACTTGCTTTTTTGTATCGGCGAGATCGTAATTTTATTCCTAACTCAGGACCAAATCGATGCACCCAGTTATGCACGGTTTGGTGAGTTAAGTGAAAGCCACGCATCAACATGAGCTCAACTACATCGTAAAGGCTCACTTTAAAACGGTAGTAATAATAAATAACCATCATCACGACAGCTGTGGGATACATAATAAAATTAAATGATGTACCACTACGCTCATTAAATTGTTTGCCGCAATCACTACAAATAAATTGCTGATAGCCTAAAACTGTTGCCTTATTTAAGGATCTAGTATGATTTGACTGGCAATGGCAACAATTCATGAGGTTTGCTCCTACGGTATGAATGAAAAACGATTAACTAACATACACTACAGGCTGAAATTTTACAAAACCAACGCCGAATAAATAGCGCAAAGATGTTTCGTAGAAACTAATGGCATTCAACAAATATTTTTATTTTAAGATTATTTTAATAATGTTGATTTACTATAAATTAATAATTTTAGTTTTTACTTTTATAAAATGTGAAAAATAAAGGTGCTCTTTGAGCTTGACAGTTTGATTAAATAATTATCGTAA
>JAUIAT010000017.1 GCA_030425295.1 Gammaproteobacteria bacterium
CACTTTAAGGACGAATTACAACAGTATTTAATTTACTATAATAACTATCGTCCTCATCAAGGTTTAAACAATCAAATTCCTAAAAATTTTAGGGATAATTTGTCAACGAATTAGTAAACCTATACAGTGATGACGAAAACACAAACCGTAATATTTTAAGGCAATTAAAGCGTAAACCCCACAAAAGAACCTACAGCAGTGACAGCGAAAGCAATGCCGTTATTATTTATAATAGCGATCATAAACGTAATTTTAAGCCTCTAAAAAAAGGCGACAAAATAATTCAAAGCAGTGACAGTGAAAGCAATTTCTCGACTATTGGTGATCTACATTGCTTTCTAGGAGACCAGATTTTCCAACGGTCCTCGCCTCACATGAATAAGTTTAGAGAAGAACGCCGTGACCTCATGAATAAACGCTTCACTAGAGAGACAGCTAAAGAGTTAGCTAGATCTGAAAACGCACATTGTAATGATGAAAAGCTCCCTCTCAAAGAGATTGATAATTTTGGGGACGCACTTGCAAAAGCATTCACCGTTATCCCTGTAAGAGAAAAGTTAGTTGATACTACTATGGCCTTCCATCACATTGGGGAAAAAGGTCATCTCAGCCATTTGGATGCAGAGAATAATTCTGGCTATGAAGAATTTGCACATCAAAGCTATGAAGATACCAAAAACGGTGGGAACATATTTTAATAATATTGCTATCACTAGGATCTGTCGACAATTGGGTTATATCTATAAATTATAGATATTTTCAGCTTACAGCTCCAATTGTCAACAGACACTAGGGCAATTAACCTTTCTTAGAAACTGCAACCAAGGCTGGGCGCACCAAACGCTTATTTAAAGTATAACCTTTTTGCATTACTATCAATACAGTATTTGGTTCAACCTCATTGTTAACTTGTGCAGTCATTGCTTCATGTAACTCAGGATTAAACGCCTCGCCTACGGGATTTACCTGCTCGACACCAAATGAATCCATCACTTGCAACATCTTTTCAAGAGTTAATTTCAAACCTTCTTGAGCCTTATCTTGATCTTCTGGAATTTGTTCTATTCCACGCTCTAGGCTGTCAACTACTGGCAAAAGATCTTTCACAAAACCAGATAAAGCAAATTTACGTGCTTTTTCCATATCTCGAGCGTTGCGATCCTGTGAGTTCGTAAGATCAGCATGTGCACGATACAATTTATCCTTTAAATCGTCTACTTGCTGCTCAGCTGCAGTCAACTTTTCAACAACTTCTGCATATTCTGGATGAGACAACAACCCTGTATCGTCAGGCTCTATCGTGCCTTGTTCTTCGGGCTTAGCAACATCAGTTTCATCTTCAATTTTAGCAGCCCAATCTTTATTGTCATTATTTTGCTCAGGATTCTTGCTCATATTGTCCTCTTTCGGTTTGGCTATAATTAGTTAATAATGTAAATAATTACTATTCTCTAAATATGGGGATGATTTTTCATTTTTCAATTGGAGTTATCTATGGGGCCTGCATTTAAAAAAATAGCATTGATGGCAAGGGGGCGCAAAAAAGGCGTTGAGGAGACCCTTTCTGCTGTGGCTCAATATCTTACCGAGGCGGAATATGAAGTATTTATCGAAGCAGAAACTGCAAAAATATTTAAAGACATTGATCTGACGCCACTTCAAGCCACAGAACTTGATAACAGATGTGAGCTACTTGTTGTTATTGGTGGTGATGGAAGCATAATTAAAGCCGCCCACCTTGCAGCACCTCATAAGCTTCCAATTTTAGGCATTAATCGAGGTAGACTTGGCTTTTTGACCGACATTCACCCGTATGAATTTGAGCAACTGGAAAGAGTTTTACATGGAGAGTATGTTCGGGAAGATCGCTTTATGCTTAAATGTGAGCTTTTTGATGATGGCAAACTTCTCTACTCTGATAAAGTAGTAAATGAAATAGCTTTATCGCGTGGCTTGGTTACTCATATGGTCGATTTTGATGTTTATATAAACCATCAATTCATGTGCCATTATCGAGCCGACGGTTTAATTACGGCAACCCCAACTGGATCAACTGCATATGCGATGTCAGGAGGAGGCCCCATTCTTCACCCAAGATTAGATGCGATGGTTATGGTCCCAATGTTCCCCCATACTTTAACTAGCCGCCCAATTGTAATTCCAGCCGACTCCTGTATTGAATTTATTATTGATGAAAAAAATGAATCAGGTCCATGCATCAGTTGTGATGGACAAGAAAGAGTTTGCATTAAACCAGGAGGGAGGATGAAAATTGAGAAAGCTGATACGGTATTGCGGCTTATTCACCCCAAAGATTATAACTACTATGAGACTCTGCGCACCAAACTCCACTGGGAGAGTGTTGGAGCCAGGTAGATGGGATCTCTACTATGCCGAGGAAAGCCAACCCCTTTTCTGCGAGACGATGCTCATGTACAAACAACTACACTCCGCTTCGTTTCTCGAAAAGAGATTGGCTTTCCCGCGGCCTAGCGAAATCTAGTGGGGTCGTGGCACAAAGGATGAGGAAATTAAATGCTTAAGTACATTGATATAAGAAATCTGGCGATAATTGAGCAGCTCTCTTTACCTTTAAAAGATAAATTGACGGTCATCACCGGTGAAACAGGCGCCGGTAAATCCATAATGGTCGACGCCCTCAAGCTTGCACTTGGCCAACGAGCTGACCAACGCTGGTTAAAAGATAAAGATAAAAAAGGCGAAATTACTGTCACTTTTGATATTAATGCTAACAAAGCAGCTATTGAGTGGCTCGATAATCACGATCTAAATCCAGATGGCGAATGCATGATCCGAAGGGTAATTCATCCACAGAAATCTTCACGCTGCTTTATCAATCAAGTTCCCTGCCCTTTAAATGTAGTTCGTGAATTTAGCCAGCTTTTAGTAACAATTCACAGTCAGCACGAATATCAAAACTTGCTTAAACCAGAAATTCAAAGAGAAATGGTGGATGATTTCGGTGAAAATAGTAAACAATTAGAAATAGTTAAAGAAGCTTTTCAAAAATGGAACACAGCTAAAAGTACCCTCGTAAAACTGGAGAAACAAAAGCTTAACCAAGATGAACGTATAAAACTTCTTACCTATCAACTTGAAGAATTAAACGACTTAGGATTAATAGAAGGTGAAGTTGTACAGCTTGAAGCAGAACATCGACAATTAGCTCATGCTGAAGAGCTTTGTCAAAATAGTCAAAGTGCAATTGAATTTTTAACTGAAAATGAAGAATTAGCAGCAAATAGTCTTATTGCTAACGCTCGTGACAAACTCAATGCAGTTACAAAATACACACAAGATGATAATCTAACTAACATTGTTACAATATTGGAATCAGCACAAGCTCAAATTTCAGAGGCATCCCATGAATTGCAATCAGAGCTAAATAAATTTGAATGGGACCCAAAGCGTCTGCGTGAAGCTGAATCGCGTCTAGATACAATTTATAAAATTGCGCGCAAACATCGAGTAGAACCAGAAAACTTATTTGAACTTTACCAAAACATGTCTGAAGAGCTAGCAAGCTATAAGTCATTAGAAACACAAATTGAATCACAAACTTCTGTACTTGAAATCACAGAAAAAGAGTATTTACAGGCAGCAGAACTTTTATCAGATATGCGCAAAAAATCTGGCCAAGAACTCGCAAAAGCTACAACAGATAAGCTACAACAACTTGCTATGCTACATGCTAGATTTTCAATTATTATTCATAAAACTGAAGCATTCAGCGAGTTTGGTATAGACAATATTCAATTTATTATTGCCACAACTCTGGACCATGATCCACAACCTCTTGATCAAGTAGCATCGGGCGGAGAATTATCAAGAATCAGTCTGGCAATCGCTGTATTAACCCATCAAAATGCCTTACCGACAACCTTTATTTTTGACGAAGTTGATACTGGAATAGGTGGTAAAACCGCGACCATTGTTGGTCAGCTAGTTAACCAACTTGCAAGCGACCACCAGGTTTTGTGTATTACTCATTTACCACAAATTGCTTGCTTTGGTAATAACCATATTAGAGTTCAAAAAACACACAAAGAAAAAACTACTAATACTTCCTTACAAACCTTGACTGAAAAAGAAAGAATAGATGAAATAGCAAGAATGCTGGGGGGGTTTGATGTTACAAATCAAAGTCTCGCCCATGCTAAAGAACTTTTAAGCCTAGTTACAGAACAAGCTTAATCATTTCGAATGATGACTATCATGGTGCCTACACCCTCTAATTAATAAGTTGAAATAAAGCGAGAAACTTTATTGCTTCTAAAGTAGACAGTCAACTTTTTGGTTGTCTTAACACCCCTAGTGTCTTGATGAAAATGAACATACTCCCAACGATTTGGGTGAGGGGGATAGTCTTCCTGCATTGGCACGCCAAGGAGTCTAGCAACTTCTTCTTTACTCATTCCTTTATGCAATTGCTTTAGCTGCATAGAATTAATTACCCTGCCTTGATCAATCTCAACATGATAAAGATGCAAAGAAGAACAACCCGAAAGTAATAACAAAGAAAGTAAGAAAGATATAAACCTAGACACGATAATCATCCTATCTGACATGAAAAACCATTTGCCCCATTAAAGAGTATATTCTAACTAAATTCAAGAATTTTACGATATTAGCCAATAAATCATAAGGAATTACCGCGCTCTTTAGAAGAATCTTTATGATTACTATTTTGACTTTCACTTTCAATATTTTCTTCAATCAAAGAATGAAAATATCTCATTACCAACAACCCAACCGTTAAATTTGCAGACTTTTGAACCAATCGCTCCAAAAACCCGCGCCAAAAGACAGAAGCACCTCGCTCTTTAAACAATACCTGACTGGTTTGCCACATATTCTGATGTGACTTACCTCTCAGAGATTCAGCCTGAATATGGCTTTTTATAACATCTGGGGGAGTAGTTAAAAAAGTTACTGGTGCAGATAAAATCACAGCTGAACCAACAGTTTCTAGTAGAGACACTGCTTGCTTTTTATCTTTTTTAAACCAATTAGTAAGCTCATAGGAAGCAAAAAGATTAAACCAAGCAGGAAAACCTTTTGTCACAGAAGACCAAGAACCAGCATAGAATCCTCTATAACCTCTATTATTTTTGATCAGGTTAATAGCTTCTACGAGACTCAATCTTTTATCTGAAGACATTTGCACAGTCTTAACAACTTCCAGAGGGTTAATAATAACCACATCTATTGAAACAGAAGCAAGTGCCTTTAGGGCAACTGAAAAAATAGGACTAATCTGATTTGGGGAAAAAATATTAGCTTGCAAAAAAGATGGCATGCTAGTTGTAAGCGGAACACGTATGGTTGGTTTTACAGCCATCTGCCTAAATAGGGTTGCATAAAATCCACGATAGTAAAACTCTATTGAAGATTTTTTATAAATCTCTGTATATACAGATATTGAAGGTTTTTTAATTTTGGTTTGCTGATAAACCTTTACTCTTTCGAAAGGCTGGCCAATCAAAGAGCTCACAAACACTAGACCTCTAGAGTACCCTTGAGCTTTCAACATGTTTATAAAATCAAAATGACCTTTTTTACGATCGTTATTCATCTAGCACTTTCCACTATTTACAAATTGAGCACATTCTAATATTCAATCAAATAAATCACAACAAAAACAAAAATTTACACATAGATTATCTTCATTTGCAACTGTAAGATGAATTTTCAACAGGCCCTATGCTAATATATCTGTTTTTAAATGAGGTAAAGTTAGTGAACAACCATGACCTTCGCAAAGCGGGGCTAAAAGTAACTACCCCTAGAATAAAAATACTTGAAATACTCGAAAATTCAAAAGGCGACCACCTAAACGCTGAAGAAGTATACGGAATATTAAAAGAGTCTGGCGAAGATGTTGGACTAGCTACCGTGTATAGAGTTTTAACCCAATTTGAATCTGCAGGCCTTGTCATTCGGCATAACTTTGAAAGCGGTCATTCAGTTTATGAGCTTGATCAAGGAGAGCATCATGATCATATGGTTTGCCTGAAATGTGGTGATGTCAAAGAATTTATAGATGAAACCATTGAATTAAGACAGCACCAAATAGCCGAAGAACAAAATTTTAAAATGACAGATCACAGCCTTACTATTTATGGTTTATGCACTCATTGTAGTTAAAAATCAAATACACTTCTTATATAAGACTATGTCATTTTTATGACTGAACCTTAGGTCCTTTGACAAACTCTTTAGTAAACTCAACAGCTGGCTTTAGTCTAGTGCTTTCATGCTGATGGACACATCATTCTCATCTTTTAGATTTTTCTCAAAAATATCTCTACCATCTCGTAGTATATTTTTACCATCCGTTTCAAGATGAAGCAAATAAGCATTCATTAGAACCTCTTGAATAAATTCCATTTAAAATGCGAATAGTTTTCCATTAATTATCTGCAAATGTAATTAACCAAGCATCAATATGTCATACGACTTATAAAAAATAAAGCCTGATGAACATTTTTTTCGCAATTCAAAATATATCTACTACAATTTAGTCAACAAGGAGGTTGACTATGATTAACTCTTTAAAGATTCTAATATTATCGATTATTTCAACTTTAATACTTACTGGTTGTGGTACTCTGACACCTAGTGGTAGCATACATGACCCCGATGGTGATGGAGACTCCAAAGGAAGCTCTTCATTCGCTAGTAAAGCAAATTATGGCGGCCAAAAAACTTTTGTTTTTGACCCAAAGCTTCACGCCTGGGCGGCGTATGATTCAAGTGGGGACTTAATTAATACTGGACGCGCATCAGGAGGGGGGCATTTTTGTCCAGATGTAGGTCGGTCATGTAAAACGGTAGTTGGCAACTTTAGAGTACTGTGGAAAAAAGGTGAGGACTGTGTTTCTGGTATTTACCCACTAGAAACTAACGGTGGATCTCCCATGCCGCACTGTATGTTTTTCCACCCTAAAGGATATGCCGTTCACGGTTCACATCAAAGAATTATCGATCGCAACGAAAGTCATGGGTGTATAAGGGTAACGCCAGGTGCGGCAAAATGGCTACATCAAAATTTTATGTCTATTGGCACGAAAGTTATTGTTAGACCTTACTCTTAATTAAAGCCTACTTTCTTCACACAAACGGCTGCACAAAGGCAGCTGTTTTTTTACAAATGCAAAAGTCACACAGTCTTGAACTATACAGGAGTTTCGCACAAAGTGCGAAACTCCTACTATAATTAGTATATGCGAAAATATATTACTTGTTACATGCTACTATTTGTATTAAGTACACAAAGCCTGGCTCAAGCACAAAATAACTCAATTACCGACCCAGGCCAGAATAATGTAGCCTTAACCTTTGACGATGGACCGAACCCTAACCATACCGAGAAAATCTTAAATATATTAAAAAAATACAAAATAAAGGCAACCTTCTTTGTGCTTGGCAGCTTTGCAGAAAGATATCCAGAAATTATTAAGAAAATTTATAATCAAGGTCATACCATTGCTAATCACACTATGAGCCATCCTATGCTGACTCGTGTTAATCAAAAGCAGCTTGAATATCAAATCCTAGAGACAAATAAAATCATAAAAAAAATTACTGGTCATACACCAACTTGTATTCGACCTCCATACGGCATGACTAATCACCATATTCATAAATATATAAAATCAATTGGCATGGTAAGCATTAATTGGGACTTAAACTCTTTTGATTATAAAAAACTAGGATCTAATAAATTAGCACACTGGGTGCTTAAAAAATCACAACCTGGATATGTAATTTTAATGCACGATGGTGGAGGCGATAGAAAACAAACAATTAAAGCATTGCCAATTATTATTGAAGGTTTTCAAAAGCGAGGAATGGGTTTTGCTAAAATCTGCGAATTTAAAAAATAATTCAGAATTTTTGTTTCATGTTTTTTGCTACTATCTAACGTGGTTTGCCTGCCTTATTTTTGCAGCTAACCACGAAGTGTGGTCAGGACCGGTTGTAGGGTTAAGCCTTATAGCTATTCAGTTATTTATCTTAATAAAAGCCAAACAAACCAAAGGATTAATCCAATTTATACTAATATTTGGATTAACAGGAGTAGTTGTTGATAGCATACTTATCAATATTGGTTTTATTGTGTTTATGGCAAATCCTTTTACCTATATTGCTCCACCCTGGATTATTACAATTTGGCTAAGCTTTGCAATTGTAACTTTTGCCTGCATGAAAAAATATTTTAAGTATTTAATAGGTCTTGGCATTTTATCCTTAATCGGGTTCCCCCTAGCTTATGCCGCTGGCCTTAGATTAGAAGCAGCATTTATGCCATTAGGTTATCCTGGCACATTAATCTTCGGATTAATTTGGTGCATTTTATTACCTACACTAATTGTTATATATAAAAAAATTGGAAAATCGAAATGTTAGAACTTATTCTCACAAGCTGGTTAGCAATAATAATTTTAATGACGATTACTTGGGTTATTTATTTAAAGGTTAAAAACCCAGGAATAATCGATGTGGCTTGGTCAATTGCCATAATGGCTGGGGGAGCGATTTATTTAATATCGCAAACAATTGGCTTAACCCAACTTTTTTTCCTTACTTTACTCGCTATTTGGGGATTTAGACTTGCAGGGCATTTATTTTTTAATCGTGTACTGCCTGGTCATATCGATAAAAGATACTTTGAAATTGCTGAAAATTGGAAAATATCGAAAGCTGTAGGATTTTTTGTCAATTATCAATTTCAAGGTATTTTAGCTTTAGGCATAGCAACACCTTTTATTTTTATTGGTCAAATCACTTCTTTTGACTTAATGCAGGTAATAAGCTCCATAATTTTAGCTGTTGGTATAGCTGGCGAATCCATAGCGGATAAACAATTACTTAGTTTTAGAAATTCTAATCCGGGAAAAGTTTGTAATACAGGACTATGGAAATATTCTCGACACCCTAATTACTTTTTTGAATGGTTATGTTGGGTTGGGTTTGCTATAAGTTGCTTTGGTATAAGCTGGGGCTGGGTAGGTTTGATTGCACCGGCTTTACTACTTTACATAATGATTGGATTAACTATCCCAATAACTGAGAGCAGCTCACTAAGGTCTCGAGGTAAAACTTTTACAAAATACCAAGAAAAAACTTCAATGTTTGTACCATTACCCCCTAAGGAATAAGCCCCCAGTATTTTCTTTATTCAAAAAGTTTAATTAGGTATACTCAAATAACCTGTATTAATTAATGGGTTATATAATGCTCTTAGATACAACTATCCTATCGCGACTAATGTTCGCATTCACTGTAAGCTTTCATATCATTTTTCCTGCTTTCAGTATCGGCCTTGCCTTGTTTTTAGCAGTTATGGAAGGCGTTTGGCTTAAAACTAAAAACCCCCTTTACAAAAGAATATGTAAATTCTGGACCAAAATATTTGCCCTAACCTTTGGTATGGGAGTCGTATCTGGGGTCATTATGGAATTTCAATTTGGTACTAACTGGGGAGGATTTTCCCATGCTGTTGGTGGAGTTCTAGGAGGTCTATTTACTTATGAAGTAATGACTGCTTTCTTTATCGAAGCAGGATTTCTTGGAGTAATGTTGTTTGGATGGGATAAAGTAAGCCCCAAAATGCACTATGCAGCAACATTATTAGTAGCAATTGGAACCAACTTTTCTGCATTCTGGATTATGGTTGCTAATACTTGGATGCAGCATCCAGTTGGTTATATTGAAAACAATGGAATTTTTACAGCTGCCAGCTGGTCAGATATTATTCTTAATCTTTCCAACTTTGTGCGCCTATTTCACATGCTCCTCGGTGCATATATCTGCGGATCTTTCGTTATTGCAAGCGTAAGTGCGTACTATATTCTAAAAAACAGGCATGAAATGTTTGCCAAAACTTGTTTTAAGTTTGTATGGTTAGTGCTTTTTATTTTGATTCCACTTCAAATATTTATGGGTGATGCTAGCGGTGAAAATGTTTTAGCTACTCAACCTATAAAAACAGCAGCTATGGAAGGAGTTTGGGATACACAAAAAGGTGCTCCATTTGTAGCATTTGCCTGGCCTGATATGCAGCAAGAAAAGAACCTCTGGTCCATAGATATCCCACACGCAGCAGCAATGATTAATACTCATAAATGGGACGGGAAGTTAATCGGTCTAAAATCAGTACCAAATTCTGACCGACCCTATGTGCCAATCGTTTTTTTCAGTTTTAGAGCCATGGTCTACATTGGGTTTTTAATGTTAGGACTATGCTTATTAACGTTTTATCTAAAATTTAAAGACAAATTATTTCATTATGACTGGTATTTATGGACGAATGTTTTATTTGCCCCTCTTGGCTTTATCGCTGTATGGAGCGGGTGGGTAACTGCTGAAGCTGGTCGCCAACCATGGGCTGTTTATGGCTTGCTTAGAACAGCTGATGCCAGCTCTAAAGTACCTGCATATGATGTATTTGTCTCACTTTTGCTGATAATTATTGTTTACGGAATAATATTCGGCTACTTTTACTTAAAATTTCTTAACAAAATAATCAAAAAAGGTCCCTCTGATACTAAAATGGATGAAACTGGTCAGCCATTTCAATACATGCCAATCGCCAGACCAGAAGGAGAAAACAAATGAGTTGGTTAGTTTTATTCTGGGGCGGCATAATAGCCTTTGGCGTGATCTTGTATGTATTACTTGATGGCTTTGATCTGGGAGTTGGAATTCTTACGCCCTTCATCAAAAATGAAAAAGATAGATCAATAATGATCAGTACAATTTTACCAGTTTGGGATGGAAATCAAACCTGGTTAGTATTTGGTGGTGCCGCCCTTTATGGCGCATTCCCCTACGCATTTTCACAAATATTACCGATGCTATATATTCCGTTAATTTTAATGGTAGTGGCATTACTTTTTAGGGGCGTCGCCTTTGAATTTCGCCTTAAATCACCTGAAACTAAACACATTTGGGATTACTGTTTCTTTGGAGGCTCCCTGATCGCAACCTTCCTGCAAGGTATGGTACTAGGAACTTTTGTTAAAGGCTTCCAAATAAGCACAGGTGAGACATTTACTCACATGTACCAATGGATTAGCCCTTTTAGTATCTTGTGCGGCTTCGCTCTAGTTTTCGGTTATTTGTTATTAGGTGTAGATAGATTAATTGCTAAAACTACAGGCCACTTACAGGAATTATGCTATAAATATTCAATGAGACTCCAAGTCTTAATTGCCATTTTTGCAATTATTGTGAGCATATGGTCACCATTTTTAGATCCTTCTTTAGCTAAAGTTTGGTTTAACAGAAGCTATATGCCATTTTTGGCAATCCTACCTCTAGCCACAATATGCTTATTTGCAATTCACCATAATGGGCTTATTAAAAAACAAGATCACACCCCTTTTTGGTCATTGGTAGGCATATTTATCATGTGTTACATAGGGTTTGGTATAAGTACCTTTCCATATATTATTCCTCGTCATGTAACATTAATGCAGGCAGCAGCACCAGAGCAAACCCTTAAGTTTATGACTATTGGCGCATGCATCATGCTACCAATATTGTTTTACTACACTTACACATCTTATCGAGTATTCAAAGGGAAAGTTACTGAGAGTGTAGAATATTGATCAAAGATGCTAAAAAAAGAATATTATGGGTGGCTGGGGTATATTTTGGATCTATTGCCGCAACTGCCGCTTTATACGGAATAGTTAAGGGGTTTGTATTATTAATCAGCTAGAAATTAGATCCTGTTGAAAGTTTGTTCTACAACATGAATTTTCGATAGACCCAAAGGAGGACAACATGGATGTTGGAATTTTTTTATCTACTTTATCTGCCGCCGCTATTATTTATTTAGCTTTAAGTATTATTGTAATTAAAGCTCGCCACAAATCAGGAGCAGCTTACGGATTAACAGACGACAGATCATTCAACTCTAAAATTAGAGCACATGGAAACTTTTCAGAATATACTCCAATTTGTCTTATACTGCTATTAACTTTAAGTCTTGAGGAACTTACCCCCCTCTATTTCGGGTTAATATGCTTTATATTTATATTGGGTAGAGTTTTTCATGCAGTTGGTTTGATATATTTTGAACAGCAAAATCAACCAAGTTTCATTTACAGACAAATTGGAATGGCCTTAACTTTTGCAACTATTATATTTTCAGTTATTGCAATTATTAGCTTTATTCATAACCAAATTTAAAAATTATTTTTTTGCTTTAATTCGTCGAGCCTGTTTAGGGTCAATTATTAGTGGGCGATAAATTTCAATACGGTCACCATCTTGAACAATATAGTCATGCTCAACTTTTTCACCAAATACACCTAAATCGATTGTATATAAATCTAATTCTGAATACCTGTTTGGAACACAACTTTGCTTTACGCACTCGATAGCCGTTGTACCTGGAGCACATTTTAGCTTATCAAGAATAAAGCTATCTTCTGAGGCAGCATATGCCACCTCAATGTCATATATATTAGAGGATTTATGCTTGCTGCTCATCAGTATTTTTTGTAGTTTTTTCACCATACACTTCGACAGCGCGCTCACAGAACACATCTACTAGTTTATTAGCTACTTGGTTAAACATAGGTCCAAACGCAAGACTCATCCAACTAGACTCAAATTCAAAAGTTAAATCTAATTCAATTTTGCTTTGATCTGCACCAACCTCTGAGAAATACCAAAAACCTTCAAGATGCTTAAAAGGGCCATCAACAAGTTCGATATCAATTCTCTCATACTTTGTTAGTCGATTACGTGTTGTAAAAGATTTAGAGAATCCGCTAAATGCAAAGTCTAGGCAAGCTTCAACTTCATCCTCACCAACCTCTTTTAAATCACTACTAACGCATGCAGGCACAAATTCAGGATACTTTAATACATCGTTAACAAGGCCAAACATTTGGTCATGTTCGTAAGGCACAATAACTGATCTTTTTACTACTGGCATAATTATTATATCTCGCTTAATTTGTTGGAAGTAATGATATATCAGCAACGCGTGTAAAAAGTTCACGCAACTGGGAGAGTAAAGCTAACCTATTCTCACGAAGGGCTTCATTATCCACCATAACCATTACATCGTCAAAAAATCCATCAATTGCCTTACGCAAAGATGCCAATGTACATAAGGCCTCAGTATACTCACCAGCCTGATAAAGCTTATCGACATCTTTTTTCTTGCGCTCAACTTCTTCGGCAAGTGATTGCTCTGCTTGCTCAGTAAGCAAGCTATGATTAAGCTTTTTGGCCATTTTGGTTTCTTGTTTTTTCAGAATATTGCTAACTCTCTTATTTGCCATTGTTAAGCTTTCAGCTTCAGGTAATTTTAAAAATTCTTCAACAGCATACAATCTACGCTGAAAATCATATGGCCTTGTAGGATAAAGCGCAATAATCGACATAAATACCTGAACAGGAATACCTTGTTCAACGTACCATGACTTTAATCTATCCATAATAAACTCGATCGTTTCACTAACGACATTTGGATTAGTAAGCTTATCTCCATAAGTTTTGGTTGATGCGATAATCATTTTTTCAAGATCAAGATCAAGCTGGTGCTCAATAATAATCCTAAGAATACCTAAAGCTGCACGTCTGAGCGCAAAAGGGTCCTTATCACCTTTAGGTTTTTGCCCAATCCCAATAATACCAACTAAAGTATCAATACGATCAGCAAGTGCTAAAACCCAACCTAAGTCAGTTTCAGGTAATAAATCACCGGCAAATCTTGGTAAATATTGCTCTGATATAGCAATAGATACTTCTTTAGGTTCTTTATTCTTTAAGGCATAATCCTGACCGACAATACCTTGTAGCTCAGGAAACTCCCCAACCATCTCAGTCAGCAAGTCAGTCTTAGCAAGCCAAGCTGCGCGCTCAGCCATTTTGCTATCAATCTTAGCGCTATTAGCAAATTCTTTACTAAGCTTGGCCATACGCATGGACTTTTCGTAGAGACTTCCCAATTTATTTTGAAAAATGACACGTTTTAGTGATTCAATTCTTTGATTTAATGACGTCTCTAAATCTTTTTTGTAGAAAAACTCGGCATCTGATAGTCTAGCTCTAATGACTCGTTCGTTTCCTGCAACAACCCTAGATGGATTTTTACTCTCAATATTTGAAATAGTTACAAACTTATTTACCAAATCCCCTTTTTTGTTTCTGACAGGGAAACATTTTTGATGTTTTTTCATTGAAGTTATTAAAACTTCTGCTGGAACCTCTAAGAACCTCGCATCATACTGACCAACTAGTGCCACTGGCCACTCAACAAGACCTGTAACTTCTTCAAGTAGAGTCTCATCAATTTTAACCATTTGACTAGAATCAATTGATTCATTAATTAATTTGCGAATAATTTCTTTTCTTTCATTAAAATCTGCGATGACCTTGCCTTCATCTTTTAATTGCTGCAAATAAGTTTCAGCAGAATTAATTTTAATAGCCTCTGGAGCCATAAAACGATGGCCATAAGATTGATTTGAATTTGGCAAATCAAATAAAGTCCCTTCAACTATTTGAGTACCAAAAATTTGCACCACCCAATGCACAGGTCGAACAAACAAATCTTCACGTGATCCCCATCGCATTGATTTTGCTAGCGGCAATTTAGCAACTGCTTTTTTTACTATTTCGGGCAAGAGCTCAATAGTAACTTGGCCACGCTTTTCAGCTGAAAAATAAAGCCATTTAACACCATCAACGAGTCGCACTTCAAGCTGATCAACAGTTGTGCCACAAGATCTAGCAAATCCTTCACACGCTTTTGTTGGTTTTTCTGCTACGTCAAAAGCTGCTTCATACCTTGGGCCCTTGCGTTCAATTTGACGGTTTGGTTGAACTTCAGATAAATCTTTGACAATTAGCGTGAGCCTTCTTGGCGTTACGTGATGAATAATATCACCAAAAACTAAATCTGCTTCATCTAATTGCATTTGAACCTGTTTAGAAAGATTACTTCCTAGCGCATTCAAAAGTAAAGGTGGCATTTCTTCTGTGCCAATTTCTAGCAAGAAATTTTGAGTACTCATTTAGCTTTTTCCTCTTTTAAAACGGCACGATCTTTAACCAGAGGGAATCCAAGTTCACTTCTTTTTTCATAGTATTTTTCAGCTACCAATTGAGATAGTTTACGCACCCTTAAAATATAACGCTGACGTTCGGTAACTGAAATCGCATGCCTTGCATCAAGCAAGTTAAAACTATGTGAAGCTTTTAAAATTTGCTCATAAGCAGGGATGACTAAATTAGCTTTCAACAAATGTTCGCACTGTTTTTCGGCATCTTCAAATCTTTGAAAAAGTTTTACAACATCCGCATATTCAAAATTATAAAAAGACTGCTCTACTTCGTTTTGATGGAAAATATCACCATACGTAACCACTCCATCTGGGGTTTTTGACCAAACTAAATCATACATGTTATCAACGCCTTGCAGATACATAGCTATACGTTCAAGACCATAAGTAAGTTCGCCAGTAACCGGGTTGCAAGGCAGACCGCCCACCTGTTGAAAGTAGGTAAACTGCGTAACTTCCATGCCATTTTGCCAAACTTCCCAGCCTATGCCCCAGGCACCAAGAGTTGGAGATTCCCAATCATCTTCAACGAAGCGAATATCATCAACCAATGGGTCTATACCTAGAGCTCTTAGTGAATCTAGATATTTATCTTGAATATCAATCGGAGATGGTTTCAAAACAACTTGAAGCTGGTGGTGCATTTGAACACGATTTGGATTCTCTCCATACCGGCCATCAGTAGGTCTTCTTGAAGGCTGAACATAGCAAGCAGACCAAGACTCAGGTCCTATCGCCCGCAAAAAAGTAGCCATATGAAAAGTACCGGCGCCAACTTCAATATCCATTGGTTGTAAAATAACGCAACCTTGCTTAGCCCAATAATCTTGTAGGCATTGAATCATGCCTTGAAATGTTTTGACATCAAAATGAGTTTTAGTCATCAGCTCCTCACGCTGAAAAAAGAAAGTGCAAATAAATTTGCACTTTCTTGGACCCGCAATTTATGCGGGCCATGGTTAATTAAATATTTTAGTTAAATGCTATTTAGCAGTATCATTGACAGCCTTCTTTAATCGCTCATAAGTAACAGCCTCTGGAATATATTCTGCATTGTTACCATCAGTGCCAACGATAAAAGTTGGTGTTCCAACTAAGCCAAGAGCTTTAGCTAAATCATAGTTCTTTCGAATTTCTGCGTGGTGAGCATTTTTACTCATAGCTTCCTTGACTTTAGCTACGTTTAAGCCAGCCTCTTTAGCTACACGCAAAATTTCAGGGCGAGTTAGAGGAGTTTTTGCCTTAACAATACCTTCATGAAAAGCTTGATACTTACCTTGAGCAAACGCCTCTAAACCAGCTGTTGCAGCATCTTCAGATGTTTGACCAAAAATAGGCATCTCTTTAACTACAACTCGTACATTTTTATTTTCTTCAGTAATTTTTTTAACAACACCTACAGAGTCTCTACAATGCGGGCACTGGTAATCAAGAAACTCAACAATTGTTATTTTGCCATTTGGGTTACCTAAAACTGGGGAAGTCTTTGAGAAAAATATATCGTCAGCTCTTGAAACTATAGCGCTACTTGCCTGCGCTTTAGCTTTTTGCTGCTGCTTTTGACGTAGTTTTTGAGCCATTTCATTTAAAATATTTGGGTTATTAAGAAGGTAGTCGTGCACTACTGTCTTGACTTGCTCAACTTGGCCGGATGACAACTTATCACTTGATGCGGCAAATGCAAAAGTTGAGATTAAAACTGCTGAAATCACTCCTAAAAACCACTTCATGGTATATTCTCCTAAATTTAATAAATCTCTTTAAAAGCAACTGTTGACAATTCATCTTACAGCTGCAAATGCAAATAGTTTGTGCAAACTTGCCCTTTAATTTGTTAAGTAGCTAAACTATTATCCTCATTAAAGGACAAATTTTCACTAAATTCTTAGCGTTTTCACTCCACAACACCAATTGTCAACAGGGCCTAGAAAGAATGACACATTTTCAATTTAAAAACCATTCTCTACTTAAGACATGGCATCCTTAAGCTTTTTCATAGCATTTTTCTCAAGCTGTCGTATACGCTCTGCTGAAACCCCGTACTCCGCACTCAATACTTGTAAGGTCTCCTTCCTCTCTGCTAACCAACGTCTTTTTAAGATATCTTGACTGCGCTCATCAAGCTTTGACAAGGCAGAAAACAGAGATTCTTGGCTGTTATCAGCCGAAGTTTGCTTTTCAATAAGCAAAGCTGGATCCTGAGAGGAATCGGTTAAATAGTGAGCTGGAGCCACGTATGCATGCTCACTCGCATCATCAACAGGATCGCCATCAAATGCGACATCCATGCCATTAAGACGCATCTCCATTTCCTCAACATCTTTTGTGCTGACATTAAGAACCTTGGCTACTTCAGCAACTTCTTCTTTAGAGTTCCAACCAAGACGATTGGACATTTTTCTAAGGTTAAAGAAAAGTTTACGTTGTGCTTTAGTCGTGGCTATTTTAACAACGCGCCAGTTCTTAATGATGTACTCGTGCATTTCTGATTTAACCCAGTGCACGGCAAAAGATACTAGGCGAACGCCAAGCTCAGGGTTAAAACGCTTAACTGCTTTCATTAAGCCAATATTCCCTTCTTGAATAAGATCACCAAGAGGTAGACCATAACCTCTAAAGTTACGGGCAATTTTTACGACAAAGCGTAAATGGGACATAACTAATTCTCGAGCAGCTTCGACATTTTGCTTGTAGTACCAAGCTTCCGCCAACTCTTTTTCACGATTCGCAGTAAGAATAGGAGTTTGATTGACCCTCTGAATATAGGCGTCAAGACTCAATTGTGATAAATCTGTTGCAATTACTGGTAACTTTGCAGTCATTACTAACCTCATATATTTGGATAAAATTATCCTTATAATGTTGATAAATTCTACAATTATCAATTACAAAATTCAAGATAACCAAGACAATTATATAGATTATCCACATTAGGCCCAACTCTCTTGTTCAAACGAAATCATTAAGACTGCGCAATGTTTGACATTTGAACAACCTCACCTTAAAATTCAGATCAAGCAATAAACAATCAAAAAATATGGATCATCAATAAATCAAAGCAAGCTATTTATTATGAACAAGAAAAAAGTTATTAACGCATCGCTAGGACTAGGGCTGGAAATTTTCGAAGCTATAACCTTGCCTGCAAGACTTCTGACAACTATGCCTCTTGGTTATATGAGAAATTATTACTCAGCTTACCATCAACTTGTATACTACAGAAATTTCCCACTTTCAAATTTCAAGCTGAATGAATTCTACTCATTAAAAGAATTAGTTGATGCCAGAAAGATAGGAAAAAACAGTTCTGATAAACTTTTAGCTAAAATTCAAGACCTTAAAGAAGATGGCTCTACATATAAAGAAACAGGATTTAGCTCTAAAGAAATAAAAAAACTAGTCGATTTTTTGGTTGAAAATAACAAATCAAAATTACGCGAAAAACTTCTGACCCAAGACAAATTAAAAGACACCAGGACAATCTCGCTTAACCCTCTAAAAAATTTCTTTTCTGTACGGGTGACAACCATTTTGTCGCTGTTTAAATTAGAGATAAAAATGCTCATCGACATTTTATTTTGCCCAATTAAAATACTCTTTCCTGCGTGCCAAGGCAAATATCACGCACCCACACCAAAGTTAACATACGGCCTTAAAGCTATTGCATCGCTGATATCCGGAATATTAGTTTTAGCTGGAATGTCTGGACTTGGCTATGGAATATCTGCAGCCTTATCATCAATACTACTGCCCCACATCCCTTTTGCAGCAACTGTAGCTATATCAGTCATATCAGCTTTTATTATTGGCACCACCGCTTTGCATATTGTCAGCTCTTGCATTAGTAAGAACAGAAAAAAAAGCATTATTCAGCAACTTGAAGATAAGTGGACCAGCAAAATCAATGCGTTAGCAA
Source organism: Gammaproteobacteria bacterium (assembly GCA_030425295.1). Lineage (GTDB taxonomy): Bacteria > Pseudomonadota > Gammaproteobacteria > JAUIAT01 > JAUIAT01 > JAUIAT01. Next base: position 19,033 of record JAUIAT010000017.1, read on the forward strand.
ACAAAGTAGTTGAAGTGAAAAATGGACTTAACTTCCTAGAAAAATTTAATCATTTTGCTCATGGCGCCAAAAAGAACACAGCACCAGCAGATGTTCAGGATAATAAACCTTTTACACAAAGTAACTTTCCAGAAAATATGTCTATAGTTAGTGTGCGTAGGCACTATAACTAAAATCTCATGATCTAGAAAACTCAGCAAGTGATTACCAAGCAGAACAATAAACTACCACTTCACGCCTGTTGAAATTTGTCCTGTAAATTTTTAACCGATTTCATAACTTCGGCAATAGAACAATTATCATCAATCACATAATCAGCAAAGGCTAAGCGATCCTCTCTATCAGCCTGAGCTGCAATCATCTTCAGAGCAACAGTTTCGGGAATATGGTCTCTATCAATTAACCTTTTTAGCTGCACGGCAACTGGCACATCAACAACAATAATTTTATCAACCAATTCACGAGCTGGTTCGGATTCTGCTAATAAAGGGATAACCATTATACAATATGGAAAATCTAAGCTTTCTGCTTGTTCACGCATTCTTTTGCGAATTGAGGGGTGAATTTGGGACTCAAGCCACTTACGCTCAACTGAATTTTCGAAAACAATTGAGCGAAGCTTGCGACGATCGATATTGTTATCGTTACCTAAAATTCGATCGCCAAATCTATTTACAACTTCCAAGTATGCCGGCATGCCAGGCTCTAGTTGCTCACGGGCTATTATATCAGCATCTATTATAGGCACACCAAGATCAGAGAACATTTTTGCCACGGTTGACTTACCGGAGCAGATTCCGCCTGTTAAGCCGTAAACAACCATCAAATATCCTATCTTTTGCCTTTAACAAGTTGGGAGAGTGACTCCTCTCTGCCCCTGGTACTTACCACCACGATCTTTGTAAGAAGTAATGCATTGCTCATCAGATTGCAAAAACAACATTTGTGCAACACCTTCATTAGCATAAATTTTTGCTGGAAGATTGGTAGTGTTAGAAAACTCTAGAGTAACGTGACCTTCCCACTCAGGCTCTAGTGGAGTCACATTAACAATAATACCACAACGAGCATAAGTTGATTTTCCAAGGCAGATTGTCAAAACATCACGAGGTATTTTGAAGTATTCTTTAGTATGAGCCAAAGCAAATGAATTTGGTGGAATTACACAAACTGGAGCTTTAACATCCACAAAACTATTGGGGTCAAAACTTTTAGGATCAACAACAGCAGAATTTAAATTAGTAAAAATCTTAAATTCATCAGAACATCTAACGTCATATCCATAGCTAGAAACACCGTAAGATACGACTTTTTGGTCATTAACATAGCGAACTTGTTCAGGCTCAAATGGTGAAATCATACCGTGATTTTCAGACATTTCACGTATCCAGCGATCGGATTTGATAGACATTGACGTCTCCTTCGATAGTCATTCCAGCGAATGCCGGAATCTAATTAATTAGTAACAATAATTTGAATTTATAGATGTATAGATCCTAAACTAAACAGCAAAAATACTCAAGAATTCATTTCAAAAATAGGATCTATTGACAATTGATGTTGCACAGCGAAAATATCTATAATTTGCAGCTGTAGAACCAATTGTCAACAGCCCCTAACTACTGTAAGTGTAAATTTAATCTACGAAGTACCAATTTTGCTGCAATCCATCCGAGCAAACAACTAACCAAAATAAGATTCAGCGCGAAAGTTAATCCAAAGTTACTTATCTGAAATTGACTATGATAAAGCGAAGATAACTCCCTTACAGATTGATTCAACCATGACAATACACAAAACACAAAAAGCACCGCCATTAATCCGCCGAAAAACCCGTACCAAACACCTGAATATAAAAACGGACGCCTAATAAAACCATCACTTGCCCCAACTAACCTATGAACTATCATTTCATGTTGCCTGTTCATAACAGTCAGCCTAGTTACATTACCAACCACTAACAAAACACCAAATATCATCAAAAACCCGAAGGCATAAATAAATCTTTTGCCCAATTTAATCATCGCAAATAATCGTTCTAACCAAAGACTGTTAAGCTGAACTTCTATTACCTGAGGAATTTTTTTCAAACTATCTTGTAGAGCTGTAAGTGCCGCCATTGCAGAAGATGAATGGCTAGGGTAAATAACAAACATAGCTGGAATCGGGTTGCTCCTAATGGTTGCAAAAATTGACTTTAAGTCAGCCGCTTCTGCAAACTCATCAAGTGCCGCTTTTGAAGAAATATATTCAACTCCTAAAACATCTGGACGCTGATTAATTTGCCGCCTTAAATCTTGGATCCTCATTTCACCAAGCCCAGGCTTAAGATAAACAGTAAGCTGTGTTTGCTTCTGCTGCCAACCTGCCCCCACCTGTTTAAGATTAAGTAGCAAGATGAATAATGTTGTAGGAATAGCGAGTGCAATCGAAATAACAGCAACTATCAAAAAGTTAGCAAAAGGTGCGTCACCAAGCCTCTGCAAGCTTTTAAACATTGCCTGCAAATGATGAAGGATGCGATTACCTTCTTTTAATGAGTTTCTTTTCATTAATTATAATTCCCTTTACCCCAGAGGTTTTTGACAATTATCGTCATTTTATTACAGCACCAATTATAAATAACCCCTACTATAAATACCTATCAACATCAGATCCTTCAACTTTGGATGCTGGGTTATCTGCTTTTCCCTCAAATTCATCAGCAGCAGCTGGTTTACTAGCTGGGGATCCACTATTATCGGATTTCAAGTCAACAGGGCTTTCTGCCGCAACAGAAATAACAACCGAATCATTACTCAAACTGCTTTCAACTTCTAACAATTCATCTGTCACCCCGCACTCTTTACGGGGTTTGGCTACAACATCACTTTTAAGTCGTCCATGCTCAAGAATTAGAGTTCTCTTTTCATTACTATTTGCAAGATCTCTATCATGAGTAGCAATAATCATGGTTGTGCCCATCTCATTAAGCTGCATAAATTTGTCAACCAATTGCTCAGATAGCTCCGGATCAAGGTTGCCAGTAGGCTCATCAGCCAGTAAAATTTTCGGGCGAATAACTAAAGCCCGGGCCAAAGCAACTCTCTGCTGCTCCCCTGTTGATAAGGCACATGGAGGACGCATTTCGTTGGGATTTAGCCCCACTAATTTAAGGGCTGCTCTAACTCTTTTATCGCGCTCACGCCAAGGGCATGAAACAATTCTTAACGGTAGAGCAACATTATCAAAAACGCTTTCTTCATTTAATAGCCATGGATTTTGCAAAAGAATACCAATACTTCGGCGCAGCTCTGGAAGACGTTTGGAATTGATTTGTCCCAAGTTTCTGCCATCAACAATGACCTGGCCACGAGTTGGCTCTTCCAGGCCTGAGATTAATTTAAGAAGTGTGCTTTTTCCAGCACCAGAGTGCCCCATAAGAAAGATCATTTCTCCTTCATCAATTTGCAAGTTAACCTGATTAATTGCAAACTGATCTGGTGGGTAGAATTTTGTAGCTCCAAGCAGTGTTATCACGTCCTTGCCTTAATTATTAATCACCTGATTAGTTTATAGGGTCTGTTGACCAGAAATTCCATTTTGTCCATATATTCTGCTATTCAGAATAACGTGGTCTACTCAGAAAATAGTGCCTCAACAAATGCCTTGGCGTCAAATTCTCTAAGGTCGTCTGGCTTTTCTCCCAAGCCAATAAATCTAATCGGTAGTTTTAATTTATTAGCCAGAGCAAAAACTATGCCGCCTTTAGCTGTACCATCAAGTTTAGTTAAGGTAAAACCCGTAACATTAACAGACTCTTGGAACTGAGTAGCTTGAGTTAAGGCATTCTGGCCAATACCAGAATCTAAAACTAACATTACTTCATGGGGTGCTGAAGGATCCACTTTTTTAATTACTTTCACAACTTTTTCTAACTCGGCCATTAAGTGAGATTGGGTATGCAATCTCCCTGCCGTATCAGCAAGTAATACATCAAAGCCCTTAGACTTTGCGGATTGAATAGCATCATAAATAACTGCAGCACTATCACTTCCAGGCTTTTGAGCAACAACAGGAATGTCATTGCGCTCACCCCAACGTTGTAATTGATCAATTGCTGCAGCACGGAAAGTATCTCCTGCCGCAAGCATTACCTTCTTGCCAGAATTCTTAAGTTGATAAGCAAGCTTACCAATGGTAGTAGTTTTACCGCTACCGTTAACACCTACTACTAACAAAACATATGGTTTGTTGTCTTCATAATTTAATTTTGATTCAAGCGGCTCCAAAGTTTTATAAAGTTTATCTTTTAAAGCGGCTAATAATGCTTCTGGGCTTGCAAGTTCTTTTCGTTGTAACTGCTGAGTTAGATCATCTATTATTTGCTGAGTAACTTCAACTCCAACATCAGCAGTTAAAAGCCTTGTTTCAATTTCCTCTAGAAGATCATCATCAATGACTTTTTTGCCCTTAAAAACGGCTTCAAGTCCACCTACTAAATTAGATCTAGTGCGTTTTAAACCTGATTTTAAACGCGCAAAGACACCTTGTTTTTTATCTTCAGGGGGCTTCTCAACCTTATCTTCTAGTTTAGCCTGCAATGAGGATTCTTGATTTGCCTTTTCGTCAGGAGTTACAACTTCTTTTTTCTTTCTTCTAAACCAACTCATAGATAATTATTTACTTGTGCATTTAACTTACCAGGTATTATAACGGTCTCATCGTGCTATTGGAATCATGTTGTTTTTGATCCAAACATTTTAAGTTTGAAATATTTTCTGAGTCAATTTTAGTCATTAACTTTTTCTTTAGCTCATGGACTGATCTTCTCTGAGAATCTGTTAAATCCATTTGCAAGCAATTATCTAATGAACTCTTAGCCAAGTACAAACTATTATTATCACCCATTTTAAGTAATAGCTTGATCTTATTAACGTTATATCTAAAACTCTTTGGAGACAACAATAAAGCCTTATTATAATTTTCCAAGGCTAGATTATAATAAGCTTTCCCATATACGACATTAATTTGCCCGAAAAGAAAAAAAGCATACGGCTCATCTTTTTTAATAGAAAGAATCTTATTAAGGTCTATTACAGCCTGCTTCATTGGTTTTCGCGACCTAAATTGAATAGCAATACTCGCCCTTAGGAGTAATAATCTGTATGAGTCTGGAAAATGATCAATCAAGTTATTAATATGTGTCAAAGCATCAGTATATTGTTTTTTTCTCATATAAAGCAGTGCTAAATTATGTCTGGCATAAATTGAATCTGGTCTTTTTTCTACAGACTCATTATAAAATCTTAATGCCCTTTTAATGTTTCCAGCCAAATCAGACGCAAGAGCAAGCCTGTAGTAATCATAAGATGTTTTAGGTTGGTATTTATCAAAACGTAAAAATACCAATTCGAGTAATGTCGTTAGTTCATTATCACTCAATAAATCATCATACCTCTTACTTACATATCCCTTCTTTTTTAAATTATATTTGTTACAAGTGTCTAATAGACCTTTAAGAAATAATTGCTTGTCTGCATATATAAGCCTTCTTTTATTGGGATCCTTTATCCACCAGGTTTTTTCGTCTTGTGAGTAACCGATATTTAATGCATGATTATGAGTCATAACTAAACAAATAGCTTTGTCAGAAATTCTTTCATCCAATATCTCGTCAAGCTCAAGCTTAGTAAAATATTTTTTTATTTCGCATGAATTTTTTAAATACTTTACTTGGTCTTTTTCTCCATCTTTGCCTTTAAGAACAAATGACAATATTTTATTAGGCGCTTTAATAAGTTTACTTTGTGAAATATCTGACGGAAAAAAATTCTTAGTGTATTCAACATTTCCAAAACCTTGATAACTAACCACAAAATTTAAAATATTCTCAAAGACTTCATCATAAGTTTTTCCATAAAAAGGTGATTTTTCCTTGATGGATACAATTGCTCTCAATGATAATTTAGGGGTATTTGGAGATGCCCACTTTGAAAGTAGCTTACAAGCTTTATTCCATTTTTTAATACCGCCAAATCCACTATAAATACCGTCAATTATTGCAAATGATAAACAGTATCCAGTAGCCCTTAAATTTTCTGCTAGTATATTTAACTCACCACTTGAGTTAACGTTACTTTGTGATTTTGTTTCTAAATAAACAGATAACGCTTTATTTATACGGCGTTGCCTAACTTCATACTTCATAATTATCGATCAATTTTTTAACACATAAAAATAATAAAATACTTTAAGTTTAATAAAAACACAACCATATAGTCTCTTGATAATTGCCTACTAAATCTAAAATGTTAAAATAACCTGATGAAAAAAAAGAATAATCACAGTTTTAGGATCATTGGTGGTAAATGGCGCGGAAGACGTTTTAGCTACCCAAAGTCTAATCATTTAAGGGCAACCCAAGATGCAGTTCGTGAAACTGTATTTAACTGGCTAGCCCCATATATTCACAATCGAATTTGTCTAGATATGTTTGCTGGTAGTGGAGCAATGAGTCTTGAGGCTATGTCAAGGGGGGCCAGCAAGGCGGTTTTAGCAGAGCATAATATAGAAGCCATTAAATCTCTTAACGATAATATTCAAATTTTAGGTATTGAAAACTTAACTCAGATTATCCAAACGGCCTGGCCAAATAATATTAATAGACTAGAGACTTATAAGTTTGATTTAATTTTTCTTGACCCTCCATTCAATCAAGACTGGATACCAAAATGTATTGATTGGATTATAAACGCCAAGTGTCTAAATAATAACGCTTTAATTTATGTTGAGTTAGAATCTAGTGATGATTTATCCTGGGTGCCAGATAACTGGGAAATCTTAAAACATAAGAACCGAGGGGCTATTCAGTATTTACTTATTCAAACTTAGCCTCATCATATACATTCTTAATAGAAATTTCGCACTTTGTAAGAAACTCAAGACCCTGTGGGATTTCCAAAGGGGAGATACAAAGCCCTCCCCTACAGAAATTCTTTAAACTACGCAGCCTGCATTATTATATATCCAAGTTTTCAACAGCTAGAGCATTCTCTTCAATAAAAGCACGTCTAGGCTCAACTTGATCCCCCATAAGAGTAGTAAACATCTTATCAGCAACCACAGCATCCTCAACACAAATTTGAATCAACCTACGTGCCTCAGGATCCATTGTAGTTTCCCAAAGCTGATCCGGATTCATTTCACCAAGACCTTTATAGCGCTGTAAAGTTAACCCTTTTTGACCTTGCTTCATAAGCCATTCAACAGCTTCTGCAAAACTTTTAACCGATTTGCGTTGCTCCCCGCGTTGAACAAAAGCATCATCACCAAGCAAATTCGCAATTTTCTCACCAAGATCTGCAAGATAATTATAATCAGTTGAGTTAAAGAAACTTTGTTTTAAGTGATACTCAGTGGTTACACCATGATGAGTGTACTTTAAAACAGGAATTTTATTTTCATGCTCTTCATCTGTAGTCACTGTCATTTCAAACTTAACACCAGAACCAGAGTAATCTTCATCAAGTTTTTTCTTAACCTCATCACACCAAGATTTAACTTTAGCCTCATCGGCCAAAGAAGAGGATCTCAATGCTGGAGAGGTTTCAATTATAGCCTCTAACAACTGGCGTGGGTATCTGTGTGCTAAACGCCCCATAGTTAGCTTAGCCATTTGTTGATGATAAGCAATATCCTCTAAGGCTGAACCTTGAATTGCTGGAGCCTCAGCATTTACATGAAGTGCAGCTCCTTCTAAGGCAAGCTGCAGAAGATGGGTCTTCATTGCCGCTTCATCAGTTAAATACTGCTCTTGCTTTCCCTTTCTAACTTTATATAAAGGTGGCTCAACAATATAAATATAACCGCGCTCAATTAGTTCTGGCATTTGACGATAGAAAAACGTCAATAAAAGAGTTCTAATATGCGAACCATCTACATCCGCATCAGTCATAATAATTATTTTATGATAACGAGTCTTGTCAGGATCATACTCATCTTTACCAATTCCACAACCAAGAGCAGTAATTAAAGTACCAACTTCTTGTGAGCCGAGCATTTTATCAAAACGAGCTTTCTCAACATTTAAGATTTTACCCTTAAGAGGCAAAATAGCTTGATTTTTACGGGAGCGAGCCTGTTTAGCTGAACCACCTGCAGAGTCACCCTCAACAATAAAAATTTCAGAAAGTGCAGGATCTGTTTCCTGGCAATCGGCGAGCTTACCTGGAAGACTTGCAACATCAAGCGCTGTTTTACGCCTTGTCATTTCACGAGCTTTACGTGCAGCTTCACGTGCACGAGCAGCCTCTACAATTTTACCAGCAACCGACTTGGCCTGTTGTGGATTTTCGTCTAAAAACATTTGCAAGTGTTCAGATACAAGCGATTCAACAACTGGTTTTACTTCAGAAGAAACCAACTTATCTTTAGTCTGAGAAGAGAATTTTGGATCAGGAACTTTAACAGATACTACTGCTGTTAAACCCTCACGAGCATCATCACCAGAAACGTTCACTTTAGCCTTCTTTGAAAGACCAGTTTGCTCAATATAATTATTTAAAGTACGTGTTAAAGCGCCTCTAAAACCAGATAAATGAGTACCACCATCGCGCTGAGGTATATTATTAGTATAACAAAATACATTTTCTTGGTAACTAGTAGTCCACTGTAAAGCAGCCTCTACAACAATATCATTTTGTTTAGATACAAAATATAAAATTTGATCATGAATATCCTGACGATTTTCATTAAGATGCTCTACGAAACTTTTAATTCCACCTTCATAATGAAATACTTCCTCATCACCACTACGTTCGTCAGTTAGATGTATATTTACACCAGAGTTAAGAAAAGAAAGTTCACGTAGTCTTTTTGCAAGAATATCATAGTGAAATTTAATATTAGTAAAAGTTTCTTTGCTTGGCTTAAAGCGAATTTCAGTACCAGAAACAGATGCCTCACCCACTTCTTTTAGCGGGGCTTTCGGTTCACCAATACTATAAGCTTGATAATATTTCTTACCGTTTTTACGAACAGTGAGCTCTAACTCTTCAGATAATGCGTTTACTACTGATACACCAACACCGTGCAAACCACCTGAGACCTTATAAGCATCATTATCAAACTTACCACCAGCATGCAGGACTGTCATAATAACTTCAGCTGCTGAACGACCTTCTTCCTCGTGGATTTCAACTGGAATACCACGGCCATCATCTTTTACAGTGACAGATTCGTCAGCATGAATAATAACATCAATATGCTTACAGTGGCCTGCTAAAGCCTCATCAACCGAGTTATCAACAACCTCAAAAACCATATGATGCAAACCGGTGCCATCATCCGTATCACCAATATACATACCAGGACGCTTACGGACTGCTTCAAGCCCTTTAAGCACTTTAATGCTTGATTGCCCATACTCTTCCTTGTTTACATTTTCGCTTTGATCTGTCGCCATATCTTTGATTTCCTGATCAGTCATGCAATTACTCCGAAGCTAGTTATCGCCACAATTGCGTATAAAAGATCAGTATACCAAATTTTATTGCTCGCTTACATTTTTATATTTTATTAAGACCTGTTGACAATTCATGTTGAAGCACCAGTTATCAACAGGACCTATACGCAATGATGTTGCGGTCCAAAACACTGTCATTAGTGGTTGCCTTTGGCGAATAAGACTCCTTTAATTTATTATGAATCAAATCCAGCTGCGACTCTACATTATACCTAGCCCTAACTTGTTCTAGGAAATGTCTTGCATTAGTAAGGTGAATAGAATTACCTGAGTTATCAAAGAGTTCAATTGACTTATCGCCAGAATGCAATAAAACTTGATGTTTTAATTTCTTATACAAAGCAGGGTTTTGCTTTGCTATCGCACCCTTAAAATAATTTATCCTTCCCATTACCTCCGAGCCAAATCTTTCAGGATCATTAATTAACTTTTCTGCCAACAAATCAACTTCTGAAGCAAATTTTATACATTCCATCTCGTTGCGTGAGGAGTGAACCGAACTTACAATGTTATCCATAAAGGCAACCGTACCTTTATTAAGCAAAACTTCTGTATCGGTTTTTAACAAATCAGACACACAATTTAACCTGTTGTTAAAAGCGATAACTGATGAATGCATATTTACTATTGCACAAATAGATCCTATAAAGCTGCCCAACAACCCACCAACCATAAATGATAATAAAGCTAGATTAGAAGCTATTACAAAAGACCCTACTGGCGGGCATCCGAATAAAAATAGTGCCGATAATCCAGCGACAACGCTTGCTATAACTCCAATCACAGCCCCAGCAAAAAAGCCAATTTCAAGATAACGATGCATATTTAACTTAGGCATTTTACCAACAGCATTCAATCCATTGTTAAGACTTAAAAGCCCATTACTAACTTTCTGCAAACCAATTAATCCTGATAATTTTTCTTCACACCCCTTTGCATAATTTAATTTAGTAAAAGACTTCTGCATATCAGAGATGTAATCATTCAAGAAATTTAGATTTAACCTTGGCATTCTTGTAAAGTTCTGCCCACTCAATGAAAGACTATATTTATTCGAAAACATCCTATATTGAGCCTGAATAAAGTACCAACCGACTAAATTACTGCTCATAAGCGCATTACGGTCTGTTAATAATGATATAAAGTCTCGATCATCATCTGAAATTTGACCCACAAAGTCACAGACAAGGTCATAAATATTTTGTTTAGAAGACAAAAGTTTGTGTGTAACGTATGTATTATTATAAAGATTATCTAGATGCTGATTTATTATCGTTGGCGATAAAATAGAGAATTCTGACGCATACTTTATAACTTCAAACACCAAAAAACCTTCGTCTGGAGGCATTGATGCTGACACTACTTTAAGCTTATTTTTTTGCTCATTAGACAAGCCTTGCAAATCAGCCTTTAACATATGTTTAACCAATAATTCTTGATAGATTGGTCCTAAATCATCACGATAAATATGCTGCTGACCCTGCAAACTATTCAGTAACTGCAAATCAACATTTGATAAAATTTGATTTAAATCTTGTTTATTGAATCCTTTAAAAATCGGCAACTCAGAAATCTGATTAATGCTCGCCATAGCACACACTCCTTTACAAACTTCTTACACTAAGGCATTAGCCACTCCCTGCTACTAATCAGGCTAATTTATTTACATATCAATATCAAGCAGTTATCTCGCATCCTATATGTTCCACATGGAACATTAGCTATATACTTGGTCACGCCTATTCAATATTATACTATTTTGGCGGTAAGAAGACTGCTCATATGAACAGCATCAAAATACTTATTACATTACTTCAAAAGCTATTAGAGTCAGCTGGAACCGAATTTATGAACTTTTACAGGGACAAATTCGAGGTGTGATATAAACTAACCTTAAGAAACATTGCTCATAATCAATTAATTTTCTGCGAATAAAACTCGAAACTCGAATTTCTACAATACAAGGAAATACTTCAACAAAAAAATTTGATCTAATTTCATGCAAAAACAAAAAAACCTGACTATAATTTAGTCATGCTTTGAAGCAAGGAGATTGAGGCATGAATCACACAAAATCGAAAACAGTTGATTTTAGATATACAAAATGGATTATTTCATCTCTTTTACTTATGGGACTTATATTCATATTTACAACACCAGCTCATGCTCGCTACAAAAATAAAACTTATCAACCAGATAAATGTTATCAGGACGGATACTACTGTATCAAAGTTAAGGCTGGCGACACATGGAACAGCTTATTCGATGACCCAAGAGAGAGAGAAATTGTTCGAAGAATAAATAGAACAAATACCGGCGTTCACAACTTTAGATATATTGCAGTTCCTGATGATTTATCGTACTTGGGATATTTGGATTTCTCACCCTTCCCTCAGTACCGTGATACTGATGGGGATAAATTGATATTCATTGACCTTAGTGACTTAGCATTTGGTGCATATGATGAAAATGGAGACTTAGTACACTGGGGCCCTGTTTCTGGCGGCCGTGGATACTGCCCTGATGTTAGACGCGCCTGCAACACTAAGAAAGGGACTTTCAAGATATACAGCAGAATGCCAGCAAGTCACGTGTCATCAATTTACCCCGTTGAAACAAATGGTGGAGCACCTATGCCTTATGCAATGCATTATTATCGTGGATTTGCACTGCATGGGTCTCCTACAGTACCAGGATACAATGCCAGTCATGGTTGTGTTAGATTAATGGTTGAGGATGCTAGGTGGCTAAATAAAGAGTTTGTAGATATCGGAACAAAGATTATTGTTCAGAACTAGGAACTGTAAGGCCAACTGCCAATATACCACAACCTCAATGTTCCACGTGGAACAAACGCTTAAACCCCATCTATACGATGGGGTTCACCTCATAGCCACATGCAAGCGAGTCATACTAGAACCGAGGAAACATTAAGAACCACTGGAGCAAGCCCCTTAAAACAATCATGAGAAAATAAATCATTTCTATCGATTGCGGTGATAAATACTTGTCCGCCAAGATCAGAAAGTGCAGAAAGCAATTTATCTTGATTAGATTTATCAAGCTCCGATGGCAAATCATCTATAAGAAAAACACAACTTTTATTGAGTGACTCTTTATAAATATAGGCCTGAGCTAATTTTATAATTGTTACTAACGATTTTTGTTGACCACGAGAAAGGTGGTGAGCAGCCGGATGACCATTAACTAAAATCTTCATATCAGCTCGTTGAGGACCTTTCTGTGTATAACCCAGAATTGAGTCTCTAACAAAGGATGAATACAAGGCTTCAGAGAGCTTCCCTCTCCATCCCCGATCGTAACTAAAAGACAAATCTGCGAAAAAATTAAATGCTTTTGAAAGCTCTATTACTTTATTCTGAAGTAACTCGACATACCCCTGTCGCAAAGATGTTATTGCATTGCTAAGCTCGACATAAGGAACATCCCATGCCTGCAAATCATCATACTTTACACCTTGTTTACGCAAGGCAGCGTTACGCTGTTTAAGCAATCTTTGAAACTTACGCCAAACAGATAAATACTGATGTTCCACGTGGAACAGCCCCCAATCAATCAATTTACGACGCCAATCAGGGCCGTCATCAAAAAATCTATAGCTATCAGGATTTATTAGCTGTATTGGCAATAGACTAGCCACGTCAGCTTTTGATTTAGCTAGCTCACCATTAATTTTCAAGTCCATACTGCCATTAGAGTGCCGCTGAATACCAAGATGTTTCTCACCAGAAAGTATAGCGCGAACACATAAGCTAGAATGCCCATGCTGAATAACTTTCGCATTTTGAGTTTTGCGAAATGATTTACCGTAACTCAAATAATAGATAGCCTCAAGAATACTCGTTTTGCCGCTACCGTTAGGACCAAGAATTAAATTAAAACCAGCATTGCAATCTAATACAAGCTCATCAACATTTCTGAAAGAATATATTGCGAGCTCATTTATATTCATTAGACCTGCATTGCCATTACAACAAATAAGCTATTTGTATTTTCAGGTTCTTCTATCAGGATGCTATTACGATTTTTGGTAATCCACAAATCAAAGCTATCGGTTTCAATAGTGTTCATTACATCAAGAAGGTAATTTACATTGAAGCCTAGTTCAATATCAGGGCCATCATAGTTAAGGTTAATAACTTCTTCCGCTTCTTCCTGTGAGGCATTTTTTGCATGAATACGCATCATCTTATTTTTAATTTGAAGCGCAACGGTTCTTAGACGCTCATTACAAAGAATAGCTGCGCGACTTAAAGCCTGCTTAAATGGGACTCTATCTAAAGTCAGCTTCACATCATCCTTTTGAGGAATAACGCGATGGTAATCAGGATAGCGAGAATCTACTAAACAAGAAGTAAATATAAATTCATCAGCTTGCACCCGAATATGTTGATTAGTCACTTCCATGGTAATTGGATGAGCTTCATCTTTTAATATTTTAGCTAGCTCCATAACAGCCTTATTTGGCACAATAACACGAATTGGAGCACTTACAGCCTGATCTAATTCTGTTTGATTATATGCTAAGCGGTGACCATCTGTAGCAACGGCACGTAGAACTTTATCTTCAATTTCTATTAACAATCCATTTAGGTAGTGGCGAACGTCATCTTCAGCCATAGCGAAATAAGTACGCTGAATAATTTTTTTAAGCTGATCCTGCAAAATATTTAAAGTAATTGCTTCCCCTTCACTCTCAATTGTAGGGAATTCAGTTTCTGGTAATGTTGCAAGAGAAAAACGAGTATTACCAGAACGAACATAAACACAATCTTGCTCACCTTGCAATTCAACTATGGCATTATCTGGAAGACTACGACAGATATCCAAAAGCTTGCGAGCAGGTACTTTAATTTGCCCTGGCTTATGTACGCCAGATTCAACGGGCAGGATTCCTTTAAGCTCAACTTCCGTATCAGTACCAGTAACAGTCAAAACATTATTATTAGCATCAAGCAGAACATGACTTAAAACAGGCATAGTTTGTTTACGCTGGACAACACCATTTACCCACTGCAGTGGTGTCAATAGCTGCTCTCTAGAAATACTTAATCTCATTGAAATATCCTCGTGAAAATCTTCGCTTCAATTTGCTTAATAACTATCTTCTTAATATACATCAACAAGATATTCAAAGCAGCCCCTGACTGTAGTTATTTTGCAATTAAAATACACTTTTAAGCAGTGGATACAGTTTGAACTCTCTAAACTATTCCTGAATTAAAACTAGAATAAATATTCCAACAAAAAAGAAAATAATTACCCAGCCAGAAACCAGTTGAACGTTTTGATTTGAGTCAAGGTGGAGTGATAAATTTTCGAAAAGGGGCGCAGTGTAGTAATCATACATGAGCACTTTGAGAGAATTTATCACTCCAGATTGGCCAAATCGGGACGTTCCCAGACAAATACTTAATTATTCATTAACAAGAGAGGATGCGTAGAAGATTATCCCAATCTTCTTTAAGATCAAGATCTTTAGTAAGCTCGCTACTAATCTTTCTACAAGCATGTAACACCGTAGTGTGATCCCTGCCGCCAAAAGCATCGCCAATCTCAGGAAGACTATTATTAGTAAGCTCTTTAGCTAGAGCCATCGCCATTTGCCGCGGACGAGCAATAACTCTCGTTCGACGCTTAGATAAAAGGTCAGAAACCTTGATTTTATAGTACTCTGCAACAGTTTTCTGAATATTATCAATTGTGATCATCCTTGCTTGAGCAGTCAGAAGATCCTGCAATGATTCACGCGCAAATTCCGCTGTAATTGGACGACCAGTAAAATGAGAGTTAGCAACTACACGCTTTAACGCACCCTCAAGATCACGTACATTAGATTGAACCTGCTTTGCAATAAAGAAGGCGACATCGTGTGGCAAATCAACGTTAGACACCTCTGCCTTGCTCATCAGAATAGCAACACGAGTCTCAAGATCTGGCGGATCAATAGCAACTGTCAGCCCCCAACCCAACCTTGATTTAAGACGTTCTTCAACCCCTTCAATTTCTTTGGGGTAACGATCTGAAGTTATAATAATTTGTTGTTGGCCATCAAGAAGTGCATTAAATGTATGGAAAAATTCTTCTTGAGACCGATCTTTTTTGGCAAAAAACTGAATATCATCAATTAATAATGCATTCACTGAGCGATAATAACGCTTAAACTCAGTAATTGCATTACGCTGCAAGGCTTTTACCATATCTGCGACGAAACGCTCAGAGTGCAAATAAATAACTTTAGCATTCGGGTCATTTTCAACAATTTTGTTACCGATAGCATGCATTAAGTGGGTTTTACCAAGGCCCGCACCACCATACATGAAAAATGGGTTATAGCTAGAACCTGGGTTTTCAGCTACTTGGAGTGCTGCGGCGCGACCAAGCTGGTTAGATTTACCTTCTACATAATTATCAAAAGTAAAGCTTGGATTTAAGTTACTATGATGCTCAGGTATTGGCTCTTCTTTATGTAAAGCAGAAACATTGCTAGTTTTAATTGAAGCACTACGAATGTTTTCGCTGGGTGTTATAGGCTGTTTTGCAGCCGCAGCAAATTTTGGGGCTTTTGCCGCTACAGCCTCATCTTTACTACCAATTCGCAAAATAATATCGCAAGAAGCACCGTCTGTATTCATTAAATGCTTAACAAACGACTTAATTTGGTTCATATATCGATCATGAACCCAGTCGCATACAAAACGGTTTGGAGCCCAAAGGATTAGATTGCCGCCCTCTTCTTCTGCTTGCAGTGGGTTAATCCAAGTATTAAAGTCGGAAACATCCAACTCGCCTTTTAAAAATTCGCGACAGCGCTCCCATGTATTCAATGGAAAATCCTCTAATGATGACTTTGGTGCCTTTGACTCAATAGCCGTGTTCACTGCATAACTCCTTGCATCCAAACGATACCATCCATGATATCAATTTAAAAATTATCTAGCCTGATTTAGGATATCGGCAGCACCCTTATCTAAAAACCTGGATGCTAATGTTTCACCGATTTGAACAGGATTGTCGATCGGCCCCGTCTCTTCAGCCTGAATGACACTTTTACCAGTAGGTAAGCCAATCATTGCTGAAAGAATCATTCTATTATCACGCAGCCAAGCGTGTGCTGCAATAGGCAATTGACAGCCACCATCTAATAACTGGTTAAACTTGCGCTCTGCCGTGATACAAGCCCTTGACTCGAAATTATCAAGAGGTGCCAACATAGCCTGAATCTCTTCATTGTCTTTACGACACTGCACGCCGACAATACCTTGCCCTATAGCTGGTAAAAATCCATCATTAATTGGCAAGTAATCTGTAATTCTTGATTCCAAACCCAAACGTTTAAGACCAGCAACGGCCAAGATAATAGCATCATAATCATTTTGATCAAGTTTTTTCAACCTAGTATTAACATTTCCTCGCAAAGGTTTCACTTTTAAATCAGGACGATGCAGCTTTAAAAGGCATTGACGACGCAGGCTTGAAGTACCAACCACTGCACCATTCGGCAAATCCGCAAGCTTTTTATAATTATTACTAACAAAAGCCTCACCAGGATTTTCTCGTTTGGTAAAAACAGGGAAACACAGTTCTTCAGGAAATTGCACCGGAATATCTTTCATAGAATGGACAGCAACATCAGCCTCTCCCTTAATTAATGCAGTTTCAAGAGTATTAGAAAACATACCTTTGCCGCCAAAATTAGCTAAATAGTCGCTTTGATTGATATCACCTTCAGAAAGAAACTCAACAAACTCTACTTTCATATCAGGATATATCTCTAAAATCTGATCTCGTATATAGTTTGATTGCCAAAGCGCCAACATACTACGCCTAGTAGCTAAACGGATGATTTTTTTAGTCATACTGACCTCTTAATTAAGTGTGACAAACATACTACTGTTGCTTTAAGATTTGCTCTATCTGCTTGTCCTTTTTTTCCCATGCATTATTTAACCAGGCTTGAAAGCTTCTTCTGAAATTAACATCATTGTAATAATCTCCGCGTAGCTCATCAGGAACTGGTGTTACTTCATAACGAATAATAACCTTCTTGACACGTCCACACACAAAATTCCAAAAATTAAAATCCTTATCTGGGTAAACGATAGTCACATTAATCATCTCTCTAATTCCTTCCTGCATTGCAGAAAGAGTAAACGCCATACCCCCAGCTTTTGGCTTCAGAAGGTGCTTATATGGACTCTTTTGGCGAGCGTGCTTTTCTGGAGTATTCCGTGTACCTTCAACAAAATTAATTACCGTTACTGGCTTATGCTTAAATCTTTCACAAGCCTTTTTAGTAATCTCTAAATCCTTACCTTTTTTATGAGGGTTCTTCTTCAAATAAGACTTAGTGTAACGACGAACCATAGGGAATCCACAACACCATGCAGCAAGACCAACAAACGGAAGCTGCCACAAAAGCTCACGCTTCATAAAAAACTTCATGAAAGGCACGCGTCCACGGAATGCACTCTCAACAAGCAAAATATCAAACCACGACTGATGATTTGCCATCAAAAAATACCAACCTTTGGGACTTAAGTCACCTGTACCCTGGATATCAATTTCAGTGCGAGTTGTCAGCCAAATTACAATATCGTTGCCATAAACCCAATACAATGGCAGTTTTTCTTCATAGAAATCATGTATTGCTTTTCTCCAAGACGGAATAGGACAAATCGCATGCAAAACAGCACTAATAATAATCAGATTAGGCATAAGTGCCATATTAATAAAAAACAACAAAATACTGATGACACCAAGCAAAGGCCCCGGCAAAAAACTTAGCATTTACTAATCTCCAAAGTTAACTGGCAAAATTATAACAAATTAATGCACGTTAATTTAGGGAAATATTACTAGGGTCTGTTGACATTTGATGTTGCAAAGCGAATATTCTCTCTATCCACCCTATTAAATTGATCAGACTTAATGGGTAATTTCAATATACAAGTTATGAGTTTTAAATAATCAACTTATATTATTTAACAGTAGTAAAGAGATGAAAATACTGTCATTGTGCGACTTGATCGCGGAATCTATCTTCATGGATCCCGCGGTCAAGCCGCGGGATTGTAGATGTTAACTAATTCGCTGACAGAATGTATAAATTATTTAATACAATTCTGGAGGCAAAATGAGAAGAAATACCGAAGATAAAACATTAGAAAAAAACTATA
>JAUIAT010000002.1 GCA_030425295.1 Gammaproteobacteria bacterium
ATGGGGTTTTGCATTGCATTATCATCAAGACTGACATTATGATCTAAAAGCTTAGCCAATGCCCAAAGGCTGTTGGCAATATTTTGCGAATTAAAATTATCAACTTTTGCTGGAATCACTTCTAGCATCTTAGCAATGGAGTTTCGCATTGCATTATCATCAAGACTGACATTATGATCTAAAAGCCTAGCCAATGCCCAAAGGTTGTTGGCAATATCTTGCGAATTAAAATTATCAGCTTTTGCTGGAATCACTGCTAGCATATTAGCAATGGAATTTCGCATTGTTCGCATTGCATTATCATCAATACTGATATTATGATCTAAAAGCTTAGCCAATGCCCAAAGGCTGTTGGCAATTTCTTGCGAATTAAAATTATCAGCTTTTGCTGGAATCACTGCTAGCATCTTAGCAATGGAGTTTTGCATTGCATTATCATCAAGACTGACATTATGATCTAAAAGCTTAGCCAATGCCCAAAGGCTGTTGGCAATTTCTTGCGAATTAAAATTATCAGCTTTTTCTTCATAAATTTGTAGCAAAATAACATTAGCAAACTTTTGAAAACAAGTTTGATGGTGAAATTTGAAATAATTTCTTGCGAACCTATGCAAAATAGTAGCGGAAGATTTATTAAAGTCATGTTCTTTTTGAATTTCTTCTTTATATTCAAGCCAAATTTCAAATAACTTATTTATTGATTTTATATTTCTTGTATTATTCTTATTAATTAAATTCATTAATGCATATTTAATTGCATTACCTATAGTTTTATGTTTTTCAGGAAACTCGTAAACAAGCCTTGCCTTGCAAGCCTCAAGGTTAGCATCATGCAGCCAAATATTAGATTTAACGAGACTCAATACCCTGCTCTTAAGCGATGCTTTCTGAATGTTACTGTAATTATTATTTTTTGGCATTTTTTACGGCTCTTCTCTATTTGCACTGATTAAATATTATACACAAGACTATGTTTATAGCAAACTGAAGTTTGAATTATCAATATTGAGTTTCCTAATTTTTAGCTATTAATACTTGGGCTCAATTGTTGAAGCTCTTCATATTCGTTAATAATCGCTCTTAAATTAGCGTGAAACAGACCATCATGATCAAAATTATGCAAAAGTCTATTAAAGGAGTCTCCAGTAACCATACCAGGATCAACTTTTTTTGAAGCTTTATGTAATTGGCCAATCTGCTCCTTAATAAAGGCATTAAAGTTTTCTATTGCTTCTCTTGTAGCTTCATCAGAATTGAAATTTGTGTCGTTATCATAAGAGATTTTTGCTTGTTTTATATTATTGCTGACTTGTCTAACAAGGCACTCTATAGTTGATTCTATAGATTTAACTGAATTCTTATCAGAACCATATGTACTGATTGATTGAATACCTATAAGATCTTTTTTTTCTGCTGAATCTTTTTTCTTCCAAAAAGTGCTCAGTTTAAAAGAATTCATTCTCATCACAATATCCGCTCTCTTAATTTAACCTATACTTTATAAGGCAAACATTAAGAGCAGATTAACAGGCAAAAATATCTCTATAAATCTTGCATCAAATCGAGCATTTCATCTTCTTTTGACTCAATCTCAGATGCAATTTTCTCACGCTTTTTAGTCAAAGCATCCAAGTCTTGCTTTCGACTATCACAATACAAACCAGGCTCAGCAAGTTTTTCATCCACCTCGGATAAACGCAGCTGCAGTCTGTCTATTTGAGTTTCAATATGCTTAATTTTTCTTTCAATTATCGCAATATCTGAATTTGATAACTGCTTTTTATTTGAGTCAATTTTCTTTGCTGATGCTTCTTGTTTCAGTCTGGTTTTGATTGAATCTCGCAACCAATCACGATAATCATCAAGATCACCATCAAACCTTGAGACCGCACCATCAGACACTAACCACAATTCATCAGTAACAGCGTTTAGCAAATACCTATCATGTGAAACTATTACCATAGCCCCCTCATAAGACTGCAAGGCCAATGCCAAAGCTTCACGAACCTCCATATCAAGATGGTTAGTAGGCTCATCAAGAAGCAAGAAATTAGGTGATTGCCATATTAAAAGAGCCATCACTAAGCGAGCCTTCTCACCCCCTGAAAAATTTCTGACTGGACGAAAAGCATCATCACCGCGAAAATTAAATCCACCGAGATATTGACGTCCTTCTTTATCTGTAACAGATTCATCTATTCGTTTTAGATGCCAAAGAGGGCCTTCATCTAGATCAAGGTGTTCAAGCTGATACTGGGCAAAGTAACCTATTTTAAGGTCAGGATTATAAACAAACTCGCCACTTGTTGGGTTCAAAGATTTAGCCAAAACCTTTATTAGTGTTGATTTACCAGCGCCATTTGGACCAATCAACCCAATACGATCTCCATCATTTATAGCGAAGTTAATTTTATTTAATATGATATTTTCATCATAACCAATATCAGCTTTGTGCGTACGAACCATAGGGTTTCCAGCTCGCTTTGCTTTTTTAAACTCAAATTGAAACGGACTAGATTCATGCACCTGAGCAACAATATCCATTTTTTCAATCATTTTAAGTCGGCTTTGCGCTTGCTTTGCCTTAGAGGCCTTAAAACGGAAACGATCAACATAACTCTGCAGATGATCTTTTGCCTTTTTCTGCTTTTCAAACGTTGCCTGCTGCAAACGCAAGGCTTCAATATGCGACCTTTCAAACGCACTATAATTTCCAGTGTAAATGTTTAATTTTTTCTGAAAGAAGTGCACCGTATGATTCGTAACTTTATCTAAAAATGCTCTATCATGAGAAATTAACAATACAGTCTGATTAACTTGCTGTAAAAATTCCTCAAGCCACATAATAGCATCTAAATCCAAGTGATTAGTTGGCTCATCTAGAAGCAAAACATCAGATCTAACCATCAAAACACGGGCTAAATTCATGCGCATTCTCCACCCACCCGAAAAAGAATCAATAGGCTGCGTAAGTTCTTGCTGCGAAAAACCTAAACCAATAAGAATTTTAGAAGCCATACTAGGTATAGAGTAACCATCTATTTCTGCAAGCCGCGCGTGAATACGACTAATTTCCATACCATCATTATCTGACTCAGCGCTTAATAGTTTTTTCTGTAGGTCAGCATAATCAGCATCTCCATCACATACATAATCAATAGTTGCTTGACTACCAGATGGAATTTGCTGCTCTATATGGGCAAGCCTCACCCCCTTAGGAATAACAACTTCGCCCTGCTCAACTTCAAGCTTTTCTTGAATAAGCATAAATAAAGAAGTCTTACCGGCACCATTAGGGCCAACAATACCAATTTTTTGGCGAGGGTGAAGGGTTAAGCTGGCATGATCCAGCAACACTTTATGACCACGTTGCAATGTTATTTGTTGTAATTGAATCATGTTACACCTTTAAATTTTATAAGAGATAATAAAACAAATCTATGGTTATTTATGCTGCAGTTAGTTGGCTAGGCAACGAAAGTATCATCTATGGCTAACAGGTGTAAAGAAACAGCTAAAGATATTTTTACCTCTGATTTTAGGGTCTGTTTACAATTGGTGTTGCAAAGCGAAAATATATAGAATGCAGAGAATATTTGTTCTTTAATTTGGCGAATAGTCTCTCTATTCAACGAGTTAAAAGTGAAATTTTCACAAATTATAGAAATTTGCAGCTGTAAGACCAATTGTCAACAGACCCTAAGCATTTTGTGATTAGATTATAGTTTTTCAAACCTAGTCAAAACCACCAAACACACTACTTTTGTCTCAAATAATACTTGCATTAGGCCTCTCATCATAATCACTTGTACTTTCCTTATTATCTTCACTTACTGATTGTGAACTAGCAAACAATGAACGGGAAGAGATAATTATATTACTATCGTCTTTATTAGAAGAAATAGACCTAAGCGCACCCCGAACTTTTTCGTCTTCCATGCTCAATAAAGCTTTAAGATCATCGCGAGCAACCACTGCTTTTGCAAATTCTAAATTATTATACTCTACAGCTGTTACTAATAATTTATCTATTAGTGAGTTATCTTTGAGATCTTCCTGTTTGCAGCTCTTAACTATGACATCTATCATTTCAATACGGTTGCAAATGGCAACTAGCTCAACAGCTGAAATATTTTCATTCTCCGATATCTTTGCATCTGATGAAAGCTTCAATCCAGCACCCGAAAGAAGCTCTAATACATCAGATTTAACTCCTTTAAAAATTGCATAACCAACAAACGACAACATGAAATCACCGCTTGTTTTAATCCTATAATTTACAAGGTCTTCGCGCCTAAAATTAATAAATTTCTTTATAACTTCAATCTGAGATCCAAGCATAGCCAAGCAAAATGTTCTTACTAAATCTTCATTTTTACAACCACGTATAAAATTATCCATAGCTGATTTATCAAGACCGGGGATACATTTAGTAAACATGTTTACTATTGGCCAGTGGCCAAATTTAATAGCTGATTGATATACTTCAAACATTTTTTCAAAATCAAATAGTGACTTATGCACTAAATAAACTCTAAATGATTTTATCATCTCACTATCATGATTAGCCGATGCTAGAATAGCACTCAAAGTAAAAAGAAAAGAGTTATCAAGAACCATACTCAAAATAATATATTGGTGTCCATTTTTCTCAACACAATTAATCAATTCTTTTACACAAACGCCATTTAATAGTGCAGCATCATAGGCTAAAGAGGCATCTTTAAAATCTTTCTCCATATCATTTAAAATATTTTCTAAATCCTGAATACCTGCTATTCTACTTAAACTTAGGTTGAATTTGTTAGCATTATTAGACAAATATTTACGGAAATTAACAGCTTCCTTATTCTTCTGGTACTTAAGTGAAACATCATAAAAATTTCCCTCAGTTCCCTTAATAGAACTATCAGCTTTAGCTTTTAAAAGTTTAAACATAACCCCCATATTATTATTTCTTGCAGCAACAATTAAAGCAGTTTCTTTCCGATCGATCCCATCATCTTTAATTTCACATATTACATTGGGGTCTGCCCCATAACTTAAAAGGATCTCAGCTATTTTAGGTTTACATAATTCAGAGGCTATATATAAAAGGGTTTTGTTGAACAAAAAAGAGACATTAAAGATATCTTTAAGAAGATTAACCTGTTTAACTTTTTCAATTACGTCCCGAAGCCTTTGCTTACAACCAAGACGTATGGTTAAATAAATTATGTAAGAAAATAAATCAAGCTTTTTAGCATTTTTGTCAAAAAACAGATCAGACTCTGCAAAAAACCAATCAAACAAAGTCTTAGCTACTTCTTTATCCTCAGAATTAAGACTCACACCAAATAAAAAAACAAGCTCTTCAAAAGAGATATAATCAACGTCAAGATCTAGTAATAAAGACACCATCTTAGAGTTATCTAAATGCACTGCAAAAGCAAGCGCACCAAAGCCCTTATCTCCGCCCCCTGGAGACGTTATAGCTACATTATCACTTGAGTCTTTCTTGCTTAATAACTTAATAATTTCTTTATTAAGGCCTCTAAAAATAGCATACCCCAAAGAATTACAAATATACTTATGGCCACCATCAGTTTTTATTTCCACATTAAAATCTTCAACAAATAGGTTATCAATCCAATAGATATTACTTCCTTGTAAAACCTTCATAAAAAGCCTTGTCTTAACAAGCTTATCTGCATCAACGGTATTCTTAAGTATATAATTTCTAAGCTCATTATTATTCTTTACCAAAAACTCTAGAATCTCTCCTCCAGAACCGTGGATGTTTTCAATAAACATATCAATTATATCTCGATCTTCACACCAGCTATCTAAGTAATCAGACAAATGACTTCCTAATAACTGAATAAAATCCTCATTTTTGTTTATAAAGAAATTAAAATCCTCTAAGCTTTGTATATTTAAGAACATAAAGCATAATTTTAGGTTTTTCTTAATTTCAGCTTTAAGACTAATAATTTTATCTACATTATCAGAATTTAGCTTTTTAATTTTTTTATGCTTATCGCAGATAGTATTAATTAATTTTTCAGCGTCTATAACCTGACCATTGCTAGGATTTAATTCATTATTTCGGTTGCTCTTTTTAGGTTTGGGTTTCATCCTACTTTTCAATCGCTTAGAATCTCTAAGCTTACGCAACCTACGAATTTTATCTTGATCAACTTTTGGACTTGAGGCCACTCTTTTGCCAGATTTAATAGATTTTGTTTGTTTATTTTGATCAATCCCCTTAACCTTTTTTAGAGATTCTGATGAAAAACTAGCTAACCCACTTTCTGGTTTATGCTCCGTGGTAGTACTTGCAACGTTTGACAGCTGCTCATTGTTGAACCGATTAAAAAACTGTTGATATAAATCGGAATACCTCTCTTTGCAAACTCTTTTAGCAACTATATAACTTTCATTATTTAACTGTTTATCATAATTAATATTATATGGGCCAAAAAACAAATCAGATAGCTCTGGGCAATTAGCTCTACAAACCCTTCTTGCTACATCCATTCGCTCATTATCAATAAGTTGCAACACCTGACCAATCCATTTTTCTTTTTCAATCTTCAGATCCACAACAACTTTTTCTTTTGGTTTCTCTATTTTCTGCTGATCTAAATCAATTACAGATCTTAAACCATCCCAAATTTTGTTAATCCTTTTCTTTGATTGCTCAACAATATAAAGCTCTTTTTTAGCTCTAGTTGCACCGATAAACAAACGATTTATATAGCTTATAGATTCTTCTTTTTGTCGAAGCTCTGATGTTTGTAAATTTGTTTTATTCTGCTTTGGAGCAAATTCACTTAAATTTATTTGTCGAAGTTTTTTATTTAGTTTTGCTAAGCTTTCACCCTCAAGTAATCTATAAAGAATAATATTTCTATATTCCAAGCCAATTATTTGCTCTGGTGTAAATATAAGCTGAGTTTTAAATTTTTTAGCTGCCTCTTCCCGACACTCTTCATCTGGAATTATTATGGCAGTATCAGGCTTACTAATAATAGACTGAAGATTACTACTAGACTTAACTTCACTAGCCAAAAAGCAACCAACATTAGACTCAAAATCGACTTTTGAATCTAATGCAACATATTCGCCATCAGTTAACACACCACTGGTCAATAAATATTTCAATTTTAGTATTTGATTAATAAATTTAGTAATATTTGCAGGAGTCCGATGAGTGACACTCAAAGTATGCTGATTAAGATTATCTGGCAGGATTTCTTTGATAAAAGACTTACTTGAGTAGATGCTATCATAAGACTGATTTGGATCCATAAAAATACAAATTTGCCTTACAAACCTTTCAGCATCTCTTTTTGATAGGCCAATTAACGAGACAAGTTCTGATCTAGAAAAACCTTGTGACTCATCAGTTACAACAAGATCATAGATATCACGCGGTTTAATAACAGTCAACGCAGGATATATGGCACCAGAATTATGCAAAGTTGATTTCAAATAAGTATAAAGTGCAAATAAGCCTTTAAAATCAGCATCTTTATCAATTCTGGTATTTCTTGCCCCTATTTCTTTGTAACTTTTTAAAACTGAAGCTTGCCTTATTGACTCTTGCTCGGCTGATGACCCCTCATCGCTTTCTTCACAATCATTCAAATAATTTAACCCCAGATGATTCTTATAGTCATGATCAAGCACAGCTATTGTTTCAAGTTCTTTAAAAATTTGCCGTGAAGTAATCTTGGCTTTAAGTTTTGGTTTTTGTTTGTTATGCAGGCTTTTATACCAAACCTCAAAGTCATTAATTTTCAGAATTTTGATATCTTTACCATAAGCCTGCTTAATTAATTGATCATAAGTGAGAATCTCAACTGACACCCTACTCGCACTAATATCAGGAAGATCCTGCCAAAGATGCGTGAAATACTTAGCCAAATTTTTTGACTTACAAACATATAATATTTTTGCTCCATCAAGCTTATTGTGCAGATAACCCTTAATTGCGTTTCTCATTAGTTTGCGAGCAATTAGCGTCTTACCAGCACCAGCGCAACCATTAGTTATCATCGGCAAACCAGAAGAAATAACTGACTGTTGAGAGGGGGTAAGTTTTATTGATTTAGTAGACTGCTGGTCATCCTCATATTTAATTTTTGAGTCATTATTATTTGATAAGAGTTTGTCTAAATCCTTTTTGGTTTTAATTTTATCTGAAAGTTCTGAATCTGATTTTAGTTCATTTATGAAGTTATCTACGACATTTTTTTCTTTCATATCAGGTGAACGATCATAACGATGATTTTTCACCAGCCTGGTTAAAACGATATAATTCTTATTTTCATGAGTAAAAACTGAATATAACAGTCGACCAGCATTAGGAAGGTTAAAAGTATAGACTTTTTGCATAGAATTGCTATTTTTAGATTTAGGCAACTTACCAGTTTCTAAAGCATTTTTTAATTTATTTAATGCTTGCTTGTATGAGTTGTTGCAAATAATATCCTTAAGGATATATTTAGGATCGATATAACCGTCAAACTTCATGATAACTGTGCCTGTATTAAATGCATCGCATATATAAAGTTAATGCAAATGGTGTAAATTTTGCACCACATATTAATAGATTATTTTTTAAACATCAAGAAAAGGGATAGAAAACAATAGGCGCACCAATAATGCAAAATCAATGGCAAGTTCAAATTCTCCGATCACACATATAAAAAAAGCATCTCTTAGAGATGCTTTTCTAATATGGCGCGCCCGGAAGGATTCGAACCTCCGACCTTCTGGTTCGTAGCCAGACACTCTATCCAGCTGAGCTACGGGCGCGTGTTCTGCTCTAAATATCATGTGGCGGAGAGAGAGGGATTCGAACCCTCGATGGGAGGTCATCCCATACTCCCTTAGCAGGGGAGCGCCTTCAGCCGCTCGGCCATCTCTCCACTGAAGCAAAAAGCTTCGTGATATCGATTCAGGTGGTTATTGTAGCATTTCCAGATTTATGCGCAAGCTTATTTTTTAAGTTTTTCAACGGCGGATGACAATTAGTATTGCAACTTGAAATTTATACTGGCACATACAAAAACCCACACTTCCAAAGGAAAGTGTGGGCTTGCTATAAAAAAATCTACTAACTACTTATCTTCAGCTTCAGTAGCCTCAGAGCCACCTTCAACGTCATGTTCTTGCTGAATTCTCTGATAAATTTCTTCACGGTGAACAGAAACATTTTTAGGTGCGTTTATACCAAGTCTAACTTGATGACCTTTAACACCTAAAACAGTTACAGTAACATCGTCACCTATTATAATTGTTTCACCAATACGTCGAGTTAATATTAACATTTCGACCTCCTGTTAATCCTGTAAATGCCCTTTATACCGACAAGTATAGTTCATATTATGAACAATGCTATTTATTAACAAAATTAAATTATCTGAAACCTTGCCAGGCATGCATTTTAAAAACACATAAACTCGTTCATGTAGCGAATTTAAATCTATTTTCGAATCAAATTCGTGACCATTTTTTTACCAATTAATTTATGTGGCGACAATTCTACAACAAAAAATATACAGTGTCTAGAAGTTTTTTATAAATATATTCAATAAGATAAAGGCGAGAATTAAAGCGGTCAGCTCACCCCTTGCAGTACAAGGGGTGAACAGAACAAATTAATTCTCAAGATTAGAGACTATCCAGTCTTTTGAATCGGAAAGGGCTTTAGTTAAATTACCAGGATTAGCACCACCGCCTTGAGCCATGGTTGGCTTACCGCCACCTTTGCCACCTACAATCCCTGAAGCAAAGCGCACTAAATCACCAGCTTTTACTTTATTTACACAGCCATCAGTAACTCCGCCTATTATCTGTACCTTACCATCATTTATAGCCGCTAATAAGATTACAGCATCACCTAAAGAGCTTTTCAATTGATCAACCGCTTCCCTTAGTGACTTAGCATGGGCGCCTGGAATATCTGCCACTACAACTGAGATGCCATTTATCTTTTCAGACCTTGAAGCAATATCCCTAACCTGCATTGAAATCAATTTAGACATTAAACTATCAATAGTTTTGTCTTTTTCTTGAAGTTGAGACAAAACCCCCTTGATTGATTCATTAAAACTTGCAGGGTCACTCTTCAAAATTTTTGCAGCAGTGACAACACTATTTTCAAGTTTTTGCGCCCAATCTAAAGCACCTTGCCCCGTACAAGCAACAATACGCCTAACACCAGAGGCCACGCCCTCTTCAGAAATTATTTTGAAAAAACCAATATCACCGGTACTTTGCACATGAGTACCGCCACAGGGCTCCATTGATACATCACCATACTGAAGTACGCGTAGTTTATCTCCGTATCTCTCACCAAATAGTACAGTTGCTCCAGCCTCTTTGGCCTCATCAACAGACATATGGTGTATTTCACCATGAATATTTTGACGAATAGCAGCATTAACTTGCTTTTCTAATTCTACAATTTCGCCCCTGGTCAATGGATCAAAATGAACAAAATCAAACCTTAACCTATCAGGCTCAACCAAAGAACCTTTTTGCTTAGCATGCTCACCTAAAACTTTATGTAAAGCTGAGTGCAGTAAGTGGGTAGCGGAGTGGTTCAGCATAATTGCTTGTCGCCTTGCAGAATTAACTTCTGCGCTTACTTCCTCTCCAAGCTTAAGTTCACCAGACTCTAAAATACCAATATGAGCGAATGCCTTACCAAGCTTTTTCGTATCTATAACCTTAAAATTACAATTACTGGTCTTAATATAGCCAGCATCACCAACCTGACCACCAGACTCGGCATAAAAAGGCGTGCGATCAAGTATTACAACTGCCTGTTCACCTTCACTAACAACTCCAACTTGCTCATCATTAATAATTAAGGAAACAACATTACCCTTATCAGATGTATTATGGTATCCACTAAATTTAGTCTCATCTTCAATCTGAATTTTACTATCTTTACTAACTTTAAAAGTACTTGCGGCCTGTGATTTGGCACGTTGGGCAGCCATAGCTTCCTCAAACCCATCCTCATCTATTTGCAAACCATGCTCTCTTGCAATATCGGCTGTTAAATCAGGCGGGAATCCATAAGTGTCATATAGCTGGAACACTGACTCACCAGAAATTATTTTCCCATCTAAATTCCTAATCACATCTGTAAGAATTTTCATTCCGTCATCTAAAGTAGCTAAAAATTGCTCTTCCTCTCTATTTAAAACTTTTTGTATCAATTTTGATTGCTTTTCAAGCTCAGGATAAGCCTCACCCATAACTTTAACTAACTCAGGCACCAACTTGAAAAAGAAAGGTTTATTCTGACCAAGATGATGGCCATGACGTATCGCCCTTCTAATAATACGGCGTAATACATAACCCCTCCCCTCATTGGAAGGAGTAACACCATCCATAACTAGAAAACATGTAGAACGAATATGATCAGCAATAACCCTGAGAGACGTTTGGTCTTTATTTTCAACACCCACAACCCTTGCTGCAGCAGTCATTAAATCTTGAAATACGTCAATATGATAATTATCATGCACATTTTGCATAACTGCAGAAATACGCTCCAAGCCCATTCCAGTATCAACAGAAGGTTTTGGTAATGGAGTTAATTTACCATCGGATGCACGGTTGAACTCCATAAATACAAGATTCCAAATCTCGATATAACGATCTCCTTCCTCGCCTAAACCAGGAGGGTCACCAGCAATTCCTTCACCATGATCGTAGAAAATCTCAGAACAAGGACCACATGGGCCAGTGTCTCCCATAGACCAAAAATTATCCGCTTCACCGCACTTAGAAAAACGCTTAGGGTCTATCTTCATTTCATTTAGCCAAATATCTTCGGCATCAGTATCTGTCTCAAACACAGTTACCCAGAGTTTCTCTGCCGGCAAGCCTAAAACTTTGGTTAAGAATGTCCAGGCAAAATTGATAGCATCACGTTTAAAATAATCGCCAAAACTGAAGTTACCAAGCATTTCAAAAAATGTATGATGCCTAGCGGTGTAACCCACATTATCAAGGTCGTTATGCTTACCTCCTGCACGAACACAACGCTGCACAGTTGTAGCACGAGTATTTTTCGGCTTATTAACACCTAAAAAATTATCCTTAAATTGGACCATACCAGCATTTGTGAACAAGAGTGTTGGATCATTAGTCGGAACAAGCGAACTACTAGGGATAACCTGATGCCCACTATCTTTGAAAAATTCGATAAATTTATTACGCAATTCGTTTGTACTAATCATTAGGCAGCGCCCTATTTTCTCTAATTATTTTTTTAATTTGTTCGTGGGTAAAACCGCGTTGCTGCATGTAACGGATACATTTTGACCTATTTTTTAGATCATCCAAATTAAGGTCTGCAAAGCGCCTTGTAAATAACTCTGAAGCAGATTCATCCCATTTGCTTTTATAATAAGACATAGCATCTAAAACAAGCGCATCAGAAATGCCACGCCTAGTTAACTCCCACTCAATTTTAACTGGACCATAGCAGAATTGAAAACGAAATCGCACAAATTCGTGCGCAAACCTTTCATCACTGATCCAACCTTCTTTTTTACAACGCTCAAGAGTAGATTCTCTAGCTTCTTTAGAATATTTTTTCTGCTCAAGTTTAGTCATTAGCTCCTTGCAAGAATGCTCTCGCCTCGCAAGCATCCTTAAAGCACAAGCTAAAGCCTTCTCGTTTTCGAGATCTTGTTCGTTTTGAGTTATTTCAAAAAGTTCAGAATCCATTGATAAACCAACAAAAATGAGACCCACCCAATATACTAAATAGGCGCAACAGCTGCAACATAATACAGCTTATCAACAGCAAATAGAAAAAATCCGCACTGCGTTAAACAGCGCGGAATAAAAATAGGACCTGTTGACTAAGCTTCTTCTAAAATAGCTTCAGCTTTTTCATTTGTTTTACTTTCAGCAGAGGTTTTTTGAAGAAGTTTAGCGCGAATTTGCGAATCAATTTCTAGTGCAACTTCTGGATTACTCTTTAAATACTCGCGAACATTTTCTTTACCCTGCCCAATACGAGTGCTTTTATAGCTATACCAAGAACCAGCCTTATCAACTAACCCTTGCTGCACACCAAGATCAATAATTTCACTCTCGCGAGAAATACCTTCTCCATACAAAATATCAAACTCGGCTTTCTTAAATGGAGGTGCAACCTTGTTTTTAACAACTTTCACACGAGTTTCGTTACCAAGAATTTCATCACCCTTTTTAACCGCACCGATACGGCGAATATCCAAACGAACTGAAGCATAAAACTTAAGAGCATTACCACCTGTAGTAGTTTCGGGATTACCGAACATAACGCCAATTTTCTGCCTAATTTGATTAATAAATACCACTAGAGTATTAGAACGTTTGATATTACCTGTTAATTTACGCAGTGCTTGAGACATTAAGCGAGCTTGAAGCCCCATATGGGAATCCCCCATTTCTCCTTCAATTTCAGCTTTTGGTGTAAGAGCTGCAACAGAGTCAACAATTACGATATCAACCGCACCTGAGCGAACCAACATATCTGTAATTTCTAGAGCTTGCTCACCAGTATCTGGCTGAGAAACGACTAATTCGTCAACATTAACACCTAACTTTTCAGCATAAACTGGATCTAAGGCATGCTCAGCATCAACAAATGCTGCAGTACCACCAGCTTTTTGGCATTCTGCAATTGCTTGCAAAGTAAGTGTTGTCTTACCAGAAGATTCAGGGCCATAAATTTCTACAATTCTCCCCTTAGGCAAACCGCCGACACCTAAAGCTATATCAATACTTAAAGATCCTGTAGAAATGACTTCAATATCTTTAATAGCGCTTGAATCACCTAAGCGCATAACCGAGCCTTTACCAAATTGGCGCTCAATTTGACCTAACGCCGCACCTAATGCTTTTTGTTTATTGTCGTCCATTGCGACTCCCTCTCAAGTTTAGAATAAAAGACCACTCGCCACTTGCCAGCAAAACTTTTTAGGCAACAGGAAATTGGCTCTCACCAGAAAATGGGATGATCCCTTCCCCTTTTCCGTTATTACCGTTAATTGGCGCGCCCGGAGGGATTCGAACCCCCGACCACCTGGTTCGAAGCCAGGTACTCTATCCAGCTGAGCTACAGGCGCTAAATAATTATCTTAGGAGATGATTGTAACATGAATCAATATTGGGGCAACCTGGTATTTTGTGCACAAAAAAGCTAAATTAATTCTATGGTAATACGTTAACTAATTGCTATAAGAGCATAAGAAAAATGGCATTTACACAATCAATTTTTAAAAAACAAAAAAAAGCAAAAGTAGTTAATCATTTTAGATTTTGCCAACTATTAAGCCCTATTGATATGTATTACGGAGGAAACTGTTTCGCATATTCTGTACTATTTCATGATTTCATTCTAGCTCACCACAAACTAGATAAACCTATAAACTACAAACCTCTTGCTGAATCTTTAAACTGCTACCCCATAACTCTCAGACGCAAACTACAAGACTATCAAAATATAAGCAGAAATCCCATTAAAGAACTAACATCTGCAGAGAATCAACTTACAAATAGAGCAATGAATTTATTTGGTATTAGCTGTTACATAGCAGAAAACATACAAGCATTAAGGGGTTCAAAAAAGGATAATTTTTTTAGCTTCTTGGAATACTCCGACTTTAACCAAAAAATATTAGGGCAATATTTGTCACACGAAACAGTAATATACCAACCGAATCACACAGAGATTCATTTTTTCTGTTCTATAACGGGAGCTCACATTATTAGATTAAATGAAAATTTTAACTCTGAATCAATAAATGACATAGTTGAATTACAGAAAGAATTAACCAAAGCAATGGGAGGTCTTTTTTTAAGACTAGGAATTATAAAACTTGATACTAACGACATATTTTTTAAACTGGAAAGTTTAAAAATAGATAAAAACAGAAACAGCTATAACAGATATATACTCGATAATGGAATAGATATAAAAAGCAGAGTCAAACATATGACCAATCAAATTAAGCAATACGAAGCAACACAAAAAGCTAAAGACAATTTTTTGCCGGCGCTAAATCCAGCATACCGCAGATAAATATCAAGCTAATTCGCGAAGCAACCAATTAGCTAGATCATCTACACAATTTGCTAAATCTGGAAAGTGCAGCTTTGCCCTATCCATAACTGATGAGATCGCAGAAGGAGAATATTTAACCCCCACAGAAGATTCAGCCAGCCAATCAATAAAATCTGGAAATAAAGAATCAGAAAATATTTGAATATCTCGAATTATACCCTTATTAACCAGACAACGAATATCAATAGTCCCCCAATCAAATCTGGTATTAAATTGGTGATTAAATTCCAAGGTGCGTCCAAATCGCCAATCCCAAGATTTAAGTAGATTGTAAGTTTCAGCTAAGTCGGGGTGCTGACCGACTATTGATTCATCCCAAGTTTGAATATTAGATTGAGCTCCATGATACTGCCAAAACGCATCAATCAAAGTTGAAACCAAAGCATCATGATGAAGTTCTTCGTTAATTTCCGTTAAATTTGCCACACGAGAACGTACAGACTTAACACCCTTAGCCTCAAGTTTTTTCTTATTTGGATTTAAGTAACTCTGAAGATTGCTCATATCAACATTAATCAAGATAGTGCCGTGATGAAAACTCCCATGCTGAGTCTGCCGAAAAGCGCTACCTGATACTTTACGTTGGCTAGCATTATGATTAACAACAAGATCATTTCTACCTTGAGCTTTGGCTTCAATATCATGCGCACGCAAAGCATTAATTACAATTTGCAAATTTGCTTCTTTATCATATACATCTTTACCACCCAAAAACGTAAAGTTGGTATTTCCAAGGTCCTGATAAACTGCACCCCCACCGCTCTGCCTTCTAGTTAGCAGAATATTATTACTCTCCATTTTTTCTAAATGACATTCAACCCAAGGATTCTGGGCTCTGCCGATAACCACAGTTGGCGCATTGCGCCATAAATACAACATTAATTCATCAGGCTTTAACTGTCGAAAAAGCCAGTCCTCAAGAGCCAAGTTAAAATATGGTTCATTTGAGTCAGAAATGTGGACTGTAAGCTTTGGTTGTGTCATCATCTACTCACGAATTAATTCCATGCCGTTAAGCGGCTTAGCTGCTCAATCTAAATAATGGCTATATTATAACAAATTTAGAATACAAATTGATATGCACTCTACAAGCACTCTCCAAACTGTAGTTTTTTATGTCCATCAACACCCTGGAATCGGCTGGTTCGTTGCTTTTCTAGCAGCGTTCATTGAGGCCTTGGCCATAGTTGGCAGCTTAGTACCAGGCTCGGTAACTATGACTGCCGTAGGTCTGTTAGCAGGAACCGCAGTTATGTCACTGTGGACTGCTCTTGCATGGTCAACACTTGGAGCTCTAACTGGCGACGTATTAAGCTATTGGATTGGTCATCACTTTAAAGAACGACTATTAACTATTTGGCCCATAAGCAAATTCCCTCAATGGATTGAAAAAAGCAAACATTTCATTCGCGAGCATGGTAAAAAAAGCGTTGTTATTGGCCGGTTTATTGCACCAATGCGCTCAATGGTACCAATGATAGCTGGTATGCTTGATATGCCTATACCAACCTTTATGCTAGCAGCACTAATATCAGCACTACTCTGGTCATTTGTTTACCTAATCCCGGGATTTCTACTTGGAGCACTTTCTGTTGAGTTACCAGCAGGAGCAGCTACAGAGCTTATACTTTTAGGCCTTAGCATAATAGTTGCAGCTTGGCTGATTAGTTGGACAACTAAACTTGTGTATACGAGTTTCAGCGCACGCTTTAAGCTAGCCATGATACTCAAATGGAAAGCATTGGAAGAAAACCATTCAATGCTTAGAAAAATATTTACCCCAAACCATAACCCACTAGAATACAGACCACTCGTTTATTTAGTATTATTCTCAATTCTTATAATTTTATTTGGTGTAACTACTTACCAAGTAATCACGCAAACAGGGCTTTATACCCTTAACACACCAATTTATTTACTAATGCGAGATTTGCATAACGATGTCCTAACTAAGGCCAGCATTTTAATTAGCATATTTGGCGGTGAAAACCACGCTCTAGCTCTTGTAGAGCTAGTAATAATCTCTTGGTGCTTAGCAAGGAAGCAATGGTGGCTAGCTCTTTGCTTTTTCTTTATAGCAGGCACGAGCGGATCCTCAATTATGATCTTAAAACATTTCATTGCCAGCCAAAGACCAGATGGGTTAGTCAAACAAAAAAGTTCTTTCTCTTTCCCAAGTGGCCACACAACAGCAGTATGTTCATATGTTGCTTTTACTTTTATTACTGCGGCCACCCAGATAAAACAAGAAAAGAGATGGATAAGTTATTCAATAGCTGCCATTCTAATATTTATAACTGCTTTTTCTCGTATATACCTTACAGCTCACTGGTTCACAGATATACTTGGTGGACTAACCCTTGGCCTATCTATTCTCTGCTTAACACTTGGAATTATGTATAGAGGGCCGAAGATAAAATTCAATCCTTATGAATTTATTGTAGTAGCAATTACAACATGGCTATTAATATGCGGAATTTATACATACAAAAATTTTGACAAAATGCACAACAACTACCAATTAACCTGGCCTGAAACCGAATTAACCATGAAGTATTGGTGGAAATTTGGCACAACAAAAGAATCACAGGCAAGTAGCGCACCAACTTTCCGTGTTAATCCAACTGGAAATCCAGTAATGCCCTTTAACTTCCAATATGTTGGCAATCTTAATGAGCTAGAATCAAAATTAAACTCACTTGGGTGGATAGAAATACCAACAAATGGCAACTGGAAAAACATGATCAAAAGATATGTCATTCATCGTAAAAATCACAGACTACCTGTATTTCCTCAGATGCATCAAAACAATTCTCCAACACTTATGATGACGAAAAAAGGTGAAGGCCAAGCCCCTGCATTAATAATAAGAATATGGCCCACAAATGCCATCATATCTGGATCCAATAAAAAATTCTGGCTTGGTAATGTAGAAATCTTTAAAGCTCCTTATCATCACTGGATATCTAAAGAGAGAGATCGACAACTAACAGCAATTAAAATTCTACAAAGAGACCTAAAACCTTACAAAACTAATATCGTTTCAACAAAAAACAAACAATCAACTGTTCGATGGGACGGCAAACAATTACTTTCAATAGGAGCTAGAAATGCCAGTTAAAAATGTTTTTTACGCACAATCTGGTGGTGTTACATCAGTTATTAACGCTTCTGCATGCGGTGTTATTGAAGCCGCTAGAGCAAATAACAGAATAGGCACAGTATATGCAGGCCTTGACGGCATTCTTGGAGCTCTTAATGAAAATCTTATAGACACCAGCCTTGAATCAGATGAAGCCATAGCAGCTCTAAAACACACACCAGGTGGTGCATTTGGCACTTGCCGATACAAACTTAAAACAATTGAAGAAAATCAAAAAGAATATGAAAGATTAATTGAAGTTTTTTCAGCTCATAATATAGGCTATTTCCTTTATAATGGCGGTGGTGATTCTCAAGATACAGCCTACAAAGTTTCACAAATGGGCAAAAAAATGAATTACCCTCTTACTTGCATTGGCATCCCAAAAACTGTAGATAATGACCTTCCACACACTGACTGTTGCCCAGGTTTTGGTTCAGCTGCCAAATATCTTGCGACCTCAATTCGAGAAGCTGGCATGGACTTAGACTCCATGTCCACAACATCAACTAAAGTATTTATTTTAGAAGTTATGGGTCGTCATGCGGGATGGATGGCTGCAGCAACTGGTCTTGCGGCAGAAAAAGAAAGCATGCCTCCCCATATTATTTTATTCCCTGAAATTGCACTAGATGAAAAGAGATTCTTATCAAAAGTTAAAAATTGCGTTGAAAAACACGGATCATGTGCAATCGTTGTTTCCGAAGGACTAAAAGATAAAGAAGGAAATTTTTTAGCTGACAGCGGATTACGTGATGCTTTTGGGCATGCCCAATTAGGTGGCGTAGCACCTGTTATAGCACAAATTATTAAGCGAGAACTCGGATATAAATTTCACTATGCGATAAGTGACTATCTACAAAGATCTGCTCGCCATATTGCATCTCAGGTTGATGTTGATCAAGCATATGACCTTGGTCGCATGGCTGTAGAAAAAGCTTTGTCAGGCGTCAATAACAAAATGCTGACAATTGAGAGAACTAACGCAAATCCTTATCAATGGGAAATAGGTACTGTAGATCTTTCGAAAGTTGCAGCTGTCGAAACCAAAGTTCCAACTGAATACATTACAGAAGATGGTTTCCATATAACTGGTAGTTGCCGTGACTATTTACTACCACTTATTCAGGGTGAAGCTTACCCCCCATTTAAGGATGGCTTACCAAATTATGTAAATCTTCAAAACCACCTAGTTGAGAAAAAATTAAAAAAATTTGAAATAGCATAAGTTTAAAATTCCAAGCCAACCAGCATATTTATTTTGACTGATTGGTTTTAGAGCTTTTTACGTACAATACGCCCGACAACTATTGAAAATTAATTACACATCTAGTTTGATTGAAATCAAAAAACAGTGGTATAAGTAAGATGACTGTAAGAAGAAAAAGGATTTTCTATGGCTAATCTAGCAGTAGCCTTGACTACTTTATCTAGGGATTTAACCGACCAAAAAGAACTCAAAAAACACCTTATAGCTATAGCTCAGCGCGTAAGCTGGCTACACTTCACCCAAAATGAAATAAATCTGCTAAAAAAATTCAGAGAATCAGAAATAGGCTTTGGGCTAACTTATGATAACCTCAACTTATCTATAAGCCATATGTACAATAAACTTCTCAACCTTGAAGATGATATAAATAAACAAAACGCAACAAGCTCTAAACTTAAATTAATTTTTGAATTTTGCTTTTTTTTAGCTAATTGCCAAGAAATAGAAGATCCTTCTCTTGATGCAATTGATACTGACTCTGAAACCCCAGAACCTGAACTACTTCATTCAACCCCATCAATTTATGAAAAAGTTGATGCTTATTTTAATAGTTTCAGAACACACGATCTTCGGCAAGACCAATTATTCAATTATTTGTTTTTAGCGTTTTGTATAGATAGAAGAGCACATGCACATAAACATACTGTTTTAAGCAAGTTCTTAGATATTTCAAGTAAAGACAAAAATACAGGGGAAGTATTTATACTAAGTAAACTATGCGAATCATATAAGAATGGATGGCTTAGCAATATAAAAAATGCTGAGAAGCTTGGCTTATCTAACCTCAACCTAATGATAGATATAGCAAGAACATTACCATCAGAACAATTACCTGCAAGTTATTTTAATGCTATCAACCAACATTCAGAATCATTACTATTTCAGTATTACAGACCTCAAATAAACAGTAGACATAACGCCAAACTTTTTAACGATCAAAGACTTGCTCCTTTTATTGACAAGAAACTTCGCGAATCAGGATTTATTTTAAAACACTCAATCTTAAACCAAAATGAGTTTAGAAAATCTGGACTTATTTCTGAACTTAAGAGAAACATTGAGAATTTATCCAAAAAAGATACTGAACACAACCAAAATCGGCTGATCAAAACCCTTTTCCTGATTGTAGATACAGAAAACCCCCTTTTTCCAAATTCCTCAAGGAAAAACCTCATAAATTTTGTCAAGAACATAGGTCCATCTTTGAAAATCATGAGAAGAAAAATAATTCATCACAACGTGGCCAATGGCCAAAAACTATGGGCATCTAAAATTAGTAATTTTTACACACAAAAATTTTATCTACTAAGAGAAAGAACAAATCGAGCTCTCAAGGCCTTTAAGTACGGCACGGCAAATGCAAGAATGCTAAATACCGTAGTAGAACATATTACAAATGATGCAATGCAACTAAGAGCAAGTATTAAAGCCAGTCTATTTGTACTTAACAATAGAGGTAATCGTAGCTATTGGTCTGCCAGAAGCCAGCTTAATAATATTTTAAATAGAATAAACCCAGAAGACTTACTGGTGCCAGTCAACAAAAAATTAAAACCAAGACTAATAAGCAATATTCGCATCATGCCAATAGACAACAACCACGAAAAAATAAAGGATAATACTCACACATTTAAAAAAAATCTCTATTCAAAGTTTAATTCTAAACTAAAATTAAAGCGCCAATATATTAAGAAAAATGTTAAGCATCCAAATAGGTATAATGAAGTTGATCAAGACAATTGCAGAGTTTCCTCATACAATGGAAAAGAATACTCAACCTTTATAGGAGACAAAAGAAAAATTGACTCGGTCGCAATATTTGCAAACCTCCTACCCCCAAAATACAGATCTGCGAACCAATTTTATCAATACTACTGCCACAGAGAAGCTGGAAAAAGCCACCAAAAAGCTAAAACGCTAGCCTTCAAAAGACAAGTGTTACCTAACCTAAATTTTCTTAAACAAACACCTACCGATCTTGCTGATGATGCATACCAGAAATATTTAAAACAAAATTACAAGTTTGTCACTTACAATAAGCGTACATACTTCATCCCCCTGAATAATTATTTTAAAAGAGCTGCAGATATTGTTGAAAATAGAAGGCACAACCTTACAAAAGTTAATGAAAAAAATGAGATAGAGACTCCTACAATTACACTACGAGACCCCATAGATGGTAGCTTAGCGAATACAACACTTACCAAAGCTATATTAATTTACTGTGAGCTATGCGGTTATTCATACGAAAACTACAGCTCATTTAAACTATCACATGAAAGAACTAAGTCATATGCAGAAGCTATTGCAAACACGCCAAGCCTATCAAGAATTTTAAACAAAATTATGACCGATCATGATGCAATAATGAACAGAAAATACGAAGTTAATATTGAGGCACAGAATGCTGCCCCCTATTACAAGGGATAACCTTTAGCCCTGCTTATTTATCCTGTATTTTAAATCACGAAAAATAATTATTATTGATGCAGCACTCAAGGGAGCTACCAACATGACGGCGATTACTCTAGACAAATACCCCACAACCAAAGCCTCAATAGAGTGTTGATTAAATATATGAACCTCTCCATAAATATAATCGCTAATATAGCTCCAAAAAGGCATTAACCAATAATTAACACCTAAAATCATCATCAAGACAACTACCCCCAAACATATGGGAAAAATAAACATCCCAAAGCTACGAGCCCAATTTTTGAAAAAATCTGTGCCACCCTTTTGATAAACTAATTTAAAAGTTCCTTTCATGGCATTCATCATTGTTGCATTTTCACAAATCAATAGCGGATAAATAAATATCATTAATGATGCAAAAATCCAGCCTGGAATAGTATAAAAAGCACTTAAAAAAGTTACTGGTATAACAAAATAGAGAGAGGCTACCAAAATTTTTGGCATGCGGTAAACAACTGTTTCAAAAGTATTTACAACTTTTTTCTTCTGGTTAGTGGAAAGTTCAAATAACCTTGCTAGCAACATAGAAAAGCAAAAAAGATAAACTAAGGCACAAACCCCCTTAATAAACATGTATATTATAAAAATATTAGCCATTAATTGATTAGCCTGTGTTTCGGTCATATCTAGAGTAATAACATCTAACGCCCTATTCATAGACCAACTAACTTCAAACATAAAGCCAAACAATAAAGACCAACCAAACAGTCTCCAACCGTAATCCCCATAAAGTCTGCAAGCACTATAAACTGCATCCATGAAAGAAATTGGCTGTTTTGGGAATTTAAACATATAATACCCCTAAAAAAAATAATAAATGTTATGTCAAATATTTTAATCGATAAAACTAGTTTGCCACAAAAAGCAGGTGATAAGCGACACTGGGGTCAACTTATTGGTGACTCTAAACTATTATATCTATCAAAACTTGCAGAAATGGCGGATGGGCCAATTTTAATTATAACCCCTGACCAACAGACCTGCACAAAATTAGAGCTTTTGCTGCCTGTTATTTCAACAAAAATTGCAAAACCACTTACTTTTCCAGACTGGGAAACACTTCCTTATGACCAGTTTTCCCCTCATAGAGACCTTATTTCAGAAAGACTCACAACTTTATACCAGCTACCCAATCTCAAAAACGGCGTTATTCTCGCGTCAATTACAACTTTAATGCATTATTTGATGCCGAGAAAAGCTCTTGAATCCCATACTTTAATAGTGAATGAAGGGCAAGCAATTAAACGTGAAGAATTTTGTCGGCAATTAGAATCATTAGGATATAGATGCGTAGAAAAAGTAATGGAACATGGTGAATTTGCTCGTCGCGGGTCCCTTCTTGATATTTACCCAATGGGTCATCACACACCTTTCCGCATTGATTTATTTGATGATGAAGTTGACTCCATTCGCGAATTTGACCCAGATACACAGCGTTCAACTGGAAAGATTGAAAACATAAAATTACTTCCAGCTCATGAATGCTTAACAATGGAACCATACAAAAGCAATTTTAGGCAATCTTGGCGTGAAGAGTTCGCTGGCAACCCTAAAGAACATTCTATTTATCAGAGAATAAGTGACGGTTTATCGGCTGCAGGAATTGAGTATTATCTTCCATTGTTTTATACACAAACTGAAACAATTTTTGACTACCTACCAGAAAACACAATTGTTGCCCACTATGGTCACTTACATAATTCTGCAGAAAAATTCTGGAAAGAAATCAAAGAACGTCACAGTCAATATGGCTTTGACACAAAAAGACCTATACTGAATCCTTTAAAAATTTTTTTGCACACTGATGTGCTTTTTCAGAGTTTAAATAAATATCCACAAATTGTTATACAAAAAGGTAAAGTTGCAAATAAATCTGGGCAAGTTAATTTACCTACTGAATCATTACCAAAACTTGCCACCCCCTCTACTCTCAAGAAACCTCTAGCTTTGTTTTCTGAATTTATTGATTCCACAACAAGTAAAGTTTTGCTTTGCACTGAAACTGAAGGAAGGCAGGCGGTGTTAGTTGAGCAACTTCTAAGCCTTGGATACAAACCCAAACAATTTGATGATTTAGAAACTTTCATTAACAACCCATCTGAGATTGGAGTCACAATTCTTCCAATTGATAAAGGTTTCAGTCTAACAGAGCAAAATATAACACTAGTTGCAGAACCTCAATTATTTGAAGAATATGTTAGGCCAAGCACCAAAAGACGTAGCAAGGCAATAAACCCAGAAAATGTAGTTAGAAGCCTTAGTGAAATTAAGATTAATGACCCAGTAGTTCATATTGAACATGGAATAGGTCGTTATTTAGGGTTGAATGTTATTGAAATAGCTGGCATACCTGCAGAATATGTAACTATTGAATATGCAGGAAGTGATCGTGTTTACGTACCAGTTGCGGATCTGCACCTGATTAGCCGCTACTCGGGATCTGATGTGGAAAGCGCCCCTCTCCACAAAATAGGATCAAAGCAGTGGGAGAAGGCCAAGAAAAAAGCGGCCCAAAAAGTTCGTGATGTAGCTGCAGAGCTCTTGGAAATATATGCTAAACGTAAAGCCAAGCGCGGCAAGCAAGCCAATCCTCCAGATGCAGATTATCATGCCTTTTCCAACGCGTTTCCATTTGCAGAAACACCAGATCAGCAAAAAGCTATAAATGCAGTAATTCAAGACATGACTAAACCTCGCCCAATGGATAGATTAATTTGTGGTGACGTGGGGTTTGGTAAAACGGAAGTATCAATGAGGGCAGCCTTTTTGGCAATTAATAGTGGAATGCAGGTTGCAATGCTAGTTCCTACCACTCTTTTAGCAGAACAACACTATGAAAACTACCTAGACAGGTTTGCCCCATGGCCGGCCAAGGTTGATCATCTTTCAAGATTTAGATCAGCCAAAGATCAAGCCAATGTATTGAAAAATTTGGAAGCTGGAAAAGTCGATATTATCGTTGGAACCCATAAATTATTAAGCAAGAATATCAAGTTTAAAAATCTTGGTTTACTAATTGTTGATGAAGAACACAGATTTGGCGTACAACAAAAAGAAAAAATTAAATCTTTAAGAAGTGAAGTTGATATTCTGACGATGACAGCAACACCAATCCCAAGAACTCTAAACATGGCGTTCTCTCATATTAGAGAATTATCAATTATTGCCACCCCCCCTGAGAAAAGATTGGCCGTAAAAACATTCGTGCAAGAATTCAACAAACAAACTATCCGCGAAGCAGTCTTAAGGGAATTAATGCGCGGCGGGCAAGCATACTTCTTACATAATGAAGTTAGCACAATTGAGAAAATAGCCGATTTTTTACGTGAATTAATTCCTGAAGCAAGAGTAGGAGTAGCACACGGTCAAATGAGAGAACGCGAGCTTGAACACATAATGTCTGATTTTTATCAC
The DNA here is from genome assembly GCA_030425295.1 of Gammaproteobacteria bacterium. Classification (GTDB taxonomy): domain Bacteria; phylum Pseudomonadota; class Gammaproteobacteria; order JAUIAT01; family JAUIAT01; genus JAUIAT01. The sequence goes on from JAUIAT010000002.1 coordinate 25,435, forward strand.
AACCGAGTTAATTTATTAGTCTGCTCTACGATTGTTGAATCAGGGATTGATGTACCAACTGCCAATACAATTATCATAAATCGTGCCGATAAATTAGGGTTGGCACAGCTCCACCAACTACGGGGTCGTGTTGGAAGATCTCACCATCAAGCATACGCCTATTTACTTAAACCAGAACACGCAAAAATAACTCCAAATGCTGAAAAGCGCCTACAAGCAATTAGTGAGCTAGAAAATCTAGGTGCTGGATTTACTCTTGCAATTCACGATCTAGAAATAAGAGGGGCAGGCGAATTCTTGGGTGAAGAGCAAAGCGGTCACATGGAAGCTATTGGTTTTGAGCTTTATCAAGAAATGTTAGAAAAAGCGATCAAAGCTCTAAAATCTGGAAAAGAAATTAATGTAGAAAATCCGCTAGAAGAAGATATAATCGAAGTAAAACTGGGTCTCCCAGCACTAATTCCAGAAGATTTTATTCCAGATGTAAGCACGCGATTAATACTATACAAACGAATCTCTAACGCACAAGCCTACAAAGAGCTTGATGATCTTCAAGTTGAAATGATAGACCGCTTTGGATTACTACCCGATCAAGCCAAAAGACTATTCACTCAAGCTGAAATAAGAATACAGGCTAAAGAGATTGGTATCAAAAAGATTGAAGCCAATGAAAATTCCGGCTATCTTGAATTTATGAGCGAAACAAAAATTTCACCACAAAAAATTGTCGCATTAATTCAGGGGCAACCTAAAAAGTTCCAGCTAAAGGGTATGACCCGTTTAAATTTTAAAATTATAAGTAAGGATCCAGCTCTGGAAGTTAGTAAGCTATTAGGCAGCCTATCATGAAAAACTTTATAAGAGGGGCATTGGCAACAATACTAACCCTAACATCTACCTCTATTTTCGCAGAAATATCTAATTCAAATTTAACGTCATTTCAGCAAAAGTTAGAATCTAATGAATCAAATACGAGTGTTGCGGAAAAGAAACGAGATGAAAATAAATACTTAGAACCTACAAGAAAGGCCCAAGTAGAAATAATTATTTTCCAACATATAGACCCTTACTCATCACTACCAGAACATTGGCCAAGCCAGCTAATAAAACCACACTTACCTGATGATTCAATTAACTTAATACCAAATATTTCTGAAGTTTTTAACAAAACTCTGCCTCTTTATAACATCTCTCCCAAAGAAAGCTGGAACCTTAACCAAGAACAATCAACTCTAGAAAAGCTACCAGAATATAAAGTAATTTTACATATGGCGTGGATTCAACCTTTAGTCAACAAAGAAAATAGCAGGTATGTACATATTCTTGGTGGCCAAGCTTTTGATAACAATGGCAACGAAATTAGAATAACCCAAGAAGATATTCTTTGGGATCCAGAAGATAAATACTGGGCAGTTGATGGCTCAATTAGAGTTAGTGAAGGTAGATACTTACAAATGGATATGAATATTTATATAACTCAACCAATTGACTCAATTCCTGAATATATCAAAAGCCAGATGAACCCAGTTGGCGCTTTAAATCTTCTGAGTTTTAAAGTTCAACAAAATAGAAAAATTCATCTTAATCAGCTTAACTATTTTGACCATCCAGTTTTTGGAGTACTATTAAGCGTGAAAAAAATTTAGACTAGAACCTATTTACTACTTATCTTAAAGCTGTAAATACAGATAATTTGTAAAAAATTTATGCTGATCACTCGCAGCTAACAGGAACTTTATATGTCGCCGAATTTTTGCGAGTTTCCCAAAGCTTAACCTCAACTATATTCATCCCCTTTGACCTCATAGCAGTATATATCTCATAAGCCATAAACTCTGCAGTTGGCTCATCGTTCATTACATATATACGTTGATTATACTCTTGTAGTGGTTTTAATAGTGGATCATGTTTACTTAAGACCATTGCATGATCAAAATTCTCATCGACCCAATCTTTTAACTCTTTTTTGAGATCAGAAAAATCCATTACCATGTTGTTATCGTCCAATTTTGGCGAAGCAACAGTAACCTCAAGCAAACCATTGTGACCATGAAGCCACTGACATTTACCTTCATGTTTACAAAGGCGATGTCCATAGCAAAACTCTAGCTGTATAGTTATTTCAAACATTGAATTCCATTCCTAATTAGGAGAATTGAGCCTAAAATAACACATCACTGTATTTTTTTAAAGCAAATAATCAAGAAATATTGGCAAAACGACTTGCATATAACGATATGATTTCATTATAATGGGCGGCAGTTTGAAATATTTAATTTAGAGGCAAACAAATGCAAGCAGGTATCCACCCTACTACTCAAGAAATCAAAGTACAGTGCAGCTGCGGAAACAAGTTCACTGTTATGTCCACATTGAAAGATAAAGTAAACGTTGAAAAATGTGATAAATGTCACCACGTTTATACTGGTCAGAAAATGCGTGTAGGTTCTGCTGACTCTGTTCAGAAGTTCCGTGATCGTTTTGGTGATCTATAAAATTATCTTTTAGCTAACTAGCTATTAGACTAAAAAGCACACCATTCTCGGTGTGCTTTTTTGTTTGTTTATGAGTTTTATAAATATAGCCTAAACTTTACACTGGGGATAGATCAATCAATCTCATTAATAACTGATTGCAAAGCCTTAAACCCAGAAGAAAAATCTTTTGACCTTTCAACCAAACTGCCGCGCCACTTTCTTGCACCAGGCCTACCCTGGAATACCCCTAATATGTGACGAACCATTAGCGACAGAGGCGTTCCAGTATCAGCTCTAGATTTAATATAGGGCAAATATGAAGATAGCCACTCAGAGATGGTAAAATCATTTGTATCATCCCCATATATTGCTCGCTCCATTTCCATAAGGATTATTGGGCGATTATAAGCCTCTCGACCAACCATCACGCCGTCAACATGCCGTAAAGCCTCTGTTACACCCTCAGGCGTCTTGATTTCACCATTAATAATAATTTCAAGATCCGGGAATTTTTGCTTTAAACGATACACTCTTTCATAATTAATTGGTGGTATATGGCGATTTTGTTTTGGACTCAATCCCTTCAGCCATGCTTTACGTGCATGCACAATCAAAGCATCCACACCTGAATCAATCAAACCCTGAGTAAAGGCTTCTAATAACTCATCGGAATCTTGATCATCAACACCTACACGGCATTTAACCGTTACAGGAATATTGGTAGCCTTTTTCATAGCAGCAACACAATCAGCAACAAGCTGTGGCTCTTTCATCAAGCATACACCGAAACGAGCTGCCTGAACTCTCTCACTTGGGCACCCAATATTTAAATTAATCTCATCATATTTTTTTGCTTCAGCAATTTTTGAGGCTTCCGCTAAAAGATCAGGATTACAGCCTGCAACCTGCAGTGCTATAGGATGTTCTTTTTCATCAAATGCCAAAAGTCTTTCAGCATTCTCGTGCATCATTGCATTTGCCGCAACCATCTCGGTGTAAAGCAATGTATGCCTCAAAGCCAACCTTAAAAAATACCGAAAATGACGATCGGTATAACTCATCATTGGCGCAATACTTAATTTTCTATCTACTTTCATCATTCTATAGCTTCAATATACTCAACTAATAACTGCAACTTTGTTCTACCTTGAAAACGGTTCACATCCAAACGGTAAACTATTTTAACCTTGCGACAGTTATGATTCGGCCAATCCTTCAAATTCACATTAAATGCAATTGCATCAATCCACTTATCATCCAGACCTAAAACTAGCTTCAAATGATACATGCCGACCAATCTTTGTTCAACTAGTTTAAACTCTCCATGAAAAACTGGATCAGGAAAACCTTGCCCCCACGGGCCAGCATTTCTCAAAAGTTCGGCATTTTCTAATGTCATCTCTTCAGCTGCAAGCTCTCCATCCGTCATAATTGTACGCTGCAGATCTTCTGCAGTTAAACGCTTCTCAACCTCCGATTCAAAAGCTTTTTGAAACTCTTTAAAGTCATCAATTTTTAAACTTAACCCTGCTGCCATAGCATGGCCTCCAAACTTTGAAAGAAGATCAGGATTGCATTTAGCAATTGCATCCAAGGTATCTCTAATATGCAAACCTGGAATCGAACGAGCAGAACCCTTAATGGTTTCATCATCAGCTTGTGCAAATGCTACAACGGGGCGGTGCCACTGTTCTTTTACACGAGATGCAACAAGACCAATAACACCCTGGTGCCATTCTGGCTCATACAAGCAAACTCCAGCAGGCAAATCTGATTGAGTTTGAATCTTTTGTAAAACAGATTCTGCTTGCGCTTTCATTTCATCCTCAATTTCACGACGCTCTTTATTTAATGAATCTAGCTCTTGGGCAAGGCGCCTTGCATCATCTAAATTATTTGAAAGCAGACACTCAATACCTAAAGACATATCTTCAAGGCGACCAGCTGCATTTAATCTAGGCCCTATACCAAACCCCAAATCCATAGCAGTTAAATATCTCTTATCTCTTTTAGAAATTTCGATTAAAGCCTCTATTCCCGGACGAACCTTGCCATTACGAATACGACTTAAACCCTGCTGAACTAAAGTTCTATTATTATCATCTAGGATTACTACATCAGCCACGGTACCAAGTGCTACCAAATCTAATAACTGTGCCATATTGGGCTCAGGATGATTTTCAAACCAACCGGTTTCTCGTAAATATTGACGAAAACCCATCATTACATAAAAAATAACCCCAACACCTGCAAGGTTTTTACTTGGGAATGGATCACCTGGTTGGTTAGGATTAACAATTGCCTCAGCTTCTGGCAGTTCGTCACCTGGTAAGTGGTGATCAGTAATTAAAACTTTCATGCCGTAAGATTGAGCAGCCTTTACCCCTTCAATACTACTAATTCCATTATCAACAGTTATTAACAAATCTGGTTTTGACTTAGCCGCTACCTCAACAATCTCGGGAGTTAGGCCATATCCATATTCAAAACGATTAGGAACAAGATATGATACATTCTCAAATCCAAACGCTCTGAGCGCAGAAACTGCCACCGAGGTACTAGTAGCACCATCAGCATCATAATCACCTAAAATCAACACATTAGACTGTTTATTTAAAGCTTCTTCAAGGCATTTACAAGCATCAGATAGCCCTAACAACTGATTCATCGTGTGCAAGCCACTTAGCTGATATTGAACCTCTTCTAAAGAACAAACCCCTCTTGCCGCGTAAATACGAGCTAACAAAGGAGAAACATAATTACCCAGATCATCTGAAATTTCTTGTTTAACTCGTTCACATATTACGGTTTTCATCGGAACTCCTTTAGTAAAGATAATCCCCCACCCTTTATAGGATGAGATTTTATCAATAAATTTTGACTTAAAATTATATGCTCTTACTTGCTCGATAGCTATAGGGTCTGTTGACAATTCATTTTACAGCTGCAAATACAGATAATTTGATTTAGCTCATTTTGTCTGCCATTATATTAACCAAGCAATGACAGCCAGGTCAAAATATGCGCATAGATCAAGATCATAATCAAACTAAACACCAGATCAAAAGCATTGAATCTGAAAGGATTAAAGTAAACGAAGACTGGTACGAACAGAGCATTATTGTTAGCGCTAATGACATTGAAATTTGGCCAGTGAAGAAAGTTAATGACCTAACACCTGAGCTTATAAAACAAATAATACAGTTTTGCCCAAGCATTGTATTAATTGGAACTGGTGAGACGACCAAGTTTCCAGATCCAGCTCTATTCGAGCCATTTATCATTGACTCTATTGGCGTAGAAGTTATGTCAACAAAAGCCGCCTGCCGAACTTTTGAAGCCCTTACTTCTGAAGGCAGAAATGCCGTCGCAGCTCTTATTATTTGAGAATTTATATAATGGATAAGCAACCAATAAATATCTTATTAGCACAAATAAATCTTACTGTTGGTGATATAGAAGGCAATGTCAAAAAAATCATTGAGACTATAGAACTTGCTAGAGATAAACACAAAGCTGATTTAGTTATCTTTCCCGAGATGACTATAAGCGGATATCCTCCTGAAGACTTAGTATTTAGGCGCGGTTTTAACCACAAAGTATTTGAAGGATTTGAAAAAATTCGCCATTCATCAAAAGGAATTGCCATTATAGTTGGATACCCAGAACTAACAACCAGGGGCTGCTTTAACAAAGCAGCAGTTATACAAAATGGCAAAATAATTGCTGAGGCTACAAAACTTAAGCTCCCAAACTACAGCGTATTTGATGAACAACGCAACTTTATTCCAGGCACTAAACCATGTGTTTTTAATTTCATGGGCAGAAGTTTTTCTCTTCTAATATGTGAAGATCTATGGTATTCAGAACCAGCTAATAGGGCTAAAGAACTAGGAGCAGAATTTATTATTGGCATAAATGCCTCTCCATATGACTCTCAAAAACCAATTCATCGCAAAGATGAAATGATTAAAAGAATAAATGAAACTAATTTACCAATGTTTTACGTAAACCTTATTGGCGGACAGGATGAGCTGGTATTTGACGGTGGGTCCATGGTTCTGGATCAAAAAGGCAAGCTTTTATCTCGAGGCGACTTTTTCAAAGAAAACCTAATACCAGCCACCATCAAGCAAGATAATTCAATAAGCAAAGGGAAAGTAAGTAAATACAAAGATATAAAACACTTTGTTTACCAAGCTCTTGTATTAGGAATAAAAGATTATGTAAATAAAAATGGTTTCCCTGGTGTTTTGGTTGGAAACTCTGGTGGTTTAGATTCCGCTTTAACTTTGACCCTAGCAGTTGATGCACTCGGACCTGACCGAGTTCAAGCGGTGATGATGCCTTCAAGATACTCTTCACAAACAAGCTTAGATGATGCCCTGGAATTAGTTAATAATTTAGGAATTAAGCATAGCGTAATCTCCATTGAACCAATGTTTAAAAGCTTTCTTCATGAACTTGCTGATGATTTTAAAGGATATCAACCAAATACCACCGAAGAAAATCTGCAAGCTCGCATTAGAGGAATGATACTAATGGCTCTTTCTAACAAGAAAGGGTATATGGTTTTATCTACCGGCAATAAAAGCGAGATGTCAGTAGGATACGCCACACTTTATGGCGATATGGCTGGTGGTTTTTGTGCCCTTAAGGATGTTTATAAAACTTTAGCTTATGACCTTACAACCTACCGTAACAACATAGACCACAAGGTGCCACACAATATAATTGATAAACCACCATCTGCAGAGCTTGCACCAGATCAAAAAGATGAAGACTCCCTGCCACCCTATCCGGTTTTAGATAAAATTCTTGAATACTATATAGAGCAAGATATGTCTACTCATGAAATAATTGATCTTGGATTTGATGAAGAAACTGTAATTAAAATCACAAGAATGGTTTCTAGGAATGAATATAAACGCCGACAGGCTCCTCCAGGAGTTAGAATTACTACTAGGGCTTTTGGCAGAGATAGAAGATATCCAATTACATCTAAATTTTAGGCAGAGTCTTTACACATTACTTATCTGGAATAACAGCCCCGTAATAATTGGCTGGCACTTTAATTAAATGATACTTTGACCCAAAAATTTCTGGTGACATTTCACCGATACATACTAGAACAGCATCATATGCCGCCTGCTTAACATTTTCTTTTATCCAGTAGCGCTCGTTGGCATCACGACGCTTTAAAACATTCAAAACAGGGGTTAAATTAGGGCCTACGCCTACAACAAAGAAACTAAAATACCAATCATCCTTTGAATAACAAGGAAGACAGGCATATTCAAAACCAGAGGCTGTTGATGGACACCCCTGGAGTCTTTCAAGAGATAATACTTGTGTCGGGAAAATAAACATTGCTAACAAAGCTGATAAAATAAAGCGCATTAAAAACTCCCTTTTAGGAAAGTATAACACACACAGGTCACCCCGCACTTGTTGCGGGGCAAGTAATTAGATATTTACTTTTTCTCATGCTCTTTAGCTTTCTTCAATATTTCGCGTGCCTCTGAAACCAATGGCGAACCAGCATAATATTTAATTACATAACCCGCACGATTTGCTGCGGACAAAGGCATATTATTATCTAGATAAAATTGAGCAACTTGCAATTCATGCTTTGCCATTAAATTACGGATGTAAACCATGCGCGCCTTAGAATCAAAGGCGTATTTACTATCTGGATATAGACGAACAAGTTTCCTGAATGCCTCAAATGCTTCCTTAAGACTATCTTTATCTAATTCACCGGCGTCAACCTGGAAAACTCTTTGCATTGTAGTTGGAACGCGACGAAAACTCACCAACGCCTTCATATAATATGCGTAATCCACATCCTTACCTCGGGGATAAAGACGAATATAACGATCTGCTGCAGCAACTGCTAATGCATCCTCTGATGCTTCATAGTGAGCATAAATCAAATCAAGCTGAGCTTGACGAGCATATTGGCTAAAAGGATAAAGGGTTTTTAGTGCTTCAAACTGCTCAACTGATTTTGAGTAATACCCATTACCCATAGCAATTTCGCCTTGCTTAATTAAATTTTTGGCAGAAACTCCGGCATATTTTTCAGCTGGACTAGTTGGCGATGACCCGCACCCAGATAATCCAATTACCAAAAACACTGAAATAAACTTACCTAATCTCTTCATTATTACGCTCCTGATCCCTATAATAAGTGTTGGGTATTGCTGACAATTGTCAACTTTGCCAGATCGTTGAAACATTCTAACTGACTATTACCCATTTACCAATATGTGTGCCAATAATAATGACTAATAATAAAATTCATCATCAGATAATTGTTCCAGAAGAACTTAATAACAAACGCTTAGACTATGCAGCGTCTAAACTTCTACCAGAATACTCTAGAAGCTTGATTCAAAAGTGGATAAAAGCCAACATGGTTAAGCTTGATGAACATCCAGCCAAACCAAAAGATCATGTATTAACAGGTCAAAAAATTGAAGTATCAGCCGAAGCTCCAGATGATGGCGAGTGGAAAGCTGAAGATATTGACCCACATATCATGTTTGAAGATGAAAGCTTCTATATAATAAATAAGCCTCCTGGCTTAGTCACACACCCAGCCCCCAGCACCCCCAAACACACATTAATGAATGCTCTTTTACACTATGACTCAAATTTAAAGACGATTCCCCGAGCGGGCATGATTCATAGATTAGATAAAGATACTTCAGGGCTTTTAATTGTAGCTAGAACTGAGGATGCTCAATTAGCACTACTCCAGCAAATGAAAGCTCGTGATATTCAACGGCAATATGTGGCAATAGTTCACGGCACAATGACTAGCGGAGGTACTATTGAAACTGAAATGGGAAGACACCCTAAACACCGCACAAAAATGGCTGTTGTCAATGAAGGGCGTATTGCTATAACGCATTATAAAATTCGTGAACGACTACCCTTTCATACCGTTTTAACAGTAACTCTGGAAACTGGACGTACCCATCAAATTCGTGTCCATATGGCGCACCTAGGACACCCTGTAATAGGAGATAAGGTTTATAGCAAAAACCCTCTACCTAAGGGTTGTCCACCTGAAATGATAGAAGCATTACGTAAATGTCCAAGACATATGCTTCACGCAGAGAGGCTTTCTTTTATTCATCCAAAGACTGGTGAGAGAGTTACTTTTGAGGCGCCAATTCCTGAGGATATGGTAAATATTACATCTATTTTGCGACCATAGGAAAATCACACTTAGCAACTGTTGATAATTTGTGAAAAGACATCCTTTAATTTGTTAAATAGAGAGACTATTCGTCTAATTTAAGAATAACTTTTCTCTGCATTCAGCAAACATGGAACTATATTAATTTCACAGCATGCGCGATCAAATCAAGATACATTAGATATATAAGTACACCATGCTTGTTTCCTATATTCCTTTGCAGCATTTGGCACATCTTTAGCTTGAGACAAACCTCGCCCAACGATAACAATATCAGCGCCACGCTCATTAATTGCACGCTCAGGGGTAAGATATTGCTGACTTAAATTATCACCACCTTCACCTATCTTGACTCCTGGAGTCATATGCAACATACCAGGATCCTCACTTATCTTACTCTGACTAATAAACCCCATAACAAAATCTGAGTTTTCTTCAGCTGCTATACGAGTTTTTTCTATATATTCTTGATCTATTAAATTACCTGCCGAACTTAATTGCGCAATCAGCAACAAACCCTGATTTACATTTTTACGAGCAGCTTTAAGCCCATCAATTATTCCGGGGCCGGGCAAAAGGTGGGCATTAACTAGATCAGCCCAATCAGCAATCTGTAAAGGCCCACTTTCAAACTGAGCTTTTACAGTTGCACCAATATCAGCAAACTTACGATCTTCAAAAATCACAAAGTTATGTTTTTCAGCCAAAATTTTTAGTTTCTTAATGAACTCGAAACCAAAGTCATCAATAATATCGGCATGGATCTTTAAAATACAAATATAAGGGCCAACCTCATCTGCAAATTTTAAAATTGAATCTGCTGAAGTGAAATCAGCTGCTGCAGATAAGTTAGTTGTTTTATCAATCATTATTTGGAGAATTTTTTTAGAAAGAGGATGCTTCGCTAATTCAAGACGCTTCTCAAAAGACAATCTATCAGCTATTTTCATTCGACGACTCCGGGTATTGTGCTGCAATTTCATCTAGTGTCAGCACGGCTTCATAACTAAGCCCCCAATAACTTAAGTGTTCTCGGGCACCCTGCTGACGATCAACACATACTACCACATGGCTAACTCTTAAACCATTTGCAATGATCTGCTCAATAGCCTCATTAACGCTGCTACCAGTGGTAATCACATCCTCAACGATTAAGCAACGCTGACCATCTTTCCATAAACCTTCTATTTGCGGCTTCTGTCCATACCCTTTATTTTCTTTTCTAAGTAAAATTAAAGGCTTATTCAGTATTTGTGAAACAAGAGTAGCAAATGGCAAAGCACCATAAGGCACACCACAAACAAGGTCAAAGGAATCAGGATCAACCATATTACTTAAGGCCTTAGCAAATGATTCTGTAAAATCAGGGCGAGCAAAAACAGATCGCAAATCCACATACCAATTGGTAGTTTCGCCGTTTTTTAGTGGAAAATCGCCATACTTTAAAGCATTAAGACCAAGAAGCCCCTGAATCAACTCATCCTTTTGCACTTGATTTATCTCCATAAAAATCAAATTGTTAGTTAATTTCATTCTAACTTAAAAATCAAAATAATTTCGAGCAGATATAAAGCTCATATCAAATTTAGTAGAGTTCGCTTAATTAAAACTAATATCACCTTAATTTAACTTAAGATTTTTTGTCAATTGGTCTTAAAGCTACAAATTTCTATAATTCGTGAAAATTTAACATTTAATTCGTTAAATAGAGATACTATTTGCCTTGCAACACCAATTATTAACAGGCCCTATTCTCTATCCATATAATTTATTATATGGCCAGCTCATCTAAAATTAAATATTTTTCCTTTGAGAATCGTACAAACAGGCCAACCTGTTAGCTCCCAACCATCAAAAGGCGACCAACCACACTTGGTTGCCTGATCCTCATTCTTGACAGTTTTCTTTTTGTTAAGATCAACTAGAACAACGTCATCATTTTCACGAATTTCAAATATTTTTCGAGGGTTTGCATGAGTTAAATCAAGAATTTCATCTAAACTTAATTTCCCTTGATTATAAGCATTTAGCAACAATGGTAAATTAGTTTCAATTCCTGGAACTCCTGATGGCGATTCTGGATATGGCTTATTTTTCTCTTCAATAGTATGAGGAGCATGATCACTACCTAAAGTATCAATAGTTCCATCTTTAATTGCTGCAAAAATAGCTTCTTGATGCTCTGGCGCTCTTAAAGCTGGGTTCATTTGAGCCAATCCACCCATTTTCTCCAGATCATGCACATTCATAAACATATGATGAGGTGAAGTTTCAGCAAAAACTGGCAGACCTTCTTCTTTTGCTGCACGTATTAAATCAAGCTCATTGCTACTACTTACATGAAGAATATAAGCTTTAGTGCCATATTGACGAACCAAGTCAATTACTAGTTTTACAGCACTTGCAGCAACCTCGGGAGAACGAATAGACGCATGAACCAAGTGATCAGAACGACCTGCATATTTCTTATTATTTTCTTGAATCATGCATTCATCTTCAGCATGCAGACCAACTACAAGATCAAGCATTGCAGCAATTTGGAACATTGCCCGCAAACTATTCTCGTCATCCATCAATAGCTCACCAGTACTAGATCCCATAAACACTTTGATACCTACAATATCACCCGCAACTTTTGGAATTTCTTCAAAATGATTTTTATCAGCACCAATATAGAGCTCGTAACGCAGAGGAATCCCCGCCTCAGAAAGTTGCTTATCAATTAAGGCCTTTTTATCTTTCAAACGAGTATCAGAAATGCATGGTGGAATATTATTTGGCATATCAAAAACAGTAGTATAACCACCTTTTACAGTAGCAAGGGCTGCTGTGCGCCAATCTTCTTTATATTCTTGACCTGGAGTACGAAAATGCACATGAGGATCAATTAAACCAGGGAAAAGAGTTAAACCAGAACCATCGATTGTAATATCATCTTCACTTTTAATAGTATGAGTTATTACTTCGCCACTAATAGTTGATACATTTTTTATAGTAATCATAACTTAGACTCCAAGTCTTCGTGATCGAATGATTTTTCACAATACTTACACTGTAGAGCAATAGACTTGCCAACTTGGTGTACTTTAAACTCACTTACAACGGATTCTGAACGAGTAATGCAGTTAGAGTTAGGGCAACTAAAAATCTCTTTAATAGAGGTTGGCACATCAACTTTAGATTTACCATCAACCTCGAAGTTTTTGATATAGTTGATTGTTGCATCTTTTGCAAAAATAGCAATTTGCTGAATTTCAGCATCACTTAAATATGTATCTTCCATTTTTATCAAATCTTTTTGCTGCTTCTTTCCTTCCAGGTTAAGACCAACAAATACTCTGGTTTTATTTGAATATAAATCAAGAAGACGTAAAATTTTCACCCCCTGCCCTGCAGGAATATGATCAATTACAGTACCGTTTTTAATTGCTTGCACAGATAAGGTTTTATTCATTTAAGCACCCAATAGTAGTTTTAAGATAGCTTGTCTAACATACAAGCCATTTTCCGCTTGTTGGAAATAGTAGGCATGATCAGTCTTATCGACATCTGTTGAAATTTCATCAACACGTGGTAACGGATGCATTACACGCATTGATGGTTTAGCATTTTTCAGCTTTTCAGCATTAAGCATACAACCTGATAAATCACCTTGAACTTCACCGCCGCCAAATCTTTCTTTTTGAATTCTTGTCATATATAAAATATCAACTCTATCTACTATTTCAGAAAGGTCTCTATGAAATGAGAACTTAGCACCAGCAAGCTTCAGCTTATCACAAATTGTTTGTGGCATTGCCAAAGATTCAGGTGAAACAAAGTACAATCTTGCTCCAAAACGAGCCAATGCCTCCACCAACGAATGGCAAGTACGACCATATTTAAGGTCGCCAATTAAGGCAACATGTAAACTATCTAGCTTGTCTTGGCATTCACGAATAGTGAAAAGATCAAGTAAAGTTTGAGTTGGGTGCCGATTAGACCCATCCCCTGCATTTATAATTGCTTTTTGAGAATATTCTGCAGCAAGCCTAGCTGAACCCTCTTTGGGATGACGAAGAACAATTGCATCAACATAAGGTGATATAACTTTAATTGAGTCAGATAAAGTTTCCCCTTTGGCAGAAGACGTATTTCTAGCCTCGCTAAAACCAATAACACTTCCACCGCAACGTTGCATCGCAGCTTCAAAAGATAAACGTGTTCGAGTAGATGGCTCAAAAAAACATGATGCCATAATTTTTCCAGATAAAACTGAAGAAACACTTGCAGGATCTTGTTTTATTTTTTCGGCAGTATCCAGAATTAAAGAGATCTCATCAGTTGATAAATCTGCTATTGAAACCAGATCTTTTTGTTTTAAGCTCATAATAAATTACCCTGCCTTTTAATCATCATCCCAGCCTTCGCTGAAATGAAGCTTTTTGTTCAGCAGCTCCCGCTCAATTATGGAACCCCCAGATTTGGCACACTTTTGATGAAAAAACTCGCTACGCTGCTCATGTATCAATCAATACACTGTGCTGCTCGCTTATTTTTTCATCAAAATTGCACTCAAATCTGAGAGTTTCCTTAAATCATACAATTCCTAGCGGGAACTACTGCTTTTTGTTTAATTTCCCAAACTACCAGCGCCAACAAACTCTTGCCAAGACTTTACATCATGCACACCTTTATCATACTCCTCAATCAATGCTTGCAACATAGCTTGCGCAATCTGAAAGTTGGTAACTAAAGGAATATGATGATCAATCGCAAGCCGACGAATTAAAAACCCATCAGAAACTTGCTCCTGAGGCTGCTGATTATGCCGACGTGGAATATTTATAATCAAATCCACATCATGATGCTTAATTAAATCAGTGGTATTAGGGTTTAGCCCATCACTTGCTTTATATACGTGGCTTGATGCAACACCATTACGAGCCAAAAAGTCATGCGTGCCAGTTGTTGTATATAAATCCCAACCTTTTCTATCTAATTCTTGGAGATAAGGCAGCAATTTCAATTTCTTATCAGTATTACCAATACTAATAAATAAACGTTTGCGTGGAATAGAAACTTCCGTAGCTTGCCAAGAACGATAAAATGCATCTAACCAATCTTCACCAAGACATGCAACCTCACCAGTTGATGCCATTTCAACATGAGCAACCGGATTTGCCCCTTTTAATCTTGTGTATGAAAACTGTGGGGTTTTCACACCGACATAATCTAAATCTAAAGTTTCATAATGACGATGGGTATAATGATCCATTATTACTTCAGTCGCAATTTCTATAAAATTATGATTTGTCACTTTTGATGCAAATGGGAAAGAACGTGATGCACGCAAATTGCATTCAATCACCTTGATTGCGTTATCTTTTGCAATCAGCTGCATATTGAATGGACCACTTATATTTAAAGCTTTAACAATTTTACGTGCAATTTTTTTAGTGCGACGAATAGTTTCTAAATATAATTTCTGAGGCGGAAGAACAATTGTAGCATCTCCAGAATGAACACCTGCATTCTCAACATGCTCAGACATTGCATAAATTACAATTTCACCATTTTGTGCGACCCCATCTATTTCAAGCTCTTTTGCATCCATAATAAAATCTGAAATTACCACAGGATGATCAGGAGAAACTGAAGAAGCCTCTGTAATAAATTGCACCAATTCTTGCTCTGAATAGGCAACGTTCATTGCAGCACCTGACAATACAAATGATGGGCGCACTAAAACCGGGTAACCGACTTTTTCAGCAAAATTTCTAGCATTATCAAGACTTGTAGCAGAAACCCAATCTGGCTGATCTATATTTAACTCATTTAACAAAGATGAGAACTTAGAGCGATCTTCAGCTTGATCAATATTAACTGGCGAGGTGCCAATAATTTTATATCCTTCATTATGCAACGGCAAAGCTAAATTATTAGCAGCTTGCCCCCCTACTGAAACAATTATGCCTTTTAAATTTTCAAAACCAGCAATATCTTGTACACGTTCAAAAGTTAACTGCTCGAAGTATAAGCGATCAGATTCATCATAATCAGTGGAAACAGTTTCAGGATTTGAGTTAATCATGATTGGGCTTTCACCAAGGCGCTTCAGAGTACGAGCAGTATTAACAGCACACCAATCAAATTCTACTGATGAACCAATACTGTATGGCCCAGAACCCAAAACAACAGTTGCAGAAGTTTTGCTCGGCTCAATATCATGCCTATCTGCATGATAAGTCATATATAAATAATTAGTCTGCGCCTCAAATTCACCAGCTAATGTATCAATCTGTTTTACATATGGCACAACATCATTAGAAAGACGCATTTGACGAAACTCTTGTGCAGACACTCCCTTCAAACGAGCCAATGTTTTATCAGAAAAGCCTAGCTGTTTTGCGCGCAATAATGTTTCTTTATCTATTGAAGTAGAGGGAAAAGACTTCTCAAAATCAGCAATTTGTTTAATTGGATGCAAGAACCAAGGATGGATATTTGTCCATTCAGCAACCTGATCTACACTACCACCTTTCAAGAAATACTGGTAAAGCGCAAATATACGGCGATCAGTTGGATTTTTTATCTCAGCATTAAGATCAGTAATTTCATTTTGATAATCAGACAGATTGGTTACGCCAATATTAAGCATTCCAACGGCTTTCTGTAATGCCTCAGGGAAGGACCTCCCAATAGCCATAACCTCACCAACACTTTTCATTTCTGTGCCGATGCGACGCTCTGCAGCTTTAAGCTTATGAGTATCCCATCGTGGAATTTTTACCACCAAATAATCAAGTGCAGGCTCAAAAAACGCGCACGTCTTTTGCGTCACACTATTTTTAATTTCATGAAGTTTTAGCCCTAGAGCGAGCTTAGCAGCAACAAATGCTAACGGGTAACCGGTTGCCTTCGAAGCCAAAGCTGATGAACGGGATAGTCTTGGATTAATTTCAATCACACGATAATCACCAGTTTTCGCATTGTATGCATACTGAATATTACACTCACCAATAATATTAAAGTGATTAGCTACTTTAACCGCTATTTCACGCAGGAAATGGTACTCTTTATTATCTAAAGTTTGCGATGGAGCAATTACAATACTTTCACCAGTATGGACACCAATTGCATCAAAGTTTTCCATATTACAAACAGTAATTGTATTACCGACGCAGTCACGAACGATTTCGTATTCAAACTCACTCCAACCAATCAAACACTCTTCAATTAAAACATGAGGTGCCGCATGAAGTGTTGCTCTAACATTAGTTTCTAAGGTTGCGATATCATGAACAATTCCCGAACCCAGCCCACCAAGAGAAAAACCGCTTCGCATCATCAAAGGAAAACCAATTTCCTGGGCTGCTTTTAGCGCCTCCTCTACAGTGTCAACACAAAAAGATTTAGCAGTTTTCACATTAATTTTTTCAATTTCTGCTTTAAATAATGCGCGATCTTCCGCCAAACGAATAGTTTCTACACTGCTACCTAAAACTTTAACCTTATTCTTAGCTAAAATTCCCTGTTCTTCTAATTCAAGACCTAAATTTAATGCAGTTTGTCCGCCAAAACTTAATAGAATTGCATCAGGATTTTCATCAGTAATAATTTTAGCAACTGTTGGCACATTAAGAGGCTGCAAATAGACTTTGTCCGCCATGTGATCGTCCGTTTGCACGGTAGCAATATTAGGGTTTACAAGGACAACTTCCACACCCTCTTCTTGCAAGGCTTTAATTGCCTGCGAACCAGAGTAATCAAATTCGCCCGCCTGGGAGATTCTTAATCCCCCAGAGCCAAGGAGAAGTACTTTTTTAATTTCAGATCCCTCGACTACGCTCGGGATGACATTATCGTCGCTCGGGATGACACTATCAGAACTCGGGATGACATTATCAGTGCCCGGAATAATATTCTTAGCGTCATCTCGACCGGAGCACTGAAGGCTCGAAGTGGAGAGGTCTGATTCATTTTTAAAATCTGAATTCATTACTTACCGACCTCTTCTTCTATCATTTTATAAAATTTCTCAAACAAAAACGCAGTATCAACTGGACCAGGACCTGCTTCAGGATGAAATTGCACTGAGAAAAATGGCTTAGTTTTATGCTTGATGCCCTGCACAGTTTGATCATTAAGGTTTCGATACATTACCTGCCAATCATCTGGAAGGCTTTCTTCATCAATAGCGAAACCATGGTTTTGAGACGTTAAATAACACCGCTCAGCACCCTCTTCTATGCAAGCATGATTTTGCGCACGATGTCCAAATGGCAATTTATAAGTTTTAGCGCCAATTGCTTGTGCCATTATCTGTGAACCTAAACAAATCCCAAAAATAGGTTTATCACCATTTAGTTCTTTTTTTAGAATTCCCACGGTTTCTTTACACATAGCAGGGTCACCAGGTCCGTTGGAAATGAATACAGCATCATATTCTTCATTTGTAAAATCATAATCAAAAGGAACCTGAAGAATACGTATGGGTAATTCTAGCAAATGGCGCATTATGTTTTTTTTCATTCCGCAATCAACGGCAACTACGATTGGACCTTCTTCTCCAATCAATTTGGGCTTACTAATAGAAACTTCTTTAACTAAATGACGCTTATTAATATCTACAAATTCTTTAGGTGGCTCTTCTTTGGTTGAGATCACACCGGCAACAACGCCATTCCTACTTAATGTTTTAGCAAGAGCACGCGTATCCACATCCATCAACACAGGAACTTGGTTTTTTTCACACCAATCTAAAAAAGAGCTTGTTGCGTTGCGATGCTGAAAAGTTGATGACGCAGTTGAAACAATAACACCCGCGGTGTGGATAGAATCTGACTCCCACTCACTAACATCTGGGACTCCATAATTACCAATTAAAGGATAGGTAAAAGTAAGTATTTGACCGCGATATGATGGATCTGTCATTGCTTCAACATATCCCACCATTCCCGTATTGAATACCACCTCTCCGAAAAAATCACCGGAAACCCATTCAGGAAGTTTCCCCTGAAACCTCTCACCAGACTCGAGAATAAGGAAAGCAGACTGCATATTTGATCCCTATTAAAATGATACGCACAAACGCATTCATTCTACAGAAAATTGATCAATAGTCAAACTAATAAAACCTATGCTCTTTTGACAATTCACTTTATGACTGCAAATGCAGATAATTTGTAAAAATTTGCCATTTAACTTATTAAATAGAAATACTATTAGGCTCATTAAAAAACAAATCTTCACTAAATTATTAACATTTTCGCTCTGCAACATGAGTTATCAAAAAATCCTAAATATTTGTACTATAATTACACTATGAGTAAGAATAAAAAAAACAAAAAATCAAAACTAAAAATTGAAGAAATAAATAAGATAGCTGGCGGAGAGCTTAAGCTATATCACGAGCTTGGCATCTATTCACCAGAAGCTTGCAGTTATTGCAAGACAGCCCATAAAAACGGAGAAGCCTGCCCCAAAATAATAAACTTATGAACTAGCTAAAGCTTATTGCCTTACCTTGATACATTTCAATCTGTCGATGTCGATGCATCAGCCTAATTCTTGACACGCTTTCAGGCGAAAAAAAACTGCTCTGGTGTGGAGAGATAAAATAACCATTCTCTTTATACAAAGAAACATCTTCTTCGTTTGGATGCTTGACTAACTCTTGTTGAAGCTTAGTTCCAAATTTAGATGCCCTATGCAGAATTTCCATATAAGAAAATTTATTTACCTGGCACTCTTTACAGCAAGGTATTCTTACAAATGCCTCTACATTAGAAAGGTTATCAATATATGAAAACCCAGGGTTTTTATGGGTAAATTTTTGTCCTTTTGGCAGCAGCTGAAAATTTGCCGCACCCAATACTTTTAAGTTTTTACCATATGTAGAAAATAATTTAATTAGCTCAGGCAACAGACTTTTCTCTGAACATCTTTTAGAAGGATTATGATTTTGATTAGGCTTGCTTTCTAAAAAATTATACAGCAAAAAATCATAAAATGAGTGCCGTGCCTGTTTAATAAAATCAAATTTAAGAGATACTTTTTTTGGCTTAGTAGGAGTACTTAAAAGGTCTGTAGAGGGGTCGTTTATCTTTAGCATAAATTCATAATTTTCACAAAATTTAGCAATGTGGTCTGTCAATTGTTTTAATGGATTAAATCCTGACAAAGCTACCAAGCAGTGAAGTTTGTTTTTGCAAGATAATGGAATAAATGAGATACAACGGGGGCTTGTGTTTATTCTTTTACTTTTTCCATTTTTTAAGTCTAAGTCCTTTAACAGTAGATTTTTTGTCTTAATATCATCAAATAAATCATTTAAAAAAGACTCACCTAGTTTTTTTGCTAGATCAGTTTCTTCAAAATAGTATAAATTTTCATGTGAAAAATTTGCTGAAGTTGCGGGATAAGGCGCACCTAGCTCACTATATTTTTTAATATAATCAAACCCTCTGAGCTTAACAGTAGAATTAAAATCTAACTGCAACTTTAACAACAACTGGAAATAAAGATATCTACTTTTACTTCTGAAAAAACTTCCAAATTTTTTGGGTGTAGTTTCACTTAGCACAGTCATCTCTTCGTCAATAGTCTCTTTAAATTTACTAAATGCTTCTTGCGTATCGCTCAAGACTGGGTAAGGTTTATTATATAACCCTCTATTAATACTATCATAATTAGCTAGCAAATAAGTCATGTCCAGTAAAAGATCCACCATATAGCTATAACTATGCTGATAAAAAGGGATTACATTTGTAGAGTCAATAGATACACTATTCAACTTTTTTCTATCTAGCAACTCAGTCAAGTTATAATACCCACCTGACTCACTTATATTTTCTTCCAGTACTCGCATTAGGTGATTTAGTTGGCAATTAAAATCTTCTAAAGATGCTTTTTTCCTGCGATGTATAAGGTTACGTGCCCACTTATCTGCTATTTCAGGGATTATCTTTGAATAAAGCTTTTCATCTAACTTACTTATTGCCTCAGATAAAGAAGAGTACGCTACTTGTTTATTATTTTTTACACGTCGAGGTGGCTTTCTTTGCGTATAGACATAACCTTTAACGCTTGAGTGTTTTCTTTTTCTAGATTTTTTATATATTTCATATCGTTGCATTGTAGTATAAGCCCAATGTTAAAACTGGGCAAATCATACACAAAAAATTATATTGCAGCAAATATAAAAATCAAACTTTCCCATATTCTGCATTATTGATAGTCCAGCGTTCAATAAGTGGATCTATATGAGATGGATAATCACTTAAGATAACTTTAGCAACTTTTTGGACCTCTGGGATCAAATCATGATCTCGCAGAATGTCAGCAATTTTGAATTTCATAATTCCAGCTTGGCGAGTACCAAGCACTTCCCCAGCCCCCCTAATCTCCATATCTTTCTGAGCAATTAAAAATCCATCATTGGAGTCACGCAAAACTGCAAGACGCTGTTTAGCTAATTCAGTGAGAGGGGGTTGATACATCAAAACACAATGACTAGCGATAGAGCCTCGACCTACCCGCCCACGCAGCTGATGAATTTGTGCGAGACCAAGGCGCTCAGGATTTTCAATAATCATTAAGCTTGCATTTGGCACATCTACCCCGACCTCAATAACCGTAGTTGCGACCAAAAGATCAATTTCACCATTTGAAAATTTTTGCATTGCCTCATCTTTTTCAACAGGCTTCATACGACCATGAATCAAACCAATCTTTAACTCAGGCAAGCGCCCTTTAAGCAAAGCTGCAGTTGATTCAGCTGCCTGACACTGCAAAGATTCAGAATCGTCAACTAAAGGGCAAACCCAATAAGCTTGCTTCCCCTGCTTACAATTCTCAAAAACTCTATTTATTATTTCATCACGACGTTGATTTGATAGCACAGAAGTGGTTATTTCTTGGCGACCAGGCGGAAGTTCATCGATCACTGAATAATCTAAATCTGCATAGGCCGTCATTGCTAACGTGCGAGGAATTGGGGTCGCCGTCATAATTAATTGATGAGGGTGAAAACCATTCACAGCGCCTTTTTCCCTAAGCATTAAACGCTGATGAACACCAAAACGATGTTGCTCATCAACCACAAGCAAACCAAGATTGAGGTAATTCACATCTTCTTGAAATAAAGAATGAGTGCCAATAATAATTTTGGTTTCACCGCTAAGAATCTTATCGAGCTTTTCTTGTCTAGATTTGCCCTTGTGGCTTCCAGTTAGTATATCAACTGTTATATTAGTGGATCCCGCGGTCATGCCGCGGGATGACAATTCATTTTTATCGTGGAACGACAACTCGCCACCACTGTCATCCCGCGACGCACTTGCACTGTCATCCCACAGCGCACTTGTACTGTCATCCCGCGGCTTGACCGCGGGATCCACAAAAAAATTTTGAATATTCTTAAAATGTTGCTCAGCTAGGATCTCCGTAGGTGCCATCAGTACAGCCTGATACCCATTACTTACAGCATTCAACATTGAAAGTAATGCAATAATGGTCTTGCCTGAACCAACATCTCCCTGTAGAAGTCTTAGCATTGCATTATCAGATTTTAAATCTTCAGTAATTTCGTCCCACACTCTTAGTTGCGCTGAAGTTAGTTCAAATGGAAGATTAACAATAAATGCCTCAATAAACTTTTTCCCCTCAACAAACTGTGGTGATTTTTCAGCGTGCATCATTTGCCTGAGCTTGAAGAAACTTAGCTGATGAGCCAGTAATTCTTCAAACGCCAAACGTTGCTGAGCTGCGTGCGAGCAGTCTTCTAAAAGATTAATTTCTGCGTCTTTTGGTGGCTTATGCACATATTTCAAAGCCTCATGCAGCTGCCATAAATCAAACTCCTGCCTAACTGGTAGTGGCAACCATTCTTGAATTTGAGGTGTTGTATCAGCTAAACTTTCAAGTTCAGCCAGAGACTGATTTATCATTTTACGCCACTGTTTTTGCGATACACCCTCTGTAGTCGGATAGATAGGCGTAAGAGTCTGCTCAATCAGTTCCTCGCTGCCGGGGCCAATAATTCGATATTCAGGATGAAACATCTCACACCCGTAGTGACCAAATTTCACTTCTCCAAAACAACGAATACGAGAACCTTCTTTTGATAATTGAAACTGCTGGCCTGAATTAAAATAAAAAAAACAAAGCGTAATCACTCCCGTACCATCAGAGACTTTAACTGTAAGCATTCGGCGCTTAGCAAAAATAACACTCGCTGATTGAATTTCACCTTCTATTAAAACCTTTTGATCAGCTTGTAGAGAGTCAATAGGAAAAGTTCTAGTGCGATCCTGATAATGTAGCGGCAAATGGAAAAGTAAATCTTGTACAGATTTAATTCCAATATTTCCGAGGCGACCAGCAATTTTTTTGCCGACTCCTTTAAGTTCGGTGCATAGCTTTTTATCGAGGGTGTCTAGTAGGTACATGAATAATCCATTTCAGATGGGATCAATAATTGTAAAATTATACTATATGCAAACTTATCTATGATCAAGACAGCTACGGCTGCACTCCTCAGTCTGAACAGATTTGGCTAGATAACAGCAAGGAATAGAAATCTCAAATCAAGACATCTCTCCGTAGACATCAGGAACAATGTGAAGCGACCCATCAGCGCCAACCCAAGCCGGAATATAAGTTACGAAAAGCGGCATACGCTCATTAAGCGCCAACCATTTAGTCTTTCCTGAAGCAAGGTATCCATAAACCTCTGCCATACTCTTATTAGTATTATGCGTAATTAAATAGTAAAGCAGTGCCATTGGTTTCTCTAAGCGCATACAACCATGACTCAAAGCACGCATCGAGTGATTAAAGAACTCTTTTGCTGGTGTGTCATGCAAATATACATCATGATCATTTGCAAACATAAACTTAACTACCCCTAAGGCATTATCATCTCCTGCGTCTTGCTTAATTAAATAAGGTAATTTAGCAGGACCGGCATAATACCCCCAATCAATAGTTGATGGATCAATCTCTTTTGCCCCTTTATGCCAGTGCTCATATATTTTTAGATTATTTTCTTTAAAATAGTTAGGATCTTTAAGTGCATCATGGACAATTTCTTTTTCAGTAATTTCACCAGGGACTTTCCAAGTAGGGTTTAAAACAATTGTACGAATATTTGATGATAATTGAGGGGTTTTCCAGCCAGGCTCGCCAACTACAACCTTCATATCTAAAATTGGAGTATAACCTTGATATACATCTAATTTATAAGCGGGGATATTAACCTGAATATACTTACTGTTTGCATTGACAGGAATTGAAGCCCAACGCTTCATACTCTCTCCCATCATATAAATGCGTTCTTTAGGAGTTATATTTAACTGTTTGATTGTGCTTTGATTTATCGCACCATTAACACTTAAACCATGCAACCATTGAAAATGCCGAACTGCATTAACCATTGAACGATCATGCACATTACTATCGCTTTTTTCATAAGCAGGCAATTCACCAAGCTCAATTAAACGCTCACGGATGAGTGGCACACTAGAATCTTTAGAGCCTAAATATAAGACCTTGTTATAAGGAATTTGCGGCCAGGGTTTGTCAGATAATTTTTCATACTTAGCCATTGCCTGATAAAGACGATGAACCTGAGGATGATTGCTATTTTGGACTAGATCTGCATAATTATTTGCCCCACCGTACGTACCACACCCGGATAATAGTGATAAAATGCCGGCAAAAAAAATAGATCTATAAACTGTATGCATCTTCCAACATCCTTGTTGTAAAAATTACCCACTATAACTTAATATAAGCTATAACCCATCATAAATAGTAGCTGTTAATTCAATTTCTGCGCCCTTAGGCAATCCACTAACCTCAACAGCAGCTCTTGCAGGAAATGGAGCATCAAAAAATCGTTGCATGACATCATTTACAACCGAAAACCGCCCCATATCAACCAAATAAATAGTTAACTGCACAATATTAGACAGATTAACTCCAACTTCTTTAACTATAGCATCTAAATTTCTAAAAGATTGTAAAGCTTGAGCCTCAAATCCACCATCAACCAAGTCACCAGTGATGGGATCCATCCCAATCTGCCCTGACACATAAATGGTGTCTCCAGCCTTTATCGCTTGAGAGTAAGGACCAATAGCTTTGGGTGCTTTATCAGTACTAATAACTTTCATCAACTAACAACTCTCTGCAACTTTAATACACAACTAAGTTTTTTAAGCCCGCGAATGATTTGTGCCAAATGTTTTCTATCTTTAACCTGAACTGTTATGGTTAACTCATAATGATCTTCATCACGCTCACCAATTTTTAAATCAGAAATACTTGATTCAGCATCTGAAATTTCTTTGGTGATTGCGGCTAAAACACCTTTACCATTAACAACGCTTACAAAAATATTAACATCAAACTCACCAACAACATCATCAGCCCAAACCACAGCCATAAAATGATTAGGATCATGTCTAGCACCTGCAATCTTAGAACACTGCTGGTGATGTATATACAATCCGCGTCCAGAGCGCAAGATACTCACAATCGGGTCGCCAGGAATGGGATGACAGCATGGAGCATAATTAACTACTATACCTTCAGTACCTTTAATTTGCACAGGTTTAATATCATCGCTATATTTTTCTGAGTCTTTGTTATCATTTGCAAGAGCCAATACCCTCTCAGCGACAACATGAGACATTCTGTTGCCCATGCCAATACTCTCTAACAAATCATCCCACTTTTCAAGACCAGCTTCATTAATAACAACTTCTTTAATTTTATCTGTTAATTTGTTCTTAGATTTACCATGAACTCTTAGTGCTTTGGATAGCATTTCCTCACCAAGAACAATAGATTGAGAACGTTGTTGGTTTTTCAAATAATGTCGAATACAGCTTCTTGCCTTACCTGTTACTACAAAGTTAAGCCAAGCAGGGTTTGGACGCGCGCCTTTTGAAGTTATAATTTCAACTGACTGGCCATTACTTAAAATTGTAGACAGTGGGGCCAGCTTATGATCAATTTTACAAGCAATACATGCATTACCAATATCTGTGTGAACGGCATAAGCAAAATCCACAGCTGTTGCACGCTTAGGCAATTCAAAAATACTCCCTTTGGGACTAAAAACATAAACTTCATCGGGGAATAAGTCGATTTTGACGTTTTCAATGAACTCTAATGAACTGCCCGTGCTCTTTTGCATTTCAACTAAATTACTAAGCCATTGCTGATTTTTAATACTCTTAGCATCTGGCTCAGCAGTTCCTTCTTTATAAAGCCAGTGTGCTGCAATACCTTTTTGTGCGAATTGATCCATAGTGTTAGTTCTGATCTGGACCTCTACTGGCACTCCATGCGGCCCAAATAAAGTTGAATGAATTGACTGATAGCCATTAGATTTTGGCAACGCAATATAATCTTTGAATCTCTCAGGAATAGGCTTATAAAGATTATGGACAACCCCAAGCGCCCTATAACAATTATCTCTGGTATCAACAACTATTCTAAAAGCATAAACATCTAAAATATCTTCAAATCTACGCCCTTTATCGCGCATTTTACGATAAATACTAAATAAATGTTTTTCACGAGTTGTTACTTCAAAAAATGGAATCTTATGAGACTGCAGGCCTGCTCTTATATCATAGTTAATTTCTTCAAGGATATTTTTACGATAACCACGAGCTTTGCGCATAGCCTCCTTTACCGCGCGATACCTTTGCCGATAAAGACAGGCAAACCCTAGCTCTTCAAGCTCGACAGAAATTTCGTGCATACCTAAACGCTGTGCTACTGGGGCAAAAATATCTAGAGTTTCCCTAGCAATACGACGTCTTTTGTGTGGGGGTAAAGGCTCGAGAGTTCTCATGTTATGTAAGCGATCCGCAAGCTTTACAATAATTACGCGAATATCTTCTGACATCGCCAGAACCATCTTACGAAAATTTTCTGCTTGCGCCTCAGCTCGAGAATTAAATTCAATCTGTGTTAGCTTACTAACACCCTCAACCAATTCAGCAACTTCCTCGCCAAAATGTTTTTTAAGGTATTGATTTGTAAGTGTTGTGTCTTCTATGACATCATGCAAAAGAGCTGATGCAAGAGTACTTTGATCCATCTTTAGATCAGCCAATATACTAGCAACAGCCACTGGATGAGTAATATAAGGGTCGCCGCTGTAACGTTTTTGGCCACGATGAGCTTGCTGAGCCACCAAATATGCTTTGTGGATATAGTCTATTTGATCACTTGTTAAGTAATCTAATTTCTTTCTAAACTTTCGAAAGAGGCCCAAAAGTCACCCCCTATCGTTACCAAATGAACCCTACTTCACAAATCTTTACAAAAATACAGATAAGTGCCTGGCATAAAGTCAATTTTGAAAGCAAAATTATTCAGCTTCTTCAGCAATAACCTTAGGGTCAATTTTGTTTTCTTCGATCTCTCGTAAAGCAACAACTGTTGGCTTGTCATTATCCCAAGGAACAAGTGGCTCAGTGCCATATTCTATTTGTCTTGCACGCTTAGAAGATAGTAAAACTAGTTCAAAACGATTTTCAACTTTATCAAGACAATCTTCAACTGTAATTCGAGCCATTTTTCACTCCAAATTCTGCATTATAAAAATCAGCACTCTTTTTACTCTATTTTACTTCATAAATCAATATAAGTGAAGAAATTAGAAAGTAGCTGTTAACAACAGGTCCTAACCCAACAATTTGGAAATAATACCAGGATCAATATCTAATCTGTTGTCACGCTTTAAACGCTGAGATCTAACTATAGACTTAAGATCATCTAAAGCAGACTCGAACACATCGTTAACAACCAAATAATCAAATTCATGAGCATGAGAAATTTCTAGTGAAGCCTCAAGCAAACGTCTTTCTATAACTTCTGGTTTATCTTGCTCTCTTTTTTCTAGCCTATCACGAAGATCTGCAATTGAAGGGGGCAGGATAAAGATTGAAACACTTTCAGGAAACAATTTTCTAACCTGCTGAGCCCCCTGATAATCTATCTCTAGTATTACATCAAAATTTTCAGATAACTTATTACTAACCCAAGTTTTTGACGTACCATAAAAATGCCCAAACACCTCAGCATACTCTAAAAACTCACCTGCATGGACTTTATTTTTAAACTCTGATTCAGTCACAAAATTATAATGAACACCTGCCTCTTCTTTCTCACGCTTTGTACGAGTTGTGGTTGAAATTGAAATTATAATTTTATCAACTTCAGAGACTAACCTATTTACCAAGCTAGTTTTACCACAACCTGATGGAGCAGCAATAATATACAATGTCCCGGACATACCTAAACCCTACTCAATGTTTTGAATTTGTTCTTTCATTTGATCAATTTCAGTTTTCATATCAATAGCAATCTGCGTCATCTCAGTGTCAGGAGATTTGGCAGATAACGTATTAGCCTCGCGATTCAATTCTTGCATCATAAAATCAAGTCGTCGCCCAACTGGCTTTTCAGACTCACCTAACAAAAATTTAACTTGATCAATATGAGCTCTTAATCTTTCAAGCTCTTCACTAATATCGGCTTTGCTAGCAAGGATTGAGATTTCATGCTCTAACCTCTGAGGATCAAGCTCATCTTTAATTTCAGAAAGTCGCTCAACAATTTTTTCTCTCATTAATTTCTGCATTGGTGAGCGTCGAGCATCAGCCTTATCAACCGATTTACTTAAGGATTCTAAATGTTCTTTTAAATAACCATGTAAAACAGAACCTTCTCGCTCACGTTCCTCAATGAAATGTTTTAAAGCCAAATCGAATACATCTAGCACCGGTCTAAATGCAGCCTCAATATTACCATCTTTAACTTCAACAACACCTGGCCAACGTAACACATCAATTAAATTGATACTATTTGCAACAGAAACTTCATGATGCAATTCTTGCGCCTCGAGAAGCAATTGTTTTGCCAAATCAGAATTTACATTTAAATTACTACCTATATCAGAACCTGGCCTAAACTTAATGAAAATTTCTATCCGGCCTCGTTTGCAATATTCACCTATAATTTTTCTTAGCTCAGGCTCAAGAGATCGAAGATTTTCAGGAATCTTTAAAAAAAGCTCCAAATACCTATGGTTTACCGCCCTTATCTCAATAGAAACATCTCCCCACTCACCCCTATGACTCTGACTAGCATAAGCCGTCATGCTTTTCATTAGTTAAAACTCCAAAATGTAAATATATTTGGCCTAAGGTTAGCACACCTGTACTTTAAAGAACACTTCATGGCCTTCATGCCCTAGCAATCTTCTCAATTAACTGTTAAAAAATAGTGGTAATAACAAATGGAGAAAAAACATGAATAAATTTACAAGCATTCTTGCACTACTTCTAGCATTATCTTTTTCAAACTCTGTATTTGCAGGTGACATTCCTAACAAAAGCTGCTTTTTCGTTAAAGATGAAAATAATACATCAGCTTGCTTTGCCCACTCTTTTAAAGTAGCCCACAAAGCCGCGTTAAAGCTTGAATGGATGTTAGGTTTTGATGACGATGATAACGTTTGGATTGCCTTGAAACAAAATTCTTCAAG
This sequence comes from Gammaproteobacteria bacterium, assembly GCA_030425295.1. Classification (GTDB taxonomy): domain Bacteria; phylum Pseudomonadota; class Gammaproteobacteria; order JAUIAT01; family JAUIAT01; genus JAUIAT01. Next base: position 54,680 of record JAUIAT010000002.1, read on the forward strand.
AAAAGAATGCCACAACGCAGCTTCAATTTTAGGGTGGAGCGATTTCTGCGAACTGAGCAGCTTAAACCTATTTAGAAAATAAAAATTCAGCTCAAATCCCGCGCGCTGCTCGCGGGAGTCACCATCCTTGCCCCCAATAACCCATTGATATAAAATAAAATAACACACTCAAAGGATGAGGCTTATCCATGCGTAAAGGACTTCTGCCAGCAGCACTTTTACTTTTATTTACGGGAACAACATCTCTTGCATTTGAAATGCCACCAGTTCCAGTTAAAGTAACATCTCCAAAACCAATTAAATGGCAAAAAACTTTAACTTTTTTTGGCTCAGTAAATGCAATGCAAGGCATTGCCGTTAAACCTGAGGTATCTGGCAGAATAACTGGTATCTTATTCAAATCAGGATCAAAAGTTAAAGCGGGACAGCCAATTATCCAATTAAACCCTGATATTCTAACAGCTGAAAAAAACCTGATCGAAGCTAATCTTAAACTCAGTAAATTACAATTAGAACGCCAGGAAAGACTATCGAAACAAAATGCTACACCAGAATCAAAATTAAACGAAGCTCAAGCAAACTACGGTGCAAATGAAGCTCGGCTTGAAAAAGTTGACGCTGAACTCAACCAACTCCTGATACGCGCACCATTTTCAGGAATGCTTGGTATACGTGATGTTAGCCTAGGAGACTATATAGATACCACAGATAAAATAGTACAATTGCAGCATATGGATACAGTTTATACTGACTTCACCCTTCCACAAAATTACATATCAAATATAAAAATTGGTGATAATATAACAGTTAGGGCCAACATGTATCCTCATAAAATATTTAAGGGCAAGATATCTGCCATGGACTCTGAAATAGACCCACTAACAAGAAGCATTAAAATACGCGCCGCCATACCAAATCATGACCACAAATTAATACCTGGCGCATTTGTGAGTGTTGCCATCAGAACGAATGAAGTCATAGAAGCTATGTCTTTACCACAAATTGCTGCGGTTTATGACTCATCTGGGTCATATATCTACACAGTAAAAAACAACCAAGCCTCCAGGCAAAATATAACTATCCTTGAACAAACAGATGGCAAAATTATTCTAAATAAAAATAATCTTGATCAAAAAATGGTTGTAATAACTGAGGGGCAGCTCAAAATCAGCCCCGGATCAAAAGTAATGGTTATGCCGGCAAAGACGCAGGCCTCACCGAAAAAAGCAACAAGGCAATAAAAAACAATGAATTTTACGGATATTTTTATCAAAAGACCTGTTTTATCCATGGTTGTTAGCTTGCTACTGGTCCTAGTTGGAATCATATCACTAACCAAGCTAAGTTTAAGGCAATTCCCTCTTATATTGACTTCTGTTGTCACAGTGAATACATCATACCCTGGCGCCAGTGGCGAATTAATGGAAAGCTTTGTCACTACCCCAATGGAAAATGCACTAGCCGGTGTTGACGGACTCGACTACATAGAATCCCAATCCAGCTTTGGCTCTAGCGCAATTACTCTGCATTTCAAATTAGGCTATGACATTAGTAAAGCCGTAGTTGATGTTGGAGACCAGGTAAATTCAATTCGCTACCAACTGCCAACAGACATCAAAGATCCCGTAATTGCCAAAAACGACCCAAATGCCAATCCAATTTTATATATAGCCTTCAAAAGCAAATCTAGATCACCTGAAGCTATCTATGACTTCTTAAAGCGCCGCATACAAACTCAATTCCAAACTATTGATGGAGTTGGTAAAGCTGAAATAATGGGATCCAGTCAATTCGCAATGCGTGTATGGCTAGACCCGGAAAGAATGTCAGCACACGGTGTAACAGCAAGCGACATAGCGACACAACTACAAAATAACAACATAAGGTCATCAGCAGGAATTATAGAAAACACAAACATACGCTATCAAGTAAGGGCTCCTCTTGACCTGCACGATGCTAAACAATTTGCAAACTTAGCCGTTAAAACCCAAGACAACCATATAATAAGAATTAGAGATATAGGCCATGTGAAGCTAGGCGCAAAATCTCATGATGCATCTGTTAATTTCAATGGAGAAACCGCTGTCGTCATAGCAATTTCTCCAAAATCAGATGGAAACCCTCTATCAATTGCTAAATTATCAAAGAAAAAATTATCTGATATACAAAAAAGTTTGCCTGGGGATTTAAAGGCTGAAGTGCTTTGGGATTCAACCATTTTCATTCAAGCCTCAATTAATGAAGTAATAAGCACTATAGTAGAAGCATGTATATTTGTACTATTAGTAATATTTATATTTCTAGGATCAGTACGAACCCTATTAATACCTGGGGTCACAATCTTTTTATCTTTAATCGGTGTGATGTCTATTATGTACTGGCTAGATTTCAGTTTAAATACAATGACATTACTCTCATTTGTCTTAGCAATTGGCTTAGTGGTTGATGATGCCATTGTAGTATCAGAAAACGTTCATCGCCACATGGCTGAGGGTCTAACTCCTTTTAAATCCGCAATTATTGGCGCACGAGAAATTCAATTTGCCATTATTGCAATGACCATAACTCTGGCAGCAGTTTACGCACCAATAGGATTCATGACAGGCCTTACAGGATCTCTATTTAAAGAATTTGCATTCACATTAGCAGCTGCTGTTATTATCTCAGGTCTTATTGCGCTCACACTTTCCCCGATGATGTGCTCCAAATTATTAACAGCTGAAGATGAGAAAAAAGCCTTACCAAAACTCGCCCATAAATTTTCAGATAAATTAGCTAAGGGATACAAATGGCTTCTACAAATAGTTATGAAGCTTAGGTTGATTATGATAATAGGTTTACTAGGAATTATAAGTGCTGCAATTTACTTATTTATGCTAATTCCCAATGAGCTTTCCCCGACTGAAGATCAAGGCGTTATTATGGCGATAATTCAAGGGCCTCCTGCGTCTAACCTTGGATTTATTGAAAAAAACACTCTACAACTAGCAAAAATTTATGAACAAATACCTGAAATCACAAAATATGGAATTATTAATCAAACAAATTCAGGAATATCTTTTGTCATGCTAAAACCTTGGGACAAGCGTAAACGTGGGGCAAACCAAATAATTAGTGAATTATTTCAGAAAGTTTTTCCAATTTCTGGTGTAAATATTTTCCCTCTCAACCCACCAAACCTACCAGGAACAGGCGGCGGCAACCAACCTATCCAAATAGTAATGCAATCAACTGGCAGTTATGAAGAGTTGGCAAATAAAGCCAATCAAGTCAAACTTGCTGCTGCGCAAATTCCAGGAGTGGTAAATGTTAATGTAGATTTGAAATATGACACACCAATTGTTGAGTTAGACGTTGATCGTGATATGGCGGCGGACATGGGCATCACTATGCAAGATATTGGTAATAATCTCTCATCTGCACTGAGTGAAAATGAAACAGGTAGATTCTCTCTCCGCGGTGAAAGCTATGACGTTATACCTCAATTAGCAATGAATAAGAAAAACAAGCCAGATGATATATACCAACTTTATGTCAGAAACCAAACCAACAAACTAGTTGCTCTTCCAACCTTCGCCAAAATCAACAATAAAGTAATCCCAGCAGATCTTCCTCATTTCCAAAAACTAAGATCTGCAACTATAAGCGCCAATACTGCTGGAGGACTAACACTTGGTGAAGCCATAAATGCCATAACTAAGAAAATAGAAGAAATAAAATCTGCTGATATTGATGTAAGTTATGCAGGTACTTCTCGTACTTTTTTTGAGGCTAAGGGGGCAATGGAGCAAACCATGATATTCGCTCTTCTATTTATTTATTTAATTTTAGCAGCACAATTTGAAAGCTTTGTAGATCCACTAATTATTATGTTTACTGTACCTCTCGCAGCAACGGGGGCATTACTTTTAATTTGGCTAAGCGGTAGCACTATGAATATTTATACACAGATAGGACTCATAACCTTGATTGGCCTTATTACGAAAAATGGAATTTTATTAATTGAATTTGCCAATCAACTACAAGAAAAAGGTTATGATCGACATCAAGCTATTATTGATGCGGCAGGAATTCGCTTGCGTCCTATTCTAATGACAACTTTTGCAATTATCCTTGGTGCAATACCATTGGCTTTAGCATCAGGAGCAGGAGCTGAAAGCCGCATGCAGATGGGGATGACAATAATTGGCGGCATGAGTTTTGGCACCCTTATGACGCTGTTCGTTATTCCAGTTATTTATAGCTATATTGGATCTAAGAAAACTAAACAACCTGAAATCGACTATTAGGACCCACTCACAATTAGTGTTGCAGAAAATTTTAATTTAAAGCATATTAGGGGCTGTTGGCAATTGATCTTACAGCTAAAAACGCCAACGAACGTTATTGGGGAAGTTACCCCTAAAAACTGCACCTGCATAATACTAATGGACTGATTAGACATGGCATTTACAAAAGAGTTTTATAACAAAACGCTATTTCAAGCGCTACTTGATGCCCGCAAATCTTATGGCGGTAAATTTATAATTGCCGAGGACGTCCAGCGAAAACCTCTTACTTATAATCAATTGATTGCCAGGTGCTTTATACTAGGTGAGCAACTTGCTAAAATTTCATATGAAAAAGAAAATATTGGCGTCCTATTACCCACTACAAATACTGCTGTCGTCACATTTTTTGCATTAACAGCATACAACAGACTACCAGCAATGCTAAATTTTTCCCTAGGCTCAAAAGCTATAATTTCAGCATGCCAAATATCCGAAATCAAAACTATTCTGACATCTAGGCAATTCATTGCAACTGCTAAGCTCGAAGACGTTTTAGATAGAGTAATTGAAACGGGGTTAAAAGTTATATACCTTGAGGATATCGGCAAAGCAATCAAACTTAAACACAAGCTGAAAGGCTTAGCTTCAGGAAAATTTGCTACAAGAACCTACAAAAGTCATCTTGAAAAAACCAAGCCAGACGACCCCGCTGTAGTTTTATTTACATCAGGCTCAGAAGGTGTTCCCAAGGGAGTTGTACTTAGTCATAGCAATATTTTGGCTAATGTCGAACAACTAAGAGCTCGAGTTAATTTCACAACTGATGATAAAATATTTAACCCACTACCGATCTTTCACTGTTTTGGATTAACAGCAGGTACTATATTACCGATAGTTTCAGGGGTAAAAGGCTTTTTCTACCCATCGCCATTGCATTATAGAATTATTCCCAAATTAGTTCATGACCATAAAACTACCATAATGTTTGGAACTGATACCTTTTTAAATGGATACTCAAAATATGCGACAGCTCATGAATTCCAAACAGTTCGTTACATTTTTGCTGGCGCTGAAAAGGTTAAGCCAAAAACAACAAAACTTTGGTTAGACAAATTCGATGTGATGGTATTCGAAGGTTATGGTGCAACTGAAGCTTCTCCTGTAATTTCAGTAAATTCTCCTGGGCAGAATAAAATTGGTTCTGTTGGAAGACTGCTCCCACAAATATTATCAAAAATATCTCCAGTTGAGGGTATTGAGAAAGGAGGAAGACTTTTGATTAAAGGACCTAATGTCAAACTTGGATATTTTATAGCTGATAATCCTGGTCAGATATCACCAACAATAGATGGCTGGCATGATACTGGCGACATAGTTGAAATTGATACTGAAGGATTTATTTTTATAAAGGGCAGAGCCAAAAGATTTGCTAAAATTGGCGGCGAAATGGTGTCTCTTTCTTCTGTAGAATTAATAATCAGCGAGCTTTGGCCTGAGCACCAACACGCTATAATTAGTATTGCTGATGATAGAAAAGGCGAACAGTTAATTCTATTTACTGAATATCTAGAAGCTAATAAAAAAGCAATATCTGAATTTATAAAAGCCCAAGGTATTTCAGCACTAAATGTCCCGAAACAAATAAATATAGTTGACGAAATACCTCTGTTAACAACAGGAAAAGTGAACTATAGAGACCTAGAGAAAATGGCTGACAATGCCTATGTTAGCGTTTCCTGATATTTATAGTTTGGTATCATACAATTCCAGTGCAGCCTCTCTTCGATTCTAACCTTTAATACTTCAGCAGATTCAGTCTCCCCATGCACAAGAAAAACTTTTTTTGGAGGTATGTTCATTTGCGACATCCACCCCAAAAGACCTTCATAATCAGCATGAGCTGAAGCATTTGTAAGCTGTACAATTTCTGCATTTATTGGAACCATTTGGCCAAGCATTTTCACTGACTTTTCACCACTAACTATCCGATCACCTCGAGTGCCTTCAGCCTGGTATCCAGTAAACACAATTGAGCTATTTGGGTCAGGCGCAAACCTCGCCAAATGATGTAACACCCTACCTCCTGATGCCATGCCGCTTGCTGATATTATGATTTTAGGCTGATCTTGCTGGCTAACGCTCTTTGATTCGTCAACAGATCTCACATATACAGCCTCATCACATACTTTTGCGCTCTCATCTGGGGTTAATCTATGCTGATCAGAATATTCACAAAATAACTCAGTAGCATTTATTGCCATCGGGCTATCAATATAAACAGGAATATCTTCAATTCTATCTTCTGTTTTGAGCTGATGAATATAATATAAAATTGCTTGAGCACGCCCCACTGCAAAAGCTGGAATAACAATCGTACCTTTTCTCTCAACAGTGCGATTTATAACTTCTTCTAGCTGGTCAACAGGCAGATCGCTACCATGCAATCGATTACCATAAGTAGACTCAACAACTAAATAGTCAGACTGCACGGGTGGTTTTGGGGGGAGCATAATTGGATCATCAGCTCTTCCCATATCACCAGAAAATAGAACTGAAACACCATCACACTCAATTCTAACTGATGCAGCACCAAGAATATGGCTTGCATAATGAAAGCTAACCTTTAGATTATCACCAAAATCGACTATCTCAGCAAAATTAATCACTTCAAAATATTTAAGACATTCTTTGGCATCTTGTTTGTTATATAGGGGTAAAGCTGGTCTATGCTTAGTGTAACTATATTTATTGGCGCGCTTAGCATCTTCTTCTTGAAGATAACCGCTATCAATCAATAAAATTTTACATAGTTCAAAGGTAGGTGCAGTACAGTAAATTTTGCCACGAAAACCTTGTTTCACTAGCAAAGGCAGGTAACCACTATGATCAATATGAGCGTGTGTTAAAAATACATAATCTATTTCAGAAGGGTTAATTGGCAGCTTATTCCAATTTTCAAGACGCAGTGATTTCAATCCTTGAAATAAACCACAATCCACAAAAAACTGTTTAGTGTCGGTCTTTAAAAGGTACTTAGATCCAGTTACAGTTTGGGTAGCACCAAGAAATTGTATATCCATATCCACCTACTAATTCGCGTTTTTTGTCATTTAGGGTCTGTGTATATATTAATGATGATACCATTTTATTTGAACCTATACATAAATGCCTCAACCCCAGGTTAAACGCATCTAAATTTGCACAATTGACTAAAACACGCTACAAAGAACTGTGTCACAAATTTCACCACCTAGAATATGTCACTACCCCCTAATTTACCAGCTCAAGAACTATAGCTGTCGTCTCGAGCGTAAACTATAACTGTCATCTCGAGCGCAAACTATAACTGTCATCTCGAGCGTAGTCGAGAGATCTGAAAATATAATTTAGTTAGATCTCTCCATTGCGCACCTTCGGTGCTTCAGTCGAGATGACGCAGGAACGCACCCTTGGTGCTCCAGTCGAGATGACACAGGAACGCACCCTTGGTGCTCCAGTCGAGATGACGTAGGAACACACCCTTGTAACTAAGCAAAAACTATGAAATCATATGTACTAATATCAATCAATTGTTAGTAGTGTATATTCTGAAACGATGACAACTTATGTAAAGCTATCTGGCAGAAAGCGTAAAAGAGAAGAAAAAAATCAAAATATTGATGGCGCTGCTCAAAAAAAAGTATTTTTTATGCGCCAAGAAAGCATGGAAGATCTATTACAATATGCACAACTAAATAATAATCCAAATATTTTGTTCCAACAATTTCAGATGATACGTATTCGCCAAGAAAGAATAAATACTACACTTAATAAAATAGAACAACAGAATAGTAGAAGCAGACATAGTTTGTTTAAACCTAATACGATATATATATGCTCAGAGCCCATAGAAGATTTAGCGCCACCAATCACAAAAAGTAACAATAAAAAATTGTTAACCTGGAATAAATAGCACGTTGCAGCTAATAGCCTCTAATCCCAAAATTGCTTGTGTGATTCTCGGTATAAAGTTTTATTAAAAATACCCTTAAGGAAAGTAAATTTCACCATTCCTGAGCTTGCTGTATTTTCTGCCTCAGCATTAATTTGCCTATACCTTCTGACAACAACCTTGCTAGGAAACCGAAATCTATTATGAAACCCTGTAGAATAGACTACATATTTAGGTTTCACAAAATCAAGAAACTTCTGACTAGATGAAGTCCTGCTCCCATGGTGAGGGGCAACAATAACTGATGACTTTAAGGCTGGCCCATATTTTATAGCAAGAGTTTTCTCGGCTGGCTTTTCTATATCACCAGTCAAGAGAACTGACTTTCCATCATTGCCAACCTTTAATACACATGATGAATTATTACCCTCATAGTGCATAGTATATGGGTATAAAACTTTAAAATTAACGCCATCCCAATTCCAATGCTGACCTGCCATACAATGCAAAGATTTATGATTTTTAATCTTCCAAGGAACACTTGTTAACACTTTATTGACCTTAAAATCATTTAACAAATAATCTGCCCCTCCGATATGATCATTATCGCCGTGACTTACAATCATAATATCTATTTTGCTATTACCTGAGTCTCTTAAAAAAGGAGCAACAACAGCGCTCCCCATATCAAAATTTGGCCCAAACTTTGGGCCTGTATCAAACACCAAAACATGCTTTTTAGTTTGTACAATAGTAGCCAGCCCCTGCCCCACATCCAACACATCCAGTTCGAACTCACCATGCGAAAGTGAACTTTTAGACAAAACAAATAAAGGTAGCAAACCAATAACACCTAAGTATTTAAATTTTAACTTTTTAGGAGAAAGTAATATTGCTACTCCTATCATAGCAAATATTAACTTCCAGAATGATGGAGTCTGCTCCTGCCAAATACTAAATTTAAAATTTGCCAAAGGAGCCAAAATTAACCATAACAACTCCAGTGACTCATTGGCTAGATAAAAAACCATACTAGCAATATCAGTGCTAAGTTTACTAGAAACTAAACCTATTAATGATAAAGGCATTACGACAAAACTCATCCAAGGAACTGATATAAGGTTAGCAACAACTGAGACAAGAGAAACTTGGTGAAAGAAAAATAAAGTTAAAGGAAAAAACCCTATTGTTGTGATTTTTTGAGCATCTAAAGCTTGTTTCCAATAAGGAGACACTTCAGATGTATATTTCATTCCATAGCAGAGTAGTCCAGCCGCACAAAAAGATAACCAGAAAGAAGCACTTAAAACACTTAACGGGTGAATCAAAAGAACAACGAAGGCAGCAATTGCCAATCTTTCAGCAAGATCTACCCTCAAATATAAGAGCTGAGTCATGGCTAATACAGAAATCATAATCAGGGCACGCTCTGTAGGAATAGCCATTCCAGAGATCAAACCGTAACACCAAACAACAAATAAACTAAAAATTAAAGATAATCTTTGTAAAGGAATATAAAGTAAAAGCCAAGAAAAATTCCTAAAAACTAGCATACAAAACTGAAACGAAAATAATGCAACCAACCCGACATGCAAGCCAGAAATTGCCATTAAATGTATTGTTCCAGTTTTTTTAAACACCTGCCATTGATCGTACGTTACATCAGATCTATACCCCAAAGTTAAGGCTTTGATCAATCCCATTTTTGGCAGATACTCAAAAAATTTGAGCTGATTTATCCAACTAAGTCTTAACTGATCCAAGTAGTCATTATGAGAAGGCTTTATTAATTTATTCTCACGACTTTGTTTCACACTGCCTAGAAGATGAATATTTTGGGTCAAAAGCCAACGAGCGTAATCAAAACTTCCTGGGTTAGCAAAACTATGAGCAGGCTTTAATTTAACTAATAGCGACCAAACCTGACCAGGCTTAATCTTTTGAGGAGGATGCCCATACCATCTGAGTAATATTCTTTGTTTGTTGGGTTTATTATTAATAATTGAAGTTACAAATTGAAAACTTATATTTCTATTAGATTGTTTTGGAATTGAAGCCACATAACCAGTTATATTTATTGGCCTGAACATTTCACTCTTCTGCAACCCTGTATTAATTATCCAACTTGCATTGGTAACTGCCCATATTAAACCTATACCAAAACCTAAAGATGGCAATAATAGCAACCTAAATTTTCTGATTAAAATAACAGAAATTATGAAAGACAAAAAGCCAACAAAAAGCCACCATATATTTGGCAACTCTGAAAACAAGCATATTGAAGTGCAGCCAGAACAAAAAGCTATTATGAAATATAACATCAAGATACAGTATCAATCTGATACAAATTTTAAATACCGTAGTTTTAGCTTCCTCACTCACCTTAAGCAGTCTGTAAAAAAGGTAAAATTTTTTTAATTTTATGAGTTTTAGAACCAAATTATCAAACCCATGCAATCCAGAATCCTACGTCATCTCAACTGAAGCACCGAAGGTGCGTAATGGAGAGATCTGACTAATGTGCGGATTCAGATCCCTCGACTACGCTCGGGATGACTGTTATAGCACTCGGGATGACTGTTATAGCGATCGGGATTATATAAGTTAAATGTATAAATATAGATGCGTTTAACTTAAACCTTTGCAGTCTGCGTAAGGTGAGTTCCTCATTCAAACATCAAATTAAATTTTAAATCCAAAAAAAATTACTTACAAACTTTTTGATAATAAAAAAGGCTAAACACTGCCAAGACAGCAAATAAAGTTAGAGCTGCGTAGGGCAAATAAAAACTCACCTCTGTTAAAGGACCTACCAAGGCTGCAGCAATCAACCAAGCAAGAGAAATAACTGCAGTAGCAAGCCCCATGGTGCCGCCCTGCTTATCTTCAGGAGCTGAGTCTGACATCATTGCTAACATCGTGTTATAAGAACAGCCAACACCTATAGTTAATGGGATAACAGCCAACCAAACCATTATTTCAGAATGACACAACCAGAACATGATCCCACTTACGGCCATTAAGATGGCACAAATGTGTAATAAAGTTGTTCTGCTAAAAAAGTACAATAAAATTCTAAGAATAATAGTAAGTGAAACAGTAAAACTTATCCCTGTAAATGTCATATAAATTCCGATAGTTTCAGCTGAGTAATGAAAAGATTCAACTAGGAGTAAAGAGATGGATTGAAAGAATATTCCCCAAACAAATTCCATACAGAAAAACACCATAGTGAGCCAAAATAATTCTTTAGAGTATACAACTTTAGCTAAATCTTGAAAGCTTTGCTTCCAATTAATTTTTTTATTTTTTTCTGATGCCCTCGTCTCAGGCATTAAAAAAACCAAAGCTAAGGCGTTAATAATTGCCAAAAGACCAGAAGCGAAAAATGGGGTTTCAAAACCGAACCAGCTTAACACTTTAGGACTAGATAAATATCCCCCCATAATTGGGCCAATAACGAACCCCACAGTACCAGCAACAGTTATAAGACTTAAGTTTATAACCTTGTTGTCTTTATTGCTCACATCTATAATTGCGGCCTGGGCTATAGCTTCACTTCCGTCAACAAAACCAACGAGGGCCCTTCCAAACAGAAGTAAAACAATGCTATCAAAAAAAATTCCAACACCTGAAATAAAAGAACTAAGAGCTATACCTATTAAAGCTATTAATAAAATCTTTTTCCTCCCATAACGATCAGATAAATCTCCAAATATGGGGGAACCAAAAAACATTGTAAGCATAGGGAGTGTTAAAGTTATGCTGTAATAATAATAACGCATATACTCTTCAGTATTAGCAGCAACCATGGTGGATCTAGGATCAAGGAACATCGGTCCCATCTCAGGCAATATAAGACCAATACTCATTGCGTTAATAAAAAGAACGCATGATAACGGTATTATGACAGACCAGTTTGTTGTGTTAGATTTTGCAGTAAGCACCGGTATTTACCAAGTTTTTGAAACAAGAATAGTTCAGATTAACATGAGATATTAGATAACAAAAGCTAGATGCATTGATCAAGAAAAGCAAGCATATAAGCTTACACAAATCTTGTTATCCCAAATGCAAAAAACTAGTCCGCTCGAGCGCAAAAAAACTAGTCATCCCAAGCGCAAAAAAAAACTAGTCATCCCGAGCGCAGCCGAGGGATCCGAATTACTCATTAAACCAGACCTCTCCATTACGCACTTTTGGTGTTCCAAGATGGTACATCAAGCAGTTTCAAATAAAGCCTTAACTATATCTATAGCAGGACGCTCACCATCAATGATTTTTTCAACCATTTCAGTAATTGGCAGTTTTAAGCCATGTTTCTTTGCTAGCTCCATAACGGTTCTGACATTATGAACACCTTCCACCACATGACCAATTTCTTTTGCAGCCTCATCTAATGACTTACCATGGGCAAATAAAAGACCAAACCTGCGATTGCGTGATTGATTATCTGTGCAAGTAAGAACTAAATCACCAACTGCTGCAAGTGATAAAAATGAAGCAGGATCTGCACCAAAAACTTCGCCTAGTTTTCTAGCTTCCTGCAACCCAAAAGTCATTAAAGCGCTTTGTGTATTAGTTCCAAAACCTAGACCATCAACCATGCCTGTAGCAATTGCCATAACATTCTTGATAACACCACAAACCTGGATTCCAACCATGTCATTGGATAACTCTAGCTTGAAGTTTTCATTTTCAAACAGGTTCTTCATTAGTAGAAGGAGGTCTTCATCAATACTTGCCGCGGATACAGCTGTTGGCATGCCATTTGCAACTTCTTTAGCAAATGAAGGCCCCGAAATAACTCCCAGAGCATGCTCTCCAGTTAACACTTCAGATGCTAAATCATGAAAAAATCTGCCAGTACTAGAATCCAACCCCTTAGTCCCCCAAATTATTGGAGTACCAGGGTTTAGCATCGGGTCAATAATTTTTAATACCGTTACAAATACCGCACTAGGCACTGTCAGCAAAACACAATCACTCTGCTGGATTGCTTTCTCAAGATCAGGCTCAATAATTAAAGATTCTGGAAACATTTGCTCTGGAAAGAATCTTTCGTTAACACGATCCTTGGCCATCTCGAATATTCCATCTTCCTTTCTACCCCAGAGCATGGTTGTATGACCATTACGAGCTAGCAACATTGCCAATGCAGTACCCCATGCTCCTGGGCCAATAACTGTTATTGAGACAGGCGTCATATTATTTTTCTGCTTCGTTTGCGGCCTTCTTTTTCTCTTCCGCAAGATGCTGTTGATAGATTTGATCGAAATCTACTGGTTGTAAGTAAAAATGAGGGAACTCACCTCGACCAACCAAACTACCAATTGTTTCTCTTGCGTAAGGGAAAAGCATATTTGGGCAAAATGCACCTAAGAGGTAATGAATTTGCTCTTTAGGCATATCTGAAACAGTAAATATACCTGCTTGATGCACTTCAGCCACGAAAACTGTTTTTTCATTTTGAGTAGCAGTAACGGTGATTTTTAAAACAACTTCATGCGCATCTTCCTTTAAGGCTTTTGAAGCAGTATGCAGATTAATACTAACTTCTGGCTCCCACTTATCTAGAAAAACTTCTGGAGATGCAGGTGATTCAAAAGAACAGTCTTTTAAATAAATTCTTTGAATAACGAAACCTGATTGCTGTTGTTCTTCTTGTTGTTTTTGTTCTTCAGCCATTATTTTTCCCTTTTTAGTTTAATAGTAATACCGTGGCTTAAACACGGCACCCTGTTATTGTTGCCTAGGTAGAGCCTATTGAAATGACGTTAATCTTTTAATAGCTCGTCCACTTTACCCTGTTTTTCTAGTTCCCAAAGATCATCAAACCCGCCAACGTGGTAATCACCGATAAAGATTTGGGGAACAGTGTGACGACCGCCACTTTTTTCAAGCATCTCATCTACTCTATCTGGATTTTGGTCCAACTTTATTTCTTCATAAGAAACATTTTTTTGTTTCAGTAGAGTTTTAGCTCTAACACAATATGGGCAAACTTCTTTGCTATAAATAACTACTTTTTTCATTTCTTTTTAGACCTTTTTGATTTAACGCCTTTATTAACTGGGTATCCAGCCTTTTTCCAGCCATCAATTCCTGCTGACATACAGTATAGGCGTTCAAAATTATTTTCACCAAGTAATTTTGCTAATTTATTAAGATGATTAGGTGCACCCATTAGAATCAAAGGCTTTTTCTTATATCTACTTAGTTTAGAGGTTGATTTTTCAATATCAGCAGCTGGAATATTGATAGAGTTAATAATATGACCAGCAACATATTCATCTGCACTTCTTACATCCACAACGATTGCATCATTGTGATTGATAGAATCAACAACTAACTCTGGAGACATATTTTTTAAGCGACCAATCATCGCACCACCAGTTTTCTGCTCTTCACCAATAATAAGAATTAAAATAACTAATAAAACTGACCATAAAACCCAATGCTCAGCAACAAATTGGAAAAATTGATGCATTTTCTACCTCTACACTAATAAGGAGTCATTTATAACAGTTAGCCCCATTAAAAACACTAAAATAATTGTTCGTAGTCTTTTGTGCAACCTCTTCTAACCTAACTTTCTTCAATTCAGCAACTTTTTCTGCTGTATAACGAACATATGCAGGTTCATTGGGTTTACCACGATATGGCATTGGAGCTAGGTAAGGAGCGTCTGTCTCTACTAACATCATATCTAAAGGAACCTTAGTTGCAACTTCCTGGACATTATGAGCATTTTTAAATGTCACAATACCAGAAATTGAGATATAAAACCCTAAGTCCATACCTTGCTTAGCCATATCCCAAGATTCAGTGAAACAGTGAAAAACTCCACCAACTTCACTAGCTTTTTCTTCCTTTAAAATACGAATTGTATCTTCTGGTGCAAGCCTTGTATGAATGATCAAAGGAAGCTTTAACTCTCTAGCTGCACGAATATGAGTACGAAAACGATCTTTTTGCCACTCCATATCACCTTCACAGCGATAATAATCAAGACCTGTCTCACCAATAGCTACAACTTTGGGGTGCTGAGCAAGCTCTATAAGTCTTTCAACGGTTGGATCTTCACCATCGGTTTCGGTCGGATGCAGTCCGACACTTGCACAAATTGCATCACTTTGCTCCGCAATGGCTAATACATCGGGGAAATTCTCAAGCGTAATGGATATATTCAAAAAATTGGTAATTCCTTGGTCTCGAGCTGCATCAAGAGCACCTTCAAGCTTTCCATCATATTTTGTTAGATCCAAACGATCTAGATGGCAATGTGAATCTACTAGCATTTATACTTAACCTTAAAATTTTTGCAGAGTCTATTGACAATTTATCTTACGACTATAAATATGGATAATTAGCAGCCGTAAGATAAATTATCAACAGGTCTTGATTATGGCATATACCTAGACATTCTGCATTATTATCTGTATCCAAACAGGGGAAACGCATCTAAATTTGCACAATTGACTAAAACAAACGCTACAAATAACTGTGTAACAAGTTTTACAGTCTGGAGGCTATCACGATCTCCTAATTTACCACTTCAAGAACTATAGCTGTCATCTCGAGCGTAGTCGAGAGATCTGAAAATATAATTAAGTCAGATCTCTCCATTTCGCACCCTTGGTGCTTCAGTCGAGATGACGCTTTGGGAGCCTCGATATAATTAGCTTTTTAAGACTCCGTGTTAACTATTGTAGAAATTTAAACGCATTTGCCCTTGCATCCAACCTTTAAATATTTCAAAAAGCTACCATATAATACTTATAAGGACTTGTTGATTGATAATTGATAACAACTTTATAGGAGAAGATAATGAAAAAAATACTTACACCTATTTTAGCAGTTAATTTAATATTTAGCGCCAACTTAGCTATTGCTGACCATACAAATAAACAAAAGCCAAACCTTAATCAAACTAAAGAAATCAAATCACCGCAAATATACAGCATCACAATTACAGAGAACCAAGATAGTAATGGCAAAAAAACCATAAAATACTCTGGAACTGAGGATCTTTCAAAAGCACAACTAAAAACTTTAGTTAATAAATTTCACAACCAACAAATAGAAATGGCTAAGCAAATGAACCATATGGCTAGAGAAATGAACCAAGAAATGCATGCAATGGAAAAAACGTTTCTTAACTCAAGCGATCCTATGCTAGTCGTAAGCCCTATTGTTATAGAAATTAAACAAGTACCAAAACAAAAAGAAAAACTAGATAAATCTTGGTGGCAACAAGTCAAAGAACGGTTAACAAAGTGAAGTTTTTATTAATTGCGCTAGGTGGGGCACTTGGCGCTGTCTCGCGATTTGGCGTGAGCATGCTTGTAATGCGCTATCAGCCACTATTCATATTTAATACACTAGCAGTAAATCTTCTGGGATGTATTATATTAGGTGCTATTACAGCTACAATGCTAGCTCACCCTGATCGCTTAATTTATTGGCTTATTGTCCCTGGCTTTCTAGCAAGCTTTACAACCTTCTCTACTTTTAGCCTTGAAATGTGGGAATTTCTAGAACAAGGGAATTACAGCATAGCTATGATTAATTTCTTTTTACAAATTATTGGAGGAATTTTAGCATTTTATGCCACTCATAAATTTTTCCCCAGTTGAGTCATAACAGTCCTAATACGCACCTATACTGCAACAACTCCTATACACGTCATTGGTATTGTGAAGGCATAAGATATAAGAGATTTATATGATAAAAAATGCTGTCAAAACCAGTAATCTTAAAACGAAAAAAATTGACGTAAAAGAACTCAGTAAAGTAGCCGGTGGTACGGATAGTACTTTTAAATGTAATATATGCAAAAAGGTTCCTGACGAACACCCCTTCGTACATATGTTTACATGCAAGGGTTAGGCGCTTGCCACTACCGAAAAGCAGTATCTGATTCAAATTAAACTGCCCAATATGATGTACTCATATTCGCATCCGTGCTTATATTGACATTTTTGAGCATTTTGCGAATAATTGCGCGCAAAAATAATTGAACAAATAATAGGTGCTATATAAAAGAAAATATCATGATAGGAACTATTGTTAATTTTACTATCTAACAGATTAAAAAGGATGCTTCTTATATAAATTGAGCATTACTATTTCGGACTGACTGGCTTTTAATTCTGAAATTATTAATCCAGTTATGCTCATAATAACTAGCAAAACAACCAACAGAATAAATCCATACTCCTTCATTTATTTACTCAAATTTACATAAATAGGCCATTTTTTAGTTTTCTGGCCAGGGACATTTTCCACAGCAAAAGCTAACAAAATCTTCAACAATGAATTCTCTTTAGTAATATTAATACTCTCAAACCCTTCAGAAATCATTTCACCTCTTTTTTCACCTACTACTTTTTCATATAAGGCTTTAACTCGCCTGCCCTTCGAATCCTTAATTGAACTAGCTGCCATATATACTAAGGTTTTCTTTGTTTTGGTAGTTGGACATTCACTTAAAATAAAACCATTTAAGCTTAATTTAATATCATCAATACAACCATGTTTTTTAATTAAATTTGGCAAATATATACTTAAAAACCTACCCTCTTCCTGAATTTTATTTATTTGCTCAATCCTTCTCGAATCATTAATTGCCATCAAATAAAAATGAAGCAAAGGCATAATAATTATTATGGATAATGCAATGGTTAATAGTAATGACAAGAAGGTAAACCCAGATGAGATAGAAGTTGGTAATTTATTATAATTTATACTTATAAGTTTTACCCCCCTCTTGCCAAGTGACCCATATCTTGCATTTCTTATCGCAATTAAAGTTACCGCTACCGCTAGGCAATAACTTTTTATTTAATCCATTCCACTCTGCATAAAGTTTTTTTCGATTAACCTTATTAGAATTTTCAAGAATAATTTGTCTTAAATTAATGCTCTGCTGAATGGCCAAACTCCCATATAAAGCGTGTGTAGACATCATTAATGCTCTTGACTGATATCTAGATAGCGTAACCACACCTATTGAAGCAATAACAATTGCAACTAAAAGCTCTATTAAACTCCATCCATTTTTCATTAGTAAAAAATAACTGTTTTTTTAATATATTTGAATACAGTATTTTGTATAATTATTAGGATATATTGACAATTGGTGCCGCATTCTCCAAAAAAAACTAAGGAAATAAAATGAACTCAGCTAAAGTGAATCAAAGCATTGGTGTATTTGACTCAGGAATGGGTGGCTTAACGGTTTTAAGGTCACTAAAGTCATTACTGCCTAATGAGTCATTTATTTATCTAGGAGACACTGCGAGACTTCCCTATGGCACCAAAAGCAAAGAAACCGTCGTTCATTATGCTGAAAACATGATAAAAATCTTGTTAATGCATGAGGTTAAGCTTGTAGTAATTGCTTGCAACACTGCATCAGCTTCAGCGCTTCCTTACCTTAGAAAAAAATATCCACAAGTTGGAATTATTGGTGTAATTGAACCAGGGGCAAGGCAGGCAGTAAATAATTGCAAAAATAATCAATACCTACTCTTAGCTACCGAAACTACAATTAAATCAGGAATATATCATAGTACAATTAATCAATTAGACCAAAATTCCGTGATCAAAGATCAATCTTGCGGATTGTTCGTAGCGCTAGCCGAAGAAGGCATAGTTTCCGGTGAAATAGCAGATCTTGTTGTCAAAGAATACTTAACTCCTGTAATAAAAGACTTACAACCAGGTAGCTCAGTTATTTTAGGTTGTACTCATTTCCCAGCCCTAAGAGAACCTATTAAAAAACTTCTTGGAGATAAAGTATCTATAATTGATTCAGCCTCAGCTACAGCCGTTTTTGTTTACGATTGGCTAGCAGATAATGGACTTCTTAACACTTCATACTCAGAGCAAACATGTCAATTTTTTGTAACCGACTTACCAGAGCGTTTCACTCGGGTTGGTAAAGTATTCTTTGATAAACCTATTGATGCCATCCAAATTGAACACACAGAATACACAAAGAGTTAAAAAGACATTATTACATCATCAGAATCAGTTAAATCCTGATAAATAGCATCAAGCTGATCTTTGCTAACAGCCATAAAGGTAACTGTAACAGACTGGTATTTACCTTGTTTACTTGGCTTTGATTTAACACTCAGAATACGATCGACTTTAGGAAGATGTTTCTGCACTATATCAACTACATGTTTCTCAAAAGTTTCACTGCCTTTACCCATAGCTTTGATTGGGAATTTACAAGGAAATTTTAATGGAGATTCTTCTTGGCTTGCTGAACCATTAGCTTTATCAGTCATTACTTAGCCCCTTTTATGTATTCTTTCTTGTATTCTCTATACAATTTTAGCATTCGTTTAGCGTACTGCCCAGGAATTCCATCTCCTACTGCTTTGTTATTAAGTTTTACAATTGGATATAATTCTTTAGTTGAGCTAGTCGCCCAAATTTCATCTGCTGTGAATAATTCAGCCTCTGAAATTTCTTTCACTTCAAGCGTCCAATTATTACGCTCGGCGAGCATTATAATAACTTCACGTGTAATTCCACCAAGCATGTGCACGCTTTTTGGTGGAGTTTTTAAAACACCATTTTTAACAATGAATAAGTTACTTGAACCACACTCAATTGCATAGCCATCACGAATCAAAATAGCCTCACGAGCACCTTGCTCATAAGCATTTTGCATCATAAATGAGTTAGGCAATAAAGTAATCGACTTAATATAACACCAACTCCAACGTATATCATCAGCGGTAATTGCAGCAAAACCATTTTCAATAGCACCTTTTGGCAACTTAGGAAATGGATTGGCCATGGCAAAAATTGTAGGTTCAACCTTATCTGGAAAGTAATGAGACCGAGGAGCTGATCCACGCGTTATCTGCAAGTAAATGCCATAATCAGCATCCTTGCAATTATTTTTCTCTAAAAGATTATTGAATAAATCACGCCACTCATCAACACTCCATTCAAATGGTAAGTGAATCGCATCAAGACTTTGTTGCAGTCGTTCAATATGATCTTCAAGGTGAAATATTACACCGCTATAAGATGGAATAACCTCATAAACCCCATCCCCAAACAAAAAGCCCCGGTCAAGAACCGAGACTTTTGCTTCAGTAACAGGCAAAAACTTGCCATTCAAAAATACTATCTGTGACATCGAGACTCTAAGCAATAATTTTATGGAATAGCAAAGTTACATAATCCCATGCACGAGACCACGCTGAACCTTTTTCATCCTCTTCCAGGGCGATTAAAGGACGAGACGCTATAATTTTTTCATCCAATTTTACATTTAAAACACCAACGTTATCGCCCGCTTTAATTGGAGCTTCTATAGTTTTATGAAGGTCTTCAACAATTTTAACTTTCTTGTATTCACCTTGTGGAAGAGTTAAATAGAAGGGTTCAGATAACCCTACGGAAATATTTTTCTTTTGACCAAACCAAATCCTTGGCTTATCTATGCTCTGATTAGCATTGTACATAAGATGAGTTTGGTAAAAACGAAAACCATAATTTAACAATGCTTCTGTTGATTGCATACGACCGTTATCGCTCGGCGTCTTGAGAACAACAGATAATATACGCATTCCATTTCGCTGCGCCGAAGCTGTCAGGCAAAAACCAGCTTGGCTGGTATGGCCGGTTTTTAAACCATCAACTGATGGGTCATGCCAAAGAAGACGGTTACGATTCGGCTGACGAATTCCGTTGTGAGTAATCCACTTCTCACTGAACCAGTGGTATTGCTCAGGGAACTCACTGATAATTGTACGAGCAAGTGTCGCTAAATCAGCTGCTGATGAATAATGATCTGGTTTAGGTAGCCCAGTTGGGTCAGCAAAGTGAGTGTCATTCATCCCAAGATTCTTAGCGGCCTGATTCATCATTTGAACAAAAGTACCTTCAGTACCACCAATATATTCAGCCATTGCAACAGACGCGTCATTTCCAGAAGCTACAATAATACCCTTAATCAGATCATGTACTGGAACCCGATTACCAACTTTCACAAACATTTTGGAGCCGCCCATTTTCCAGGCTTTTTCACTAATTAAAACTTTATCATCTAAACTAATTTGACCATTTTTAAGAGAGTCAAAAATTAAATATAAAGTCATCATTTTTGTCAGACTTGCCGGCTGCATGCGCTTATGCGGATTTTTTGCTGCTAGCAACTTACCACTATCTACATCTAAAAGAGCATAAGCTCCCGCATCAATATTTGGACCCTGCGGCACGATTGATGCCTGAGGCGTTGAGTTGGTTTTGTGCTCAGATGGTGGCTGAATATTCTTCTGAACTTGGGCAAAAGAAACTACCGGAGAAATAGAAATAGCAGAAACAGCAACTGTTGTAATTAAAAGCTGTTTTAAACCCTTTGCAAGCATGGTTACTCACCTTTTTTTGATCTTGAATTTCCATTGTATCCTAGTTTGGACTTTAACGTCGACCTTAAGATTAAATTAAGACTTTAAAGATATAATACCAAAAATACAGTCCGAGCAAACTAGAGGGAAAAATGAATTCAAGCGTTAATCAAGGAAAGAGAATTTTTGTATTAATTGGCATTATTTTATGTGTAATGGCGCCCATATCATTTTTAATCATGTACAGTTACCTGGAGAACGAAGGAACCAGGCCAATCGCCCTGTGCTTAACCCAGTTCCTTATAGGTAAATTTCTTTGTAGAATTTATTTAAAAGGCCAAAAAGCATTCAAAAAATCGACAGTCAAAAACCCGTAAAAATTAACCATCAATAGGCTCTAACCTAGCATTGGCAAATCTAAGCCTTGCTCTTTAGCACACTCAATGGCAATATCGTAACCAGCATCAGCATGACGCATCACACCTGTCGCAGGGTCATTTGTTAATGCTCGAGCAAGCCTTTTTTCAGCTTTATCAGTCCCATCAGCAACAATCACTAATCCTGCATGCTGAGAAAAACCCATGCCAACGCCGCCACCATGATGCAGACTCACCCAAGTAGCTCCACTCGCAGTGCTTAACAAAGCATTTAAAAGCGGCCAGTCAGAAACTGTATCAGAACCATCTTTCATCGCTTCTGTCTCACGATTTGGGCTAGCAACTGACCCAGAATCTAAATGATCACGACCAATAACTATTGGCGCTTTTATCTCACCCTTTCTGACCATTTCATTGAAAGCCAACCCAAGCTTTGCTCTGTCACCAAGGCCTACCCAACAAATCCTAGATGGCAAACCTTGAAATTGAATTTTCTCACGAGCCATATCTAACCAACGGTGCAGGTGCTTATCATTTGGTAAAAGCTCTTTAACTTTTTGATCAGTTTTATATATGTCTTCCGGATCACCCGATAAAGCAACCCAGCGGAACGGTCCAATACCCTCGCAGAAAAGAGGCCGAATATAAGCTGGTACAAAGCCTGGAAAATCAAAAGCATTTTTCACACCTTCTTCAAGAGCCTCCTGGCGTATATTATTGCCATAATCAAAAACAACCGAGCCTAATTTTTTAAAGTCCAACATTGCCTTAACATGTATTGCCATTGAAGATTTAGCAGCAGCAACTACTGCCTTAGGATCAGACTTACGCATCTCTTCAGCTTGCTCAAGAGTCCACCCCTTTGGCAAATATCCATTTAATGGATCATGAGCACTGGTTTGATCAGTAACGGCATCTGGTTTAATACCCATTTCAACCATTTTCGGTAAGATTTCTGCGGCATTGCCAAGAAGGCCAACAGAAATAGCCTCCCCCTTCTCACAAGCTTCATTAACCCACCTTAAAGCCTCTTCAAGATTATCTGTATGCTTATCCAAATAACGAGTTTCCATACGCTTTTCAATACGCTCTGGATCACACTCAACAGCTAAAATACTAGCTCCAGCCATAGTTGCAGCAAGAGGCTGAGCGCCACCCATACCGCCAAGGCCTGCAGTTAAAATCCATTTCCCAGTTAACTCACCATTAAAGTGAGTATTTGCCATTGCTGCAAAAGTCTCGTAAGTTCCTTGAACAATCCCCTGACTACCGATGTAAATCCAAGAGCCTGCTGTCATTTGGCCATACATCATCAAGCCTTTCTGATCTAACATATTAAAAGTATCCCAATTTGCCCAATGAGGAACAATATTTGAATTAGCAATTAGGACACGAGGAGCATCAGCATGAGTTTTGAAAACACCAACTGGTTTGCCAGACTGGATCAAAAGACTTTCATCGTCCTCTAGACGCATCAAAACCTCAACAATCTTGTCAAAGCACTCCCAATTTCGAGCCGCTCTACCAATACCACCATAAACTACTAATTCTTCAGGTTTTTCTGCAACTTCTGCGTCTAAGTTATTCATTAACATACGTAAAGGAGCCTCAGTTAACCAGGACTTAGCATTCAATTTTGTGCCAATTGGCGCCTTAATTTTTCGAGTTGGGTCAAAGCGGTTATCTTTCATATTTATGCTCTCCATATTGCAGGCGATGGGTAATTTCCAAATTGATAAACTAAATCTCGAGGATGATCTACACTCCACAGACAAAACTTAGCATCTTTACCTACCTCCAAACCATAATTACTTGTAATACCAAGTGCTTTAGCAGCATTTACTGTAACTCCACGCCAAGCTTCAACTGGCGTCAACCCTAATAAGGTACAAGCCATATTCAACATTAATAGAAGTGAGGTTGTTGGTGAACTACCCGGATTAGAGTCAGTTGCGATCGCAATAGGCACATTATATTTGCGTAACAAATCAATAGGAGGAAGTTTTTTTTCTTTCAAATAATAAAATGCGCCAGGCAAAAGAACAGCTACAGTTTTATTTTCAGCCATTTTTTGTATACTTTTCTCACTTGCAAACTCAAGATGATCAGCAGATAATGCTTTAAACTCTGCCGCCAAACCTGCACCACTACTATCAGTTAATTGCTCAGCATGACATTTAATCCTTAAACTATGCTCTTTTGAACACTCAAAAATCTTTTTAGTTTGCTCGAAACTAAAGCCTATGAATTCACAAAATACATCCACAGCAACAGCTAAGTTTTCAATTGAAACTGCAGGAATTATTTCATCGCAAATATACTCTACATAGGCATCGGGATCTCTTTTAAATTCAGGAGGGATAGCGTGAGCCGCTAACAAAGTAGGATAAACCTCGACATCAAGCTCTTCGCCTAACTTTATGGCTACACGTAACATTTTAAGTTCAGACTCAATATCAAGACCATAGCCAGATTTTATTTCTAAATGGGTTACACCTTGATTTATTAGAGCCTGAACACGAGGCACAGCCAAATCAAATAATTCTTGCTCAGATGCCTCACGGGTCGCGCGTACAGTAGATAATATCCCACCTCCCTGCTCTGCAATTTCAGCGTAACTTACACCTGTTAAACGCTTTTCGAATTCTGCAGCACGATTACCGGCATAAACAAGGTGGGTATGACAGTCAACAAGAGGGGGCGTAATCCACTGCTCTTTTGCGTCAATTACAGTTTTTACATTAGAAGAGATTTCATTCGGAATATTGATTTTAGAACCAATCCACTCAATCATTCCATTTTTGATCGCAATTGCAGCGTGCTCAATAACTCCATACTCACTACCTTGCATAGTTGCTATATGAGCATTATGAATAAGTGTATCAATCAAATGCCTTCCCTCTTATAAATCCGTAAAAATCCTGCATTGATATTGCAAGAGTAAAGAAATAATGTCAAATTAGATTTTTTTGTAGTCAGGAGACAGCAAGTTGAAAACATATCTATCAAACTACGAAGCACCAGACAGCAAGCTTTGGCGAGGACGCGCCGACTCATTACCAAATGAAAGATTCTTTCAAGTAGTTGAATGTATAGACCTCAACAAAGCATCATTTCCAACACCAGCATCCAAATCAATAGGTATAGTTGGCTTTTGCTGTGATGAAGGAGTAAAGCGCAACTTAGGGCGAATAGGGGCTGCCGAAGGCCCTAATGAATGGCGTAAAGCATTTGCCAATATGCCAAATCACACTACAAATCTATCCATTTATGACTTTGGGAATATCAACTGTGATGACAATGATCTCGAATCTGCGCAAGAAAAACTTGGTGAGTTAATTTCAGAAATTCTAGCGCATGGTATTATGCCAATTGTAATTGGAGGAGGACATGAGGTTGCATGGGGTCACTACCAAGGCCTAACAAAAGCTAAACCAAGAAAAAATATTGGCATAATTAATATTGATGCACACTACGACCTTCGTCCAAAGCTGGATGGCAATAAAGGTTCTTCTGGGACACCATTTTTACAAATTTCGGAAGATTGCAAAAAAAATAACAAACCATTTAATTATTGCTGCATTGGCATTCAAGAGACAGCCAACACCCCTTCACTATTTGAAACAGCTAAAAATCTTGGAGTTAACACAATTCTTGCTAAAGATTTAAAAGACAAGGAAGAAGTAAGTACAAAGCTTAATGATTTCATAGCTAACGTTGAGTCAATTTATCTAACTATTTGCATGGATACTTTTTGCAGTGGTGCAGCCCCTGGAGTTAGTGCACCACAGCCACTTGGACCTATGCCATCAGACATCATGCCAATTCTAAAAAAAATAATAGATAATAAAAAAGTTATAAGCGTTGATGTCGCTGAGCTATCACCAAAACATGACGTTGGAAATAAAACTTCCACCCTAGCTGCTGTCATAATAGCCCAATGCTTGTATAAGCTAAGTGATGCGCTTTAAATAATCAACCTATATTCTTAAACAGTAGTAAAGAGATAAAAATACTGTCATTGTGCGACTTGACCGCGTAATCTATCTTCATGGATCTCGCGGTCAAATCGTGGAATGACAAATTAGATTTGCGGGATAACCTAATCTTAGAACACATCATCCACAAGCAATTGATTTTCTACAAATAAAACTCGAAATTCGCTCTTAAATAGTAAAGCAGGGCCAATCACAAAAAAGCCCGCAGTAGCACGGGCTTTTTTTGTGATAAAACCTGCAAATTAAGAGTTATCATCCTCTACTTTTGCATTATCATCAACTTCCTCTCCATTCTGAAAATCACTGACAACAGAAACACTAAGAATCTGCCCACTGTAATCACAATTCACATTGCTTGATGTTCCCATATACCCCCAGTTTAAGTATCCATCTTCATCTACCATAAATTGGAATAAGCAAGCATCCTTGCCATTACCATATTTAAATACTCCGGTATATTCACCTATTGGGTACTCATCTATAGAAAAATCAACATCATCATTTACCGCAACTTTTGCTGGTAAAGTGTGCTTACCCTGAATAGCATCCTCTAACAAAGTGATATCCACCCCAGAAGATGACGAGTTAACTAGTTTACCAACAATCGGAGCGCCATCACTAATTTTGATATCAGTTTTAGTAACCGTTAAGCCTTCCATTAAAGGGTCTGCATTGGCACTAGCAAGAAAGGCAAATCCTAGCGCAATAATTGATGTTTTAATTAACTTCATTTTTATAACTCCTTATGAAATTTCATAAGATAACTATAGACTATTGTTTTCTTTTTGCACAAATATAATAAAATAAAACAAAAAAAAAGCCCGGAACATAGCCGGGCTTTTTTAATGTTATGAAAAACAAGAGGGATGACTTACATCATGCCGCCCATGCCTCCCATTCCACCCATGCCACCCATAGCAGCAGCGGCAGCAGCAGCATTACCAGCATCTCCACCTTCTTCAGGAGCGTCTGCAACCATAGCCTCAGTAGTTAGCATAAGGCCAGCGATTGAAGCGGCATTTTGCAATGCTGTACGAGTAACTTTAGTAGGATCAATTACACCCATTTCTAACATGTCACCGTATTCGCCAGTTGCAGCGTTGAAACCGAAGTTATCTTTACCTTCGTGGATTTTATTGATAACAACTGAGGATTCCCCACCGGCATTTTTCACAATGTTACGAGCTGGGTATTCAATAGCAGCGCGTAGCAGTGCAATACCACGGTTTTGATCTTCGTTATCACCTTTAAGCTTATCAAGAGCTTCTGCAGTTCTGATTAGAGCTACACCACCTCCAGGAACAATACCTTCTTCAACAGCAGCACGAGTTGCATGAAGAGCATCTTCTACACGAGCTTTCTTCTCTTTCATTTCAACTTCAGTTGCAGCACCAACTTTGATTACAGCTACACCGCCAGCAAGCTTAGCTAGACGTTCTTGTAGTTTTTCACGATCGTAGTCAGAGCTTGAGTTGTCAACTTCGCGACGAATTTGGTCACAACGTGCTTGGATATCAGCAGGAGTACCAGAACCTTTGATGATAGTTGTATTTTCTTTAGTAATTTCAACACGGCTTGCTGAACCAAGATCTTCGATAGTAGCACCTTCTAAAGTCATACCAATATCTTCAGAAATTACTTTACCACCAGTTAGTATAGCAATATCTTCAAGCATTGCTTTACGACGATCACCAAAGCCAGGAGCTTTAACAGCAGCAACTTTAACGATACCACGCATGTTGTTTACAACTAGAGTAGCAAGAGCTTCACCCTCAACATCTTCGGCGATAATTAGCAGACTCTTACCAGCTTTAGCAACACCTTCAAGAAGAGTAAGCATGTCACGAATATTAGAAATCTTCTTATCCACGATCAAGATAAATGGATTTTCTAGCTCAACACTCATGTTTTGCTGGTTATTAACAAAGTAAGCAGATAGGTAACCACGATCAAATTGCATACCTTCAGCTTTTTCTAGTTCGTTCTCTAGACCAGAACCTTCCTCAACAGTGATAACACCTTCTTTACCTACTGTGCTCATAGCTTCTGCGATAATATTGCCAACGGATGAATCAGAGTTAGCAGAAATAGTACCAACTTGTGCAATAGATTTCTCATCTTCACACGGGCGAGACAATTTATGAAGATGTGCAACTGCAGCAGAAGTAGCCTTATCTATACCACGTTTAAGATCCATTGGGTTCATACCAGCAGCAACAGCCTTCAAACCTTCAATAGTTATCGCTTGAGCAAGAACTGTAGCAGTAGTTGTACCGTCACCTGCAACATCTGAAGTTTTTGAAGCAACTTCTTTAACCATTTGAACACCCATGTTTTCAAATGGATCTTTAGCTTCAATTTCTTTAGCAACAGATACACCATCTTTAGTTATTGTTGGGGCACCGAAGCTTTTTTGTAATACAACATTACGACCTTTAGGTCCAAGAGTTACTTTAACTGCATCAGCTAGAGTATTAACACCAGCTACCATACGATGACGAGCGTCATCTGCAAATTTAATTTCTTTAGCCATTATTTATATTCCTATATTTTTTTGAAACTGGATCCCAGCCTACGCTGAGATAACAGGTAATTTTTACTCAACTACACCCATTATGTCGTCTTCACGCATAACAAGATATTCTGAACCAGCAAGCTTAACTTCAGTACCTGCATATTTTCCAAATAAAACAGTGTCACCAACTTTTACAGCTAGAGCACGAACATCACCGTTATCTAAAGCTTTACCTTCACCAATTGCAATAATCTTACCTTGAACAGGTTTTTCTGTAGCTGTATCTGGAATCACGATCCCACCTGGGGATGTCTGCTCTTCTTCTAGACGCTGGACAACTACACGATCGTGTAAAGGTCGAATGTTCATAATTATTTTCTCCTAAAATGTTACATAAACTCTTTCTTTCGAAAGGCACAGCAGGAAATTAATCGGCTTAAGATAATAATTTCACCGCTACCGATTTCATATATGGGGACAAGGAATATTTTTTCAAGGGTAAAAACAATTTGAAGCTAGAACTTTTCATCATTTATATCATGACGCTCGTACTCACCTTCAAAAGTGCGCGGACGTTTTATTTCCGACTGAGAGTCTGATGGTTCAGAATGAAAACCAAATGAGCTGGCATTATTTGCTTTAGCACGAGACACTAATTTTTTAAAAACAAATTCACGAGTTTTAGGAATTAATAACAAAACACTAAATATAGTTGTAAATACTCCAGGAGCCATCATTAAAAAACCCGCCATCATCCCAGACACTTGAGCACCTAATTCTTTTTGTGCCTTAATTGGATCGCCAGACTGCATAGCTTTACGTATAATATCCATTTGATCACTATTTTGCCTTTTAATGACGATAAGACCAACTATAAATTTTGCCACCAAAAAAAAGAAAACGTTACCAAACCCAATTATTTTTGATAATAAAACTAACAAAAATAACTCTAGCATTAGCCACAAAAATTTTATATTTTTCACTTATTATCCCAAACCAATTTATATCAACAGAGCTCTTGAGGACGTAAAGAATACCCTAAAATCACAAAAAATTAAACACATATCACACAAATAAACTAAAACCTGCATCCATTACCAAAATAGAAATTATAACTTTATCAGCTATACTTGATCTATATAATATGGTTATATTTTGTTCAAACACCTAGGAGGCGGAACAATGGCAGAGCGCAGATTACTTAGATTTCTAGAAGAAAATGGGGTTACGTACGAACTTATAAAACACTCTCCAACTTTTACCGCACAAGAAACTGCAGATGCAGCAAACATTTCAGGAAAGCTATTTGCAAAAAGTGTACTACTCAAAGCAGATGGAAAACTTATTATGGTAGTGGAACCTGGGCACATGACTTTAGATTTAGAATGGATTAAAAATCAATTAGACTGCAAAGATGTTCAGCTAGCAACTGAAGAAGAGTTTCAAGCAAAATTCCCAAATTGTGAAGTTGGAGCTATACCACCATTCGGAAATTTGTATGATTTACCAGTATATTTGATAGATAAAATTCCACACGATTGTGATATCGCGTTTGATGCTGGAACTCATTCAGAAATCATTAAAGTCCAATTCAAAGACTGGTTAAGATTAGTGCAACCAGAAATATTGCACTAACCTGAATTATAAGTTTTAAATAATCAATTAAGATGGATTCCGCGATCAAGTCGCTGAATGACAAAATCTTGCTTTTTCAATTAGTTATTATCAATTAAAATTCACTAATTGCTTTGATTTTAATACTGAAATCAGTAGTTTATGTGGAAATTCGACTTAATAGCGGAATCTACCTTCTTAATAAGCCTACCTTACTGCACAGGATCAAAGCGCGCACCCATTAACTGCTTAGTGTAATTATCTTTTGGAGATTGAAGCACATCAGCAGTAAATCCTGATTCTACCATCTTTCCATCTTTGACAACTATTACACGATGAGCCATTTCACTAACAACGGCTAAATCATGAGTGATCAATAAATAACTAATTTGCTTTTCGTGTTGCAATTTTTTAAGCAGCCTCATAACTTGCATCTGCACAGACCAGTCAAGCTCACTTGTTGGTTCATCACATATTAGCAATTTAGGCTTTAAGGCTAGAGCTCTTGCTATTGCAATTCGTTGTCTCTGACCACCTGAAAACTCATGAGGATAACGCCAAAGTGAATCTCTGGATAATTCAACCAAAGAAAGTAATTGCATTACTTCTTTATGCAAAGCAGTCTCACTAGTTACCAAACCCTGAGCCCTTAATCCTTCAGCAATAATATCTAAAACCATCATTCTAGGATTTAGGGAGGAAAATGGGTCTTGAAAAACTATTTGAATATTACGACGAATACTCCGTAAATTACCACCTTTGATAGCTAACAAATCTACTCCATCAAAATTAATGAAACCAGAGTTTGCATCAATCAGCCTTAAAACAGCCCTTGCGGCTGTAGTTTTGCCAGACCCTGACTCCCCTACTATAGCCAAAGTTTCAGCCTTTTTCAGAGTAAAACTTATGCCATCTACAGCTTTAAAATGATCTACAACTCTTTTAAAAACACCCTTTCGAATGGGAAAATAAACTTTCAAGTCAGAAACTTCTAACAAGACTGAACTATCGCTATCAACCACAGAATCCATTTTCACCTTACCAGGAACCATAGACAATAATTTTTGGGTGTATTTAGATTTAGGTTTTTCAAAAATTCTTTCCACCTTTCCAATTTCGACTAATTTGCCATCACACATAACCCCTACTTTATCAGCAATTTTTTGCACCAAATAAAGATCATGCGTAATAAAAATTAGCGCCATTTTATATTTTTGTTGCAAGGATTTTAAAAGCTTCAATAATTTAGCTTGAGTAGTAACATCCAAGGCTGTTGTTGGCTCATCAGCAATTAATAACTTTGGTTTACCAGCTAAGGCCATAGCAATCAAAGCTCTTTGGCGCTGCCCACCAGATAGTTGGTGAGCATAGGAATTTGCAACGCGATGAGAATCTACAATTCCAACTTCATCTAAAAGATTAATTACTCTAGAATGTATTTCACTTAAATTAAGGTCAAAATGGCATCGTAAAACTTCAGTGATTTGCTCTTCAATAGTAAGAACTGGGTTTAGCGCTACGAGGGACTCCTGGAAGACCATGGCAATATCTGAACCACGAATATCACGCATTTCACCTTCAGAAAACTCCGATAACAAGTTACCTTCGAAAAGAATATTAGTGTCTTTATTTACTTTAAGTTGTTGTGGCAATAGACGCATTATACTCAAAGCTGTCAATGATTTTCCGCTACCTGACTCACCGACAAGGGCAAGCGTTTCACCCTTTTGCAAAGTTAAAGATACGCCATTAACTAAAGGTTTTTCGCCAGATATACTTACAGAAAGATTTTCAATTTTTAGGAAAGATTTTGACACTTGCTTCCTGCATTTTTGTCGAAAAATTATAGATGCTTTTATTTATAATGATTTCTTGAAAGTTAAATGTCCAGCGCATGCTGACAATTGGTCCTCAGATGGATCTATTAAACCACCTATTTTCTTGGAGTTGTCACATAATATATTTATTAGAGTATCAACTTCTCCTGGCAAATCATACATTAGATTAGAATCAACAAAACCATCAATTTCTTCATTTGCCTTATCATTTAAGATAACAACAAACTCTAAGAGCTTAATATCATGTGTAAGATCCTTGTAACTCTTATTTTTTAAAACGTTACAAATGGACTCTTTTGCAGTAAGAAAAATGCTATCACCATATGCTGTGAGTGCCAGGTGGCCATTATATTTACTCAACACATACTGATAAATAGAGCTTGATAACTTGGCATAAGCTAAACCTCTTAATTTTTTCCTTATAGATGAACCTTCAATTGTGAGTTTATCAATTTCATGCAATAGCTTATTAATTTCATCCGACGAATAGTTCTCTTCATTAAGCTTATCAGCAATAGTCTCACTACAATTTATCTTTATTATTGCAGTATCAATTAAATCTAAAGCAGCTTGAACTTTTTGGGTTTTATCGCAAATAAATGACAGACTTTCATATCTATATTTAGAATAATCAGGACTACCAAAAAAGTCGAAAATTCGATCATTTCGATCATTTCGATCATTTCGATCATTTCGATCAAATAATAATCTCTCAATTAAGTTTAACCTAAATGCAGGAACAACAAATAACGGAGATAACACAGCAAAAAATGAACAACAAGCTGCCACCCCTACAAAAACTGCACAAATAAATGAACATACTATACCAACAGTAGGGGTTAATAATAAGGATTGGAATAATCCACCCAAAAAAAATGATGATATCCCGAAACCCACAATAAACCCAAGAAATGCAACTATACCCGTGACCATTGATGAAAAAAATGATGCCTTAACAACACAAGAATAATTAGACAGGTATAAGCGATAATTTCTCTGGTATTTATCAAGCAGTTTTTTAAAATTATCTGTGATGGATAAAGAAATCAATCTCAAATATTCCATAGACGCACTATTAATTATAGCTCCACTATTTAATGGTTTAGGGCTTAAATCTAAATTGGATTTTTTATTAAAGATTTTTGCGTGAGAGTTCCATATATCAGAATCACGAAATAACCTGATCATTGGGGCATCATGAAAATAATTTAGAAATGATTTACCAGATAACTCTATAAACAATAAGTTGATGAACAAATACTCTTTATAATTTGGGTTATCGCAAGTCTTTAAAGATTCGATTAGCTTATTACGCTTTGAAAGTTCACCTTCATTGTCTGACAATAGATAATCATCAAAGGATTCATCTATTATAATTGAAGATGAATTTTTCATATTTATACACTCAACAAACTGACTGCCCTGAAAATAACACAAACCAACCGCCAGATCAAACATTGAACAGAAAATAAAGCTGGATTATTTTGTATATTTATTGTTAAAAATATAAAAATAAGGCAAAATATCACAAAATTTAAATAAATGCGTGTGGAAATAATAATGAGTAAATACGTAGTAACAGCACTTTATAAATTCGTAAACTTAGAAAATTTCAAAGAAATTCGTCAACCTTTGCTTGATTTTATGACTGCCAATAAAATAAAAGGTACACTTTTACTTGCAAAAGAAGGCATTAATGGCACAGTTGCTGGCTCACAAAAATCTATTGAAAACCTTTGGGATTGGCTTGAAAAGCAGCCTGGATTAGAAAATATCAACCATAAAGAATCTTTTACCAATGAAATGCCATTTTATCGAACTAAAGTAAAACTTAAAAAAGAAATTGTAACTCTCGGAGTTGAAGGTACAAACCCACTTAAGACAGCTGGCACTTATGTTAAACCAAAAGATTGGAATTCTTTAATATCAGATCCAGATACCATCTTAGTCGATACCAGGAATGATTACGAAATTGCTATCGGAACATTTCAAAATGCAATTGATCCAGAAACCAAAACATTCCGCGAATTCCCAAAATGGGCTGAAAAAAATCTTAAAGACAAGAAAGATAAGAAAGTTGCTATGTTTTGCACTGGTGGCATTAGATGCGAAAAATCTACTGCCTACCTTAAAGACCAAGGTTTTGACGAAGTTTACCACCTAGAAGGCGGTATCCTTAAGTATCTAGAAGAAATTCCAAAAACAGAATCTATGTGGCAAGGCGATTGCTTTGTTTTTGATAACCGTGTTGCAGTCAATCATGATTTACAAAGAGCCGACTATGAACAATGCTTTGCATGTCGCCTCCCTATTACAGCAGAAGACATGCAAAGCCATAAATATATGCAAGGAATATCCTGCCCCCATTGTTTTGATAACTTAACTGACGTTCAAAAACAACGATTCACTGAACGCGAAAAGCAGCTTAGAATAGCTAAAGAACGGGGCGAATGTCATATAGGCGGAGAGGCTATAGCAAGCGCTAAAAAGCGACGTGCTAAAAAAATTGAATTAAAAGAACAACAAAGACAAGCCAGCAAATAGAAACCGCTACAGGAGAGTTAATAACAAACTCTCCTGGTTTGCAAAACCGCTTACTATATCTCTAACCTATGAAAAATCGATAAACATATATGCTTACTGACTTTTAATGGCTTTTTGTTCAAGCATACGTTTCTTAATTAAAGGTTTATCCATAATATGCTTCTTCATCATATAAGAATGGCATGAACCCTTATACCCTACCTTGCCTATATATTTAACACCATGAAAAACCATCCCAAGCAAAGCTAAAGAAGAAATTATCACAACAATATAGCCAAAAACTTTACCTAAAGATAAATCACTTTGGTAACCCCAAATAAGTAAAGACACTCCACCAACCAACGCGATAAGTAATAGCGCCAAAGCAATAGCAAATAAAAACATGATCATCTCCTGCTGTGTACTTCAACCTTAATTATAGTAAAAATATTATAAACCTGAATTTACCCTTAATTGCCACTAGAGCTTTGGTTTTTTTGATGAATCATTCTTATTCTCTTTAAGCTCCAAATCATCTATTCTTTTTATTAATGGTGAAAAAATTTTAGACTTGTCATATTTTTCCAAGCTATGTATATATTTTTTAAGAATGAATAGAGTTCTAATTTTTCTTTTCGAATAGTTATTTAATATATTGAAAAGTTTGGTCTTTAGCTCAGTATTATTTTTAGAGTGAAGAAAGCTTGAATGCTTTATAATATTTTCTGTCTGTTCGGCAAATATAAGTTTCGCTTTTTCCATAAGGCCTTCATGCCTAGATATCAAATCTACTATATCCTTATGACCAAATATTTTAGCAAAATGCTTTGGAGTTTTATCATGGCAAGTTAATGTGAAGTCAGCACCCTTATCTAATAACTCACTAACGACATTGAGATGCCCCTCAATCACAGCAACAGACAAAGGTGTAGCCCCAAACTCTGTAGTAATATCAATTTTCGCGCCATTATCTAATAATTTCTGAACGACATCAGCATAGCCACTCTTAGCAGCAATATAAAGTAAATTAGCTCCAGATGAATCCTCTATTCTAGCTACTTGTTTATTAAGACTGCCCCATACATTAGAATCGCATACTTCACTAATATTTTGCTTTAACTCATATGATCTATTTTCGTTTGTGAAAAAGCTTGTATTTAAAACAACTTCTCTGACTTTTTCTAATGAATTAAAGGTAAACGCAAGAATAATAGCTTTTGCAAATTCATTTAAGCTTTGATATTTCTGACAAGATAAATCATTAGCATCAATTAAAGACCACTCTTTACTATATGGATTATAATTTACGTTAATAACATGATTAGATGAATTTAATATTAAAGCTACTGGCACCATAATATGGCCCTGCAACTTTGATAAAAATGATACCAGACTTTTCTCGTCATAGGCCCCACATATACCTGTAACTAATTTTGGTTTAAATCTTTCAGTTTCTAACTTTGTTGGAATCACATATTTTTCAGCATCTCTTAATAACTGATTCACTACAAGTGGAATACCCTCATATACTCCTGGTGACTGATAAAGACTAATTCCATCAAAAAAAGCCTGCATATCCCACAAAGGAAAAGAAATATCACAACCACCTACCTCAATATCTAATCGGGAATAATTACGAAAATTATTATGAGGATCTTTAGGTGCTAAAGCATCTAGTTCTGCTTTTTTCAGGCGAGAAATTACCAAAAGACGATTATTAAAGTTGTCTAGGTCATCAGATAAAAAAGCTTGCATTGCCATAGACGCAACGCCAAAACAAATACCCTCTCCAACATCTAAGT
Source organism: Gammaproteobacteria bacterium (assembly GCA_030425295.1). Lineage (GTDB taxonomy): Bacteria > Pseudomonadota > Gammaproteobacteria > JAUIAT01 > JAUIAT01 > JAUIAT01. The sequence goes on from JAUIAT010000002.1 coordinate 90,931, forward strand.
AACCTAAGTTACTCATTTTATCGATCAGCCAATCTTGCCCTGAAGGAAGATCAAGATTATAACTACCTTCTTCCGCCATAAAGAGTGCCTAAACTAATTTAACTAACATACTAGTTCAATTATAGTATATTGTGTAAATTTTTTAGGCAGTCTATTATTCGAGCAACTTATTAATGAGCTACTTTACAGTTAAACTAATTTCCGAATTTTAGGATCAAGAGCATCTCTTACGGCATCAGCAAAAACATTAATACTTAAAACGAATACAGACATAAACAAAAAAGCACTCAATAAAGGCCACCACACTATTGGTTCGCGAGCTAATTCTAGTCGAGCACTATTAATCATCTGGCCCCAGCTCATCATAGACGGATCCACCCCTACTCCAATATATGATAAAACAGTTTCAGCAAGCACTAACATGCTGAAATCTAAAACAACAGTTATTATTATAATGTGGAAAATGTTAGGTAAAATATGCCGTAACATCATTGCGCCACTCTTTACACCCAAAGCCTTTGCTGCTTCCAGATAATCATACTCTCTTACTTTTAAAGTTTCTGCGCGAAGGAGTCGACAAAGAGAAGTCCAGCTCGTTATACCTAAAACAACACAAAGCCCTAACAGGCGGATATCAGCTCTTTCAATTGAGGATGGAAACCAGTGTGGATTATTTGCCATTATTACCTGAAATGCTAATACAGAGGCTGAAATTAATAACACTCCTGGAATTGAGCTTAAAGTTACATAGAAAAACTGAATAGCATCATCAATAATGCCCCCAAAAAATCCAGCAGTCATACCAAGAAAAATTGCAAAAGGCAGCATTACTAATGTGGTTAAAGTGCCAATCATTAAGCCAGTTCTTATGCTGCTCACCGCCTGATAAAAAACGCTAATACCCACTTTGTCTGTCCCAAATATATAATAATGCCCCCCCATCTGATAAACCAAAAAAATACAGTAGATAACCAGCCAAAGAGCAAATAAAATTGATCGCCAAGCAATTGTAGTTTGGCCTTTAGCAAGCCGCACAAACATTTCACCAAAGCTTTCTTGATAGATAAATTTTAATTTATAGGCCAAAACTAAATACACTAAACCAATCAATATATAAGCCTCAATTAAGGCAAAAGTCAGCCTTAGTAATATATCTTTATAATATTGCTCAGCACTCTTAATATGATATGCAGCTTGTTTTAGAGGCTTTTTAAAACTTTCAGACAAATGATAAGTATGTGTGGCGAAAGGCATAGAATATGAACTCTCCTCCATTGTACCAATTGGATGTATAACCACATCTAATAGACTATAAGTTTTGCCAAGTTTAGTTTGAAAGTGCAAAGAATCTATTACTCCAATTAGCAAATAGGACATCATAATTACAAAAGCAAACATTGGAACAGGGCGAACTACAAGTTGCTTCCATGCCATTTGCCAATGACGCTGTCTGAAAGCTATAAATCCGACAATGCAAAAAAATACAATAAATGAAAATAGAAAAATATCAGTCCAAAGAAAAACCATACTTATCCCAACCTAACCCTAGGATCAACAATCACATAAGCAATATCAGTACAAATCAAACCAATTATGTAAAGAAATGTACCCAAAAAAACCATAGATCTAACGATTTCAAAGTCCTGCCCCTGAATCGCGTCTATGGTATAACTGCCAAGGCCTGGAATTGCAAAAAATGCCTCTAAAATAAGACTTCCCATAAATAACAGAGGAATTATCACTACAACATTTGTCACGATCGGGATCATAGCATTACGTAGAATATGTTTAAATAAAACCTTAGTTTCTGATAACCCTTTAGCTCGAGCAGTCCTAACATAGTCTTTATGCATTTCTTCAAGGAAAATTATCCTATACCAGCGCGTGCTAGCGCCAACTCCAGTGACAACCCCTATAGCAACTGGCAAGATTAAAAATTTCATTCCTTCCCAGCTCGGATAAAATCCAGATATTGGCACTAGTTTCAATACCTTTGCTAAAAAAAATTGACCGCCTATTATGAAAAACATAGATGAGATTGACATTAAAACAATACAAAAGCCAACCCCCCAATTATCAAGGTAAGTCCCGCGGAAAAATGCCAATAACATTGCGAAAGTTATATTCACAAACAAACCTATAATGAGAGTTGGAATGGCAATTGCCAAGCTTGGCCACATACGCTCAGAGATGTCAGAGCTGATATCTCGCCCTTGAAGTGATCTACCAAAATCAAAACCAAATAATTTTATTGATTTTTGAAAGTATAAAGTGTCTGAAAATTTTGCCAAACCTCTGGATTCTGAATTCCAAAACAATGGAGCATCATAGCCATGCGATTGTTTCCATTGCATAATTGACTCAGGTGTAACATACTTTTGACCCAACTGCATATGAGCAATATCATCTGGGGTGTTTACTACAAAAAATAAAAGAAAAGTAATTAAATTTACGACAAAAAGTATAGGTATAGCGTAAAGAACACGCCGTATAAGGTAAGTTAACATCCTGTATTACCAAAGTTTTTAATAATATACTTAGTATCTTAAGCAAAAAAAACATTTATTGAAATTATTTGTTATATATTTCCCTGATTATTCTGAACGCGCAGAAAGGTGGCGGCTATTTTAAAGAAAGAACTGTCATCCCGCACTTATCATAATTGTCATCCCTCACTTGTTGCGGGATCCGGCGAAATATTCTTCCAGACCCCTCAACAAGTGAGGGGTGACAGACCTCCAGGCGCGGGGCACAGAGCTCCAGGGATATAGATTCAAGCACTAATTGACATAAATGCTACTACAGCTCCATATAATCTCATTCGCACAATTAAATAACTACAGGAGCGGTAAAATAAGTATTAAAACTACATTTTGAGCAAATAAATACGTTTTGCAATACAGGAATTTTTGCTTCTTATTGCTAAAAATCATAAAAAAGGGTACCTTTATTGTCTATTATTAAAACAGTAAAAATAGTCAGGATAAATACATGCAAGCAACGCAGTTTTTTGCAACTACAGCAAAAGGATTGGAAGAGTTATTAGCAGCTGAGCTTAAAGGCTTCAATGCGGAAAATGTTAAAGTTCAAAGAGCTGGCGTATTATTCGAAGGCAGCATTGAAAATGCTTATCGTGCTTGCCTGTGGTCACGAATTGCAAATCACATTCTACTACCCCTTTCTAATTTTGAGGCAGAAAAACCTGAAGATTTATATATAGAAATACAGAATATCGACTGGCTGAAACATATGCAGCCTGAAGCCACCCTAAGAATTGATGTAAAAGGCAAGCACCAAACTATTAATAACACTCAATTTATTGCCCAGAAAGCAAAAGACGCCATAGTAGACCAAATCCGTGAAAAAGCTGGAATTAGACCAAGCATTGAATCAGTGCAACCAGACATCGTTATAAATATCTTTGTTAACCGCAATAAGTTCAATATTAGTCTTTCATTATCAGGAGACAGCTTGCATCGCCGTGGATATAGAGTTCATGGTGGAAAAGCGCCTCTTAAAGAAAACTTAGCAGCTGGTATTCTGATGCGAGCAGGATGGCCTGAGCTTATCAACACAAATAAGGCTAATCTAATTGACCCGATGTGTGGCTCTGGAACTTTATTAATTGAAGCAGTTTTAATGGCTTACGATATTGCACCAGGCTTAAACAGTGAATATTTTGGATTTTCTAGATGGTTACAACATGATAAAGAAGTCTGGGAAAAACTTATTACAGAAGCACGAAGCAGGTGCAAAGAGAAATTATCCTCCCCTTTCACTAACATTGTTGGTTTTGACAAAGACCCAAGAATAGCGCAAAAATGCCAAGAAAATATTGAACAAGCGGGGTTGGAAGATTTTATTGATATTAAGCAAAAAGATGCTCGTCAAATATCAAAATCAGATTTTAATGCTAAAAATGGATTGGTTTTATTTAATCCTCCATACGGCGAGCGCTTAGAAAAAAACGAAGAAGAATACTTGAAGTCTTTATTCAAAGAAGTTGGTAATAAGTTAAAATCTGAATTCTCAGGGTTTGAATTGGCAGTATTTATTGGCAATCCAGAACTTGCCAAATCTTTTGGCATAAGATCCTACAAACAATACAAAATGTTTAATGGCACAATAGCTGCCTCCCTATTAAAGTTTCATCTTTCAGAAGAATATTTTATGAAGTTTGAAACTGCAGAACAAAAGCTTGAACGTCAATTTAAAAATTTTGCAATAGCTCCTTCAGAACAGCAAATAATGTTTGAAAACCGATTGAAGAAAAATCTAAAACATTTGCGAAAATGGGCAAAACGCGAAGGTATTAGCTGTTATAGAGTTTATGATGCTGACCTACCTGAGTACGCCGTGGCAATTGATATTTATGAAGATAATGTGCACATTCAAGAGTATCAAGCAGGCAAAAATGTTGATAAATATAAATCTCAAAATCGCCTACGAGAAATTCATTTCACGATTCATAAAGTATTAGAAATTCCTTTGGAACAAATTTTTATAAAAACTAGACAGCGCCAAAAAGGTAAAGAGCAATACGAAGTGCATGACAGTCAAAGAGTTTTTGATGTTGTATCTGAAGGTAGAGCTAAATTTTTTGTAAACTTTACTGATTACCTTGATACTGGGTTATTTTTAGATCATAGAATCATGCGTCAAAAAGTAGCAGAATCTGCAAAAGATAAAACTGTGCTCAATCTTTTTGCCTATACTTGTACGGCAAGTGTTCATGCAGCTATGTCTCGAGCTAAAAGTGTTACTAGCGTTGATATGTCTAACACCTATTTAGATTGGGGCAAGAAAAACTTTAAATTAAATAAAATTAGAACTAGCCATCATGATTTTATTAAAGCTGATTGCTTTAAATGGCTTGACCAAACTGAAGATAAATTTGACGTTATTTTTTTAGACCCACCAACTTTTTCAAATTCCAAATCCATGGAAAATACTTTAGATATCCAAAGAGATCACGTTGATTTAATTAGAAAAGCTATGAACCATTTAAATGATGATGGCACACTATTTTTCTCAACAAATTTCAGAAAATTTAAACTAGATAAAGAAAAATTAGACTATTTCAAATGTGAAAATATCAGCAAACAGTGCTTGCCTGAAGATTTTAAGCGTCGACCAAACATACACCAATGCTGGCAAATCAAAATGAAATAGTAGCAATTCACCCTACTGGAGTCTGTTGACAATTGGCTGATATATTTCAAAACTATCAACCTATATTGGGAACAAATGAACCATTATTTTTTGGTTTATCATCAAAAATCCCAATATATTTTAGATCAGACTCTGCAGACTCAACTAATTTTTCCGCCTCTTTATAAGTTAACGTTTTATCTTTTGTAGCTATATTTATAGAAATTATTGCCCGAAAAGAATAATACTCACTATTATTTGGCGCGCAATTAATTGCCTCATTTATCATATCCATGGCTCTTGAAGGATTGCCCCACAGTAAGCATAAATTCGATAAAATAAAATGCCAAATATCATCTTGCTGAGAAGTATTATCTATATATTCCTGAAGCTGACTAATATATTTAGAGCACCCACCAACTTCCTTAAGAAGAAGAATAAAATACTTAGAGCACTCTCTTTTACTAGCTCCTCCAACACTAGCAGTAATAATATCAACCGTAGCATCCATATTTCTACCTAACCCTATATAGCTTCTTGCCCTCATTAATAAAAAGCTTGGGTTTAAAATTCTTTCTTTACAACCTGGGTTTTTATATGATTTTTCCGATAGCATAACCCTAATTAATGTATTCACATTAGCAAGAGCAGATGAATAATTTTTTTTCGACATATTGATTCGATAAAGAATTTCTAAAGAGCCTGTATCTCTAGGGTCAAATTGCAAAGCTCGACTTATATCACGCTCAGCTTCTGTTATCATTCCTGAGTAAAAATGAGAAATTCCTCGTAAATAATATAGTTCTTTAAGTGATAACAATTCATTCTCACCACTAATATAGCTACAAAACCCTAAAGCCTCATTAACATTGGTAATGGCTTTCTCAAGAAATCCTGCCTTATCATCTTTGTTTTTACTAACTACCCCTAGGTCATAATTCAAAGAGGCTCTGCAATAACATATATATGCCATATCTTTAGCTATGATTGACTGTCTTTCAATGGTTTTTGACTTAGCAAATTTAGGGGCAAGCACCTTATATGCACTATCTAGATCTTTTAAAAGTGCAGAGCAAGTATAGATATCTTGTTTTTCCCCAACTAAGCTCCCAACCCTTAGAATTTGATATCTAAAACGAGGAAGCATATCTATTGGCCATTTATCCTCTTCAGAATAAAGTTGCAATAGATCAGCGCACAAATCACTTACAACTTTAAACTCATTCTTTCGAGTTTTATCCTCAATTATTATATCAAGATACTTTGCGTAAGTTTTTTTAATAAAAGAATTTTTTTGCCAGTGAGGGAACTTATCTTCATTAAACATCCTTGTCTTACCTTTATAAATTCCATGAAATTCATTCTAAGAATATTTTTGGTGATTTTGCAAATTAATAAGACCTGGCGCCACAAGATAAACGCATATAAATTACACAATTACTTACCTTGTCTGGCCATACTTTGACTTTCCTACCAAAGATGCCCCCTCAAGGTTACTGGATGTTTTATTGATGCGAATAATCAATCTACTTAACAAAATAAAGCGTAATTTCTAGCCAATTTTTTGCTTTTATAGCCTTATAACAACTTTAGGAAGGTTACCTAATATAAACTCGACTTATAGGCTGATATTTGTGCTATCTGCTCATCAAAGTTTGGATCCGTCTTTAAGAAACTTATAATATCGCCTAAAGAAACTATGCTTATGACCTTAGTGCTTAATACTTCAGAAACTTCTTGAGTTGCAGGTTTATCTCCCTGCCCTGGCTCTTCTCGATCTAATGCGATTACAATACCCTGCAGGTCAATTCTCATTGGCTCTAGCAAAGTCATAACCTCGCGAATTGCAGTACCCGCAGTAATTACATCATCAACTATTACAACTTTTTTGTTTTCGATATTACCGCCTACTAACACTTCCTTTTCGCCATATTGCTTCTGTTCTTTACGATTAAAACAATATGCCACGTCTGTATTATATTTATCAGATAAGGCACTAACAGTTGCGCAGGCCAGAGGAATGCCTTTATAAGCAGGGCCAAAAACCACATCAAGATCGAGACCTGCATCTTTAATTGCAGCAGCGTAAAACTCACCCAAACGTTTTAAATCTGAGCCTTTATAAATCATTCCAATACTAAAAAAGTAAGGAGCAACACGACCAGACTTTAGAGTAAAATTACCAAATTTTAAAGCTCCCAAATCAATAGCAAATTTAATGAACTCTTTTTTGTAATCTTGCATAACCCTACCCCTTCACTAAATTACCTGAGACTTCTTCACAATTAGTTTCTTCAATTAAAAAATTACTTACGAAAAAACCAACAACTGCTGAAACTGGCAATATTGTAAGCCCCCAAACGTAGCTTTGTACAGAGTAAACTGGCGCTCCATTTAATATTTCCCCGTGCCAAGTTAAGTGTAATATCCAACCAACTAGAGGCTGCGATATAGCACCACCAACAATTGCTGCCATATTGGTGAAGCCAGTAGCTGTACCAAAACAGCTTTTAGGCACCACATCCTTAACTGGCCCAAAAGAAAGAGACTGTACCGAGGATGAAAGACCTATAGCAAATAGAGAAATACCAGTTAACCAGGATGGTAAATTCACAGCATTTAATAACATAACAGATGACACAATCCCAATTGAAAAACACAAGCTCATTGGGAAACATCTTTTTTTAATTTTATCAGTATAGGCGCCAAACAAAGGGCTACCTAAAGCTACACCCACCCAGAATAATGAGCACAAATTACCTGCTTGCGTGTTAGTCATTCCATAAACTTGCATTAGGTAAGGAACACCCCATAAGGCTCCAATTACGGCCACTGGAATCCATGATGCCATGCCACAAATAGCCACATACCAAACAGTTGGCAGTTTAAAAATTTGAAGTAATTCTTTATGAATATTATGATCCGCAATCATTATGTTCTCATTATCAGGCTTGCCATCGCGAATAACCACCCAGAAAAGAATACATAGCACAAATGTAATACCCCCCGTCCAAAGAGATGTTTCGCGCCAACCAAAATTATTTACCAGCATTGCCATGGGCGCTAAACCAACTATAGAACCAAGAGAAGCTACGAGCTGCACAATACCTGCCGTCATGGCGAAACGGGCATGAGAGAACCATCTAGAAACAAGAAAAATTGCACTTACAAAAGCAAAAGCAGAACCAAGACCTACTAGCAGCCTTGCAAATCCAGCTAGTGCAAAAATATTAGTTGCCCCAAACAAAATTGCACCACATGCGCTAACAAAGACTGAAGCTGTTAATAATAATCTTGGTCCCAACCTATCAAGTAGATATCCAGCAGGAATTTGCATTAAAGTGTATGAATAATAAAAACAAGCGGCCAAGACTCCCAGCTTCGCAGCGCCAATATTAAAAGCCCCCATTAACTGATTAGTCATAACACTAGGAACTACCTGAATAAGGTAATCATACAAGCAAAATAAACAAGCCAAGCCACAAATTGCATATGGTAAAAAACTTGAATTTATATTTTGATAGGAATTTTTAATTAACATCGCGTTAGTTCCATTTTTTAAAGGGGTTAGGGTCTGTTGACAATTTGTCTTACAAAGAGATCATAACTTTCAAACTAGATTGCAATCACTAAAAAAATAGTTCTATTATATTTTACATGAAACCTTCAGCATGGAAAGCAAAGCAAAATAAGCTAAAGTGGATCTCTAGACTAGAGAGCCTAATAATTACCTCTAAATCTAGTATTGTTAAATCAAGATTCACAGATACTTTAAGCTACTTATCAGAAAAAGAAACTCATGCCAGATATAACTTTGGCGATGAAATATATGAAAACATATGCACTAACCTAAAGTGTTATAATTCTTATGAGTGGTCAGGTATATTTCTTGAAAAAGCACAAATACTTCAGAATGAATATCTAAAAAAAGTAAAAACAGAAATATACAGAGCCTATAAACGGGCAGAAGAGGAATATCATTCAACTGTAAAAATCTCAGATTCACTTAACTATAAAGCTTTACTATCACCTAAAGCAGAAGTTACAGAGGCTACAGCTCAAAAAATTCTTGAAGAGATAGATAAAAGAATTGTAACGCTAAACAAGAGCGTAAAAAAAATCAAAGAGTGGTTAGAAAACCATAAACCCACTAGTATTGAACGTGAACACAATAAAAAAAGATTACAAAGATTAAAATCACATATTGAATACTATAAGCACTTTATAGTTTATATCTCCTGGCCGTCTATACATATCAGAAACATTAATGATTTACTAAATAAAGAAGGAATTAATTTAAAATTTCTCCAAGACGGCCCTATGCTTGATAATCTGACCGAATGGCTAAGCTGCCTACAAAAATTTCCTGCAAAAAAAATAGCTGGCCTTCTAAACGACAACGTTAAAAATCAATTAAATAAAAACCTATCATTAAGTCTAAATGGTATTAATCTAATACAAGAAGATCGTGAAAGGCTTATTCTTGATCAGGGATATATTAAACAAGAGTACCTTAAGCAAGTAGCTATACTTGAAAATATTGAACAAGCACGCAAAGCGTATGGATTACTCAAAAGAATTGAACAAATATATAAAATTGAAAAATTCATTTCGCCAAAATTTATATTTTCTAATAACAAGGAAAGCTCAATTGCTCCTTCAGCCAAAACTCCAATTAAACAAAACTATTATGAAAAATTCATTGAAGCAGGCTTAGCAGAAATTGGGGAATTCAAAAGAAATTACTTACCATTAGATGACAAGCCTCCAAAAATACTTGAACCTTTATACAAACAAATCCCATCTGCGTTAAATAAAACCAGAAAAAAACTAAATGCGCTGAAGAGTATCTGGAATAAAATTATTGCAACTTCGTACAAAAACTTACAAAACCTAAGAGCAGCCCAGGATCAACCAGACAAAAAAGAAATATTTTTTACCAACGCCAAATTTGAGTGTATTTTTTTTGAAGAAATTAATTTAACTGGCACTTTGAAAAATTGCTCATTCCAAGGATCAACCCTTAACAATTGTTTGTTTGACGAAAACACTAAATTTCATAAAGTGGATTTTAGTTATGCAGATATTCAAAAATGTGATTTTGCAGAAACACTTAAACTAGACCAAATTAAAATAAACGATCAAACAAGAATTAATTGGCAAAAGCATGGTAAAAGATTGCTAAAAGACAATTTTCTTAACCAATATAAAACTGATGAATTTCTTTCAAACTTATGCCTGCAAGGGTTTAAAGGTAACTTTGATTTCACACCAGAATTGATACTTTCTATTCTAAAAGAAATAAATCAAACAAAATGGGATCTGGGCACCAAAAGAGCAAGATGCGAGAAAGCAATAAACTTAATGACCCCCCAAATAACCAACATCAAAAACATACTTCCACTTTCTGATATCATAGACAAAAAAAATAACAAAGCCTCCAACCCATACGCATGTATAAGAGAGCATTTTCAACCATTTATACCAAGATATGGAAGCACAAAATCTTACCAAGACATTATTAAAATAATAAAAAACAGATTACAATCTATTGTTATAGATAAAGCTAACTCAAATGAAAAACAAGCCTTATCAGAGGAAGAATTTAAAACCTACATAAAAATAATGGATGAACCCTTATCAAAGCTGCCAAGGACAAACTTTTTTAAATCAGCAATAATCACTCACGAAAATATGGATATCCAGTTTAAACAAGCATAGCCAACTAAGATCTGTTAACAATTGGTGGTGTTGCAAAGCGAAAAACTCTGGGGTAAGCAGCGGTCCTCAAAAGGACTGCATTAACGCCATTCCAAAAGTATAAATACTACCTAAAGAATCTAAGTCAATATGCCCAGAACCCAGACCATGTAAAAACTCATCTAAAGTTGGAAATTCCTCAGGCAAATCACCTTTAGTTACCCCACCAACGACGGCCTGATTAATGAGACCAGCAGCAGGAACTGCTTTTGCTAGTTTTTGCATTAGCTCAAAATGCTTTAACTCATCACTACTAGGCTCATAACCAAGATATACCTCAAGCAATCTTTTTTCTACATCTTTATTTCTAAAAAACCAATAAGAAATACTAGCCACGTCATAAAAACTATCGTTTAATCCTGCTGTAGTCCAATCAAAAGCTCTAACTTTATTTTCTGAAAACACCACATTACCAGGGTTTATATCATTATGTGAAAAAGTAACTTTTCGTGGTTTAGCAGTTTTTTCCGCAGCAATTAACTCATCAAATTTAATAAGGATATCATCAGTCAGCAAGGCTGATTTTTTAATTGCCCCTAACTGTTCTTTTAGAAAGTCATAAGGGCTTATATTCTCGAGGACAACTCCTGAATTTTTTGCTGTTGATATATCAACAGCATGCATCTTATGTAAAAAATCTACCAAATAATCAACACGGCTTAAATCATCCGGCAAACGTTCAGGTGCCACATAAGGCATTACAATTAAATCTTGATGATGACATTTATAAATAACTTTAGGCGCCAAATCATGATCACCCGCAAAAGTTTGCATTGGTAACTCACGCTCAGCATGGGACTTTACGCTTACAAATTTAAGAACAAAATCTCCCCCCTCTTTCGTCTTAATACGATATACTTCCGAACCAGATAAACCACCTAAAATTGGCTCATAAAATTCTAAATCTTCAATAGAATCGATATTGACAACTTTCTTAATTTCATCATTTAATAAAACTTCTATGCTCATTTATGCCTCAGTAGTTTGCACATGTGCTAATTTATTTTTCCACCTATTTAATAATAGGATGGATGAAACAACCTTTGCAATCAAGCTCGCAATAGCAATTCCGACAACCCCCATATGTACCTGATAAGCCAAAACAAAAGAAAGTGGAACTGAAATAAGCCAGCTTGTCCAGATACTAAGCCACATTGGATACTTAGTATCATAAAAACCACAAAGAGACCCCGTAATAGCAAAGATAACTGCATTAAATAGCATTGAAACAATTTGCACACTTAACAACCACATAGCTAAGTGATAAATCTCTTCGGCATCTGTTTCACCAAAATGAATAAATAAATCTGCTAATTGTCTATGAAATAAAACAAAAGTAGTAGCAATAAAAATTGCAAAACCAATTGATAAATTTAAAGTAGCTCGACCTATATTTTCTATAAATAAATAATTTTTTGACCCTAAAGCATGACCTATAACAATAGTTGCAGCCTCACTTAAACCAAATAATGGAAGAATGACAAACATCATATATTCACTAGATATCTGGCTTGCTCCCATTGCAACTTGACCAAACCAACCTGTCATTACTGTAAATACAAGCAATGCAACCATATCACTAGCTGTACGATACCCAATAGGCAAACCAATTACAAGGATGGATTTAGCCCATTTCAAGCCTTTAATAAATGGATAAAAAACTTTTCCATTAGTAAGATATATTATGACCGAAGAAGAAATCAAAAAATTAGTATATCCAATGATAATGCTGCTTATACCAGCACCTGCCACCCCCATTTTAGGCATACCTAAATTACCAAGCACCAAGCCATAATTTAAAATAATATTTAATGTTGCACTAATAACACTCAGTAACAAAACAACATTTTGTCTTTTGATCCCTGATAAAAATTGCTGATTAACAATTGTTATGTAGTAGCTTGGTAGCGCCCAAACTAAATATTTAAAATAAACTGTTATTATTGGAATAACCGGTTCAGGCTGCCTACATAAAACCATCAATGGGCCAATGAAAATAAATATCAATAATGGCGGAATTGATAGCAAAAGGGCCACCGACCACCCTTGTTTGATAATCTGCGGCATAGCATCCCAGTTTTGCTTGCCATACTGTCTTCCTACTACTGCTCCAACTGCAAAGAGCGGCGACATAAAGATAAGCATACCAATAATTCTAATCATTGAGATAGAAAAACTTGCAGCCAAAACGGTATGACCGAGCTGCGCGACAATAACCATCATGACGAAGGTATTTAGCGTCTGGGTAAATCTAGTTGACACCATAGGTATCGCCATACTTAAAAGTTCTTTGTAAGCCTTTGCCATTTGAAAAACTCGATAATAATATTAGGAAGCAATAATAGGACCTGTTGAAAATTAATCTTATAGCTACAAATTTCTATAATTTGTTACACATAGAGACTATTCGCACAATAAAAAAACAACTTGCAGTATAGATATTTTCTTTTTGCAACAAAAAGCATCAACAAATGCTAAATTTTATCATTATTTAATGATATTACTTACATGTGGATAGTTTATTATTCTTACAACAACTGTTAATATTCTTAATAAATATATTATTAAACATAATAACACTCCATGACAGATAAGCTAAACTATGAAACAGCTAACTTAAACGCTGCTCCGAATAATATCAAAATAAAAAATGAGTTTAATAAGTATAAGCAAGCTACTCTTGGAGATTTGCATGGGAACTTTTTAAAACTACTAAACTTTCTCATCAGAGAAAATATAATTGAAGTTAATAAAAAAACTTATGATTCACTCGTAACTATTTATAATAAAAGTCAATTCAGCTATTCAAAAAACTCTCAAAGAGTAAAATTAAACATTACTTTAAATGAAATCGAAGAATTCAAAGAAACTCTTAACTCAATCAAGATCAATAAAAACACAAACTTTTTTAGATTAATTGGAGATGAAGTAGCTGATCGAGGGCAAAATGACTACTACACACTTAAATTAATTAAAAAGCTAACCGATCATAATGTGCCATTCGAAATAATATACTCTAATCATGGCAATTTTCTTTTAGAGTTCCTTAAAGAGTATAAAAAAGAACCCTGCATTGAAAAAATATTTAATCCGGAGTTAGATTATGCAAACTCGTTCATACCTTTTTTAGCACTAGAAGCCCATGAATTTATAAATACCAGAGAAAGAAGAATTTTAAGCAAAGCATGGTTAAATAAAATTAAGTTGATATCGTACTCAATTAGTTTAACTGAAGATAGAATTACTATCTTTACTCACGCCCCAGTAGATCTAAATATTATTGAATTAGCAGCGAACCAGTTGCGGGTTCAATATGCTGACAAAAGTCCAATATCACTAGCTTACTCAATAAATCAAATTAACGAAGCGTTTCAAAAAAATTTCTTACTTAAATTTGAACCAATAAGCATAAGAAATGAGAACGACGCTTTATACAAAATAATATGGAATAGAGATGTAACTCAACTTGAAAGACAAGAGGAATATAAAAATTATAAAGTTACCTTTGTTCATGGGCATGATCCAACCCCTACCAGACAAACAAATGCATTTAATCTAGATCACAATAACCTATTAGGAAAACACAAAATCTTTTCGGAAGGGCAGCTAGTAAAACTTAACACAATTGGTTTAACCTATGAGGATTTATTTTTAGCTAGCTCAAATATCAACATTGAGCTAGCCAAAACCAGGCAAAAGTTATTAAGGAATGAATACGAATCACTAAGAACTAAATACGTCGAATCACTAAGAACTAAACACGAATTAAATCAGGCTACAGATAAGGCGAGTCAAACTGATGATGATTATCATAAATCAGAAAACGAAAAGTTAAATAAGCAGAAGGACAATATTAAAATACTTAAGGCATATAATGAAAATGCAGTTAAAATAAAGAAATTAATAGATGACTACAAATGCACCTTAGAACCAATGAAGCATAAATTTACAACAAAAACTTATGCACGCAACCAGTTAACAGCCGTCAAAAATCTAGATTCGGGGCTTAATGAAGCAATTATAGAAGCAAATCAACTACTAGAAAAAAATGGTGAAATAGACTCAGTAGAATTAGGTAAAAATTTATGCCGCATTAAATCTGAAATAAATAATATTTACAAAAAAATTTCAAACTCCAAAGATCCTGATATAAAGTTAATTTGCAAAAGCCATCTTGGCGAAAAAATGATTTTAAGAATACTTCAGATTTGCCTGGCACTTTTAAGTCTCATGGTTATTCCAATAGCTTGCTCTATTGCTGCAAAAATAAATTTGACTAAAAATAACTTATTTTTCAGAAATACCACATCAGAGATAAGATCTAATAAATTAATTGAAAATATTCAAGAAAGCATCCCTCATCACATAAGAACCCATTAATATAAAAGAATATTTCACTTTATTTTGAAAAAGTAAAACTTCAAAAATATTGGCAAAACCCCTATAACTACAAATGCGAGCAAAAACCATATTGGCCAAATAACCGGCTTATTCCACTCTTTTTGTTTTTTATGGCGAAGTTTTGGATTAACCTTTAAGTACTTCATAAAATTATTGACCAGAGGGTTAATTGGCTCTGTGCTAACCCACTGATGTGCTAATACAAATTGTTTTGGATAAAAGCCCCAAACCCATGGCTGGTCTTTTTGCAAAATTTCAACCATTTTCTGAATTAGATCTTTACGTTCTTGATTGTCTGGCATTGACCTCATTTGTTCAAAATACTCATCAAATTTTGAACTTATGTAATTGGAAGCATTCTCTCCACCATATTTGACTTTGCTATTAGGTCCATAAAATAAAAATAAGAAATTTTCAGGATCCGGGTAATCTGCATTCCACCCCCATGAATACATCTGAAAGTTACCGCTGCGCATCTTTTGCTGGAACCGATTATATTGAGTAACACGAACATGCAAATCAATCCCAAGTTTTGCAAATTGCTTATGCATCCAATCAAACATAGACTTTTGCCCAGGATCACCAGAGCCTACAGTATCGTAGTATAAAACCAATGCCTTACCAGTCTTAGGATCTAAACCATGCTCATAGCCCGCGGCCTTCATTAGTTCATAAGCTTTTTTGATAGGAACTTTTTTAGTGCCTACTTGATCAAAACCAAAAATACCTGGTGGAATTGGGCCATTGGCAACTACCCCCCTGCCATTTAAGAAAATTGAAATATATTCAGAATAATCCAAAGCGATTGCAATTGCATGCCTTAAGTTTTTAGCCCTATCGGAATCACCCCCAACAACATCATCTAACATATTGAATCCAAAGTAAAAAATTGATGGCTCAACGGCAGTTTCAAGCTGTATCTGCATTCTTTTCATGAATGGTGATAAATATGGTGTACCATCCTTTCCTACCCTAATTGCTTGATCAAAACTATCGGCCGCTATTCCTGACTCATCATAATATCCTTGTAGAAATTTATTCCAACGAGGAATAGACTCTTTTTCTAAAGAAAACACAAATTTGTCTATAAATGGCAACAAATTACCCTTGAACCTTTCATGCTTATAGTTAGGGTTTTTGACTAACACCATCTGCAAATTAGGGTTATTTTCTTTCAGGTAATAAGCACCTGTACCAACTGGCATCCAATCAAAACTCAAATTATTATCATCTTTACCAAATTCCGAATAATATTGATCAACCTCCCATGGGATAGGGGAAAAAAATGGCATGGCTAACCAATACATAAACTGCGGGTAATTGCCTTTTACTAAAATTTTATACTGATACCTACCTGTAACCTTTACCCCTTTAAAGTCATATTTTCTTAAGTCAAGAAAGCCTTTTTTATTCTCACTTCTTAGTTTCTTGGCGTAGTCTTTGAGCCCCACAATATGCTCAGCCATCAAACCAAATATAGGAGATCCCAAATTAGGATGGGCAAGGCGCTTAATTTCATACGTATAATCAGCAGCTATTAGCTCTCTTTTTTTCTTGAAAGCTGGAAATGGTTGATAGTAAATACCTGGTTTAATATTAATTGTGTATTCAGAAAATTTGGCATTTTGTGAACTATCTACTTGGTGCATATTTTCGTCAAAATAATTTACTTGAGGCATTTTACTAGCAGTTAAAACAGTTAGTTGGTATGGGCGCTTTAATAAGTCATATTGCAAAGGTGGCTCATATATTTGAGATATAAAACGGTACTCATCTGATGAGTATGCTTTTGCTGGATCTAAAGTTTTAGGTCTTGCTGAAAACGTACTATAGTAAGTATTTGCTGGATCATTTTCAGAAATATGAGGGTTATTCCAGGGCGAGTCATCTTTACACCCTGCTAAAACAAATAAAGATAAAATAATAGCCAATAATTTTTTAAACATTATTCATCCGTGAATACAAAGATAAAACTGATATTCTATAATTATCATAAATATATTGAACACTCACGTAATTGGCGCTATATTGAGCACAAATTATTTTAAGGAAATCTGCAAATGGCGGACATTCAAACAATAAATCCAAGCACCGGTGAAGTCACTCACACCTTCCCACTGATGAGTGAAACAGATGTCGAAGAAATCATTAATCACTCTAATAAAGCTTATTCTAAGTGGAAAAATTTAAGCTTTAGAGATCGCGCAGTACCAATGCTTAAGGTTGCAGATATTCTTCTAAATAACAAAGAAGAATATGCTAAGATTATGGCCAATGAAATGGGCAAACCGGTTACAGCAGGTATAGCTGAAATAGAAAAATGCGCCTGGGTTTGTAAATATTACGCTGAAAAAGCTGAAAGTTATCTCCGGGATCAAGTTATTCAAACAGATTATTCGAAGTCATTTGTAACTTACCAACCACTAGGAGTGATTTTTGCTATTATGCCTTGGAACTTTCCTTTTTGGCAGGTATTTAGATTCGCAGCCCCAACTCTTATGGCTGGTAATACTGCAATTTTAAAACATGCACCAATCACTACGACTAGTGCCCTTGAAATTGAAAAAATTATGACTGAAGCGGGCTTCCCAGATGACGTATTTAGATCAGTAGTTGTTGACAACAATGGTGCATCAAAAATAATTAATCATAAGCATATTGCTGGTGTTTCTTTAACAGGCAGTCAAAGAGCAGGTAGAGAAGTTGGAGCAGAAGCAGCAGGAGCACTCAAAAAAGTTATTCTAGAGCTTGGTGGCAGCGATCCTTATTTAATTTTTAAAGATGCAGACCTTGAATTGGCAGCCGAAACTTGCGCTGAATACAGAATGAAAAATACTGGACAAGTCTGCATTGCAGCTAAACGCATAATCGTTGAAGAAGAAGTGTATGATGATTTTCTAAAATTATTCAAAGAAAAAATTGCAAGCTTTGTAATGGGTGACCCTATGGATAAAACAACAAACTTTGGCCCAATGGCAAGAGAAGATCTGCGAAATGAAGTGCATCGCCAAGTTCAAGCAAGTATTGAACAAGGTGCTACTCTTGTTACCGGCGGTAAAATTCCAGACCAACCTGGTTTTTACTATCCAGCCACACTCCTTACTGATGTTCACAAAGGAATAACTGCATTCGATGAAGAAGTTTTTGGCCCAGTTGCCTGTATTATAAAGGTTCGTAATGAAGCGGAAGCAATTCAAGTTGCCAATGACACTTCATATGGGCTAGGTGCTGCAGTTTTCACCAAAGATATTGCAAGAGGCGAGTTAATTGCTGCAACTATGTTGGAATCTGGAGCTTGCGCTGTAAATACAGGGGTTTCTTCTGACCCAAGGTTACCATTTGGTGGCATTAAAGGTTCTGGGTATGGTCGAGAGTTGGCAGCTGAGGGAATTCATTCTTTTACGAACATAAAGACTGTCACTATAAAATAGGCAACAACCTTTATAAACACCTCTAAATTTATACATTGGGTTGATGTATTAGGATCATGTAGTTTTTTAAGCATCCACTGCCATTATGTACTTGCTGAAGGTAAATCCCCGCCCACTATTAATAAATAAACCATATACCGATTGACAAAAAAACATGATTTGCATATAATTTACACAGACTAATTTAGCACTTTACTCATGAGCACAAATTACACCAATATTTCAAACAAAACCAACCTATACCCACTCATCGGAATCAATGAAGACTTCCCTGAAAATTTTGATGACTGGGAAATAACCCCGTTAGGGGGAGGAACAGATAGTGTTTTCTTATTATCAAAACAAGAAAACCCTAGAAAATATGTTTTAAAATTTGGAGCTCATCCTGATGCTAACAAAGCAGAATTGCTTTGTAAATTGCTGTATCACGAAATGAAACTCAACATACCAAAAACTGCAATTTATCAAACTTTATCTGAAAATTTACTTAAAAAAGTTAAAACTATTAACACTTATATTTCCACAAAATTAAGCACTAACTTTGTAATTTCAGAATATATAGAGCCAGCTTTGCAGCAACCAGAAGAATTGATTGAGCAATACGCTAAAAACACTTTTACCGCCCATGTTTTACTGGGAAACATTGATTTAAATCATGATAATTTTTTAGCTTCAAAAAGTGATAATAAAGTTTATTTGATAGATGCTGGATCTAATTTTTTATTTAGATCTCTAGGTGCAAACCGCAATGAAAATCCAGATAAAGCATCAGAACTCAAAAGCTTATTAGATCCTAACAAAAATACACAGTCAGCTCACTGGTTTAAGTCATTATCTCTAGATGAAATTAAAAAACAACTAGATGCATTAATCGACCCAAAGTCTCTTCATAAATCTGTATGGAAAATAATTGAAAACGTAGAATTGCCTGCTGACCTACAAAATAGATTTTTTAAAGCTTTATATAATCGCATAGATGTATTGCAAGCATATGTTGGTGAACAGGCGCGCCAACATAAATCAATCCATCCATGGGAAGAGGTAGCAGAAATAACTCATAATCACATCAGAGTACTGGGTGAACTTAAGCAAAATTTTGAAAGTAATGCATCATCCATAAAACAACGAAAATTATCTAATAAAAAAGTTCCTCTATCGCAAAGCGAACTGCACATCAAAACTATCCTAAAAAATAAATATATTGAAGGAGACCTTGAAAGAAATATTGAAAATTTTGTTCATTCTAATTATCTTGAATTAAGTTACCTAGATAAGGCTAAGCTAATAGAAACAGCCAATAACTTTATTAGGCAAGAAAAAGAAGATAACGATAAATATATTTATTTTTATCATTCCTGTAGCAGTGATGTGGCATTCGTCTATGAAATATACTCGTCACTTAGCAAATGGTTAGAAATAAGGCCTAACCTCTTTACATTTCGTATTTTTAATAAAACCTTTCAAAAGTTTAAATCTTTAGAAGAATTTACCGACTATTTTAGCCAGAATGGATCTCAAGAAATCAATGATAATAGTGACGACTATGCTGATTGTGTGATTTCTACCAACCCATTTTTATTTGGAAATTACCAAACTTCAGGAGAAAGCACCATACACTACTGGATTAATAACTATACAGACAGAGAGCTTCATTTAAAATCATTACTTGAAGACATACTTAATCCAACAGGTGTATCAAAGAATGTTATAAAATACCTTCTTTCTATATACCAAAAACATTACCATAATTGCGGTGGATCTATCTATCAAGCAAAAGTTGCACGCGAACACGCAAAAAATCTTGCTTATCCAGCAGAAGCTTGGGGCGTAATAAAAAAACACCCTGATTATAAAAAAAATGACTTAGGCGAAATACTACCTTGCTTGATGAACAAAGGAAGAAATAACAAATTAGCCAAAAAAGATAAAATATATATTAAAACCCTCCAGGCTCGCTTATTTGCTACATCACAAATACCTTTGATACTTACAAACCAAAGCCAATGGAAGAAAAGTTCAAACTTTAATATAGATAATAAAATTATATCTTCAATAATTAAACAAGCTTTCGCCAATAATACCAACACTCTTGGCACAAAAGAAGTTACTCCTGGGTTTAGATTATTAAGCTATCGACAAGCTCATCATAACTTAAAAGATAACAATAAATTTCTAATTATCCAGAAATTACTAACTTCTATTACTAAGGAAAACAAACAAGAGGTTATTGATATTATACATAACAATCCAGAGCTAAAAGATCAAAAAATGAGCTTAGGCAATAATTATTTGAATTTAATTTATAAGCCTTTTAGCGGCACACCTTTAGAATGGATACTTTTTCACAAAAAAAGCATGCGAACAGACAAAAAATTTATTTGCCAATGCTTCGGAGATCGATGGTATAACCAACTGAAAATTAACACTGATAAAAAACTTATACACACTCTTAAACTCATGCCGGAAGATAGAAGATATAATTTCGCTATAAGACACCAAAGTAAAATTCAATGCAATAAACTACTTGAACATTTCTTTAAACTCATCCCACAAAACAAACACTATGATTTTATTTTGGAGTATGAAGATAAAATTAAGGATGGTTGGGAACTTGCATATTTTCTTAAATACACCCCAAGAAATAAACGATATGATTTTGCTTTGCGTCATATTGAGAAGATTAAAGGCAAACCGCAACTTGAGTCTGTACTCTATACTATTCCAGAAAAAAATATTTATTCCTTTGCTCTTAAATACGAAAGAAAAATTAAAGATGGTTACCAACTAGCAGTTATACTTGATTTCATTCCTCAAAATAATAAATATACCTTTGTTCTAAAACATATCAATAAAATTATAGGTCACTATCAACTGCAATCTGTTCTTTATGCTATTCCGGAAAATAAGAGATATGCTTTTGCTTTAAAATACGAAAGAAAAATTAAAGATGGGTACCAACTAGTAGTTATACTTAAATTTATCCCTCAAAAGAAGCGTTATAATTTTGTTTTAAAGCATGAAAACAAAATTATAACCAATCGACAATTTGAAGAAATATATGAAATTCTGCCCCAGAATAAAAAATATGATTTCACTTTAAGGAATAAAGATAAAATTTCTAATGGTCGTCAAATTAAGGTTTTGCCAAAGCTTATAAATGAAAACAGTATAAATTTATTTAATATGAGAACCCTTGTCTATAATACAAATCAACCCAAAGACAACAACTATAATGAGAGTATTACTCATAAAAATATGTGCACAATTATGTAAAACTTAGGGCAGTTAAGTTAGCAATTGCCCTTACAGCTGCAAATTTCTAAAACTTACAGCTGTAATACTAATTAGCAAAAGAGTTTAAAGTGTATTCTTTTGCTCATAAGTATTCTCATCATAGTGCTCTCTTATATAAGCTCTGAAAAGATCTCTTCTGCTACTTAGATGAATAGTTGTTTTACAACCTTCCTGCCCAGCCAATGAAATCCAGCTCTCTGCATTGAATATAAACAAGTCAGAAAAATTTTTCCATTCTGGGGTGACACCATTTTCACTATGATAATTTTCTAATAACTCACAGCAATTCTCTAACAACTTACCAGCTTCACAGTAATCATCTTTTTCTAAGTAGCAACTTATCCTCTCGATTTCATTTGTGAGGTCATAAACATTCTTATAGTTACTAGATGAATATTTTCTAGTAACATTAAAAAAACTAATGCTTTTAGAATTAGGTGAGTGTAAAGCATTATAAAGCTTTTCAATTTGACGCCTACTCATTTTTTTTGGATTCCTTTTCAGAAAAATTAAAGAAAATTCTATTCTATAAACCTAGATTAAGTTGTCAATAAATTTAACGAATATAACAGATATATCTATCACCATTTAGACTGAGACTGCGCTTGGTTTTGCAGCTGATTGGTAACTTCAGGAGTTTTATCATTTGAAAAAAGCAGACCGACATCTTCAATAACAGCACCTTGAACCAAATTCTTTTCTGGTTCCTCTCCCTTAAGTTTTTGCAGTCTTTCACTACTCATACCTAAAAGGAAATTTCGTGAGGCCATAGTCATTTCTCTTTCATGCATAGGTTCTTTACCATGAACCGGTTTTTGTTGGTGATTATGGGCTGGAATTTCATTTGACGCTGGTTTTTTATGTTCACCAGTAGCATTATGTGAAGGCTCGTTTTTAGATGTGACCCCAACGCTTTTTTGGAGTTGAGAATCAGCAGAGGAAGTTGTTGCTGTTTTAGTTGATGCTAAGGTAGATCCGCCTAGTGGCACATTCCCTCTAGCCAAAGGATTATGTGAGAAATATTGCTCAAATTTATAATCATAACCACTCATTTGGGTCAATCCCATGTGGTTAAACTGCTTATAAAGCACAATTGAGTTAATAGTTCTTGAATAGACCCTGCTGAATTCTTCAAATAGTGCTGGGTACATTAAAAATACACCGGACTCAACACGATGTATCATTGAGTCAGGCTGATTAACTGTTAAAGTACCATCGGCAACCTTTTCTTTAACCCACTTCCAGAAATCTTCAGCAGCCTGCATTTCTGGAGTCTCTAAAGAATCAGTATGAAGGGCATTTAAGAGCTGAGGAACTTCTTTAAAACGCTCTAAAATTGGCTGCAATATATTTACCAGACCACCAGAACCACCTCGGTCTTCTTCTATCAAAGACAACCATTGCATTAAAAGCGGCAAATTTTCTGATAAAAATAAGAAACCATCTTTAGGCAGGACAATTCGAGCCAACAAAGCCCTTAAGGCTCCATTACCACGAACAGTCGCACGATATGGTCTAATTTTGTAATAAGTCCCCACCTCCATAGAACCTAGAAGTGGCTGCCAATTGTCAATAAACTTCCCGTCTCGCTCATACCGCATAATCTTGTAATTAAAGATTACATGATCAACAAAGTGCAACATAGCATCACTAAATACTGCAAATTGTAAATGGACATTTTTCCAGAGAGAAGGTTTTTGACGCAGTGCTGTTAATCCTGCATAGGCGCTTTCAAGACCACGGGCTAATAAACCTCCCAGCCCCTCATGCACATCCCAGGGAATAATCTGTACAAATTCAGCATAATTTTTGATTAAGGGAAGATAGTAAGTTTCATAAGAATCGTGTTCGGAATGCCCAAGAATACGTTGTAATTTATCTAGATATTTTTGATAACTTTTTTCTTTGAGGAGATCATCAGCTGCCAACACAATATGAAGTCGTGATTCCTCGAACGACTCCGGAGACCAACCAGTTTTACGACCACCCTTCTTTTCAAACATATCAAAACTCTAAATATTTATTGAGCAAAGCATTGCCTGCTTTTTTCATATGTAATACATTATACCATACTCAGAGGGGTAGCCCCTAATACAGTAACAAAATAAAGTCTATAAAAATCATGATAAAAGAACAGTATACGCCCAAAGCTATTGAGGCTGAAGCTCAGTCTTACTGGAACGAAAACAACTCATTTCAAGCAAAAGAAGATCTCAATAAAGAGAAATTTTACTGCCTATCTATGCTGCCCTACCCTAGTGGAGAACTCCATGTAGGTCATGTTCGAAACTATACTTTAGGTGATGTTGTTACAAGATATCAAAAGATGCTTGGCAAAAGTGTTATGCAACCTATGGGTTGGGACGCTTTCGGTTTACCTGCAGAAAATGCTGCAATTAAACACAAACTACCTCCTGCTGAGTGGACTGAAGAAAACATAAAACGCATGCGAGAGCAGCTGAAATCACTTGGTTTCGGTATTGATTGGCAGCGTGAATTTTCAACTTGTGATCCATCCTACTATCGCTGGGAACAATGGTTATTTTTGCGCCTATACAAAAAGGGGCTCGTGTATCGTAAAAAATCAATGGTTAACTGGGATCCAGTTGATCAAACTGTACTATCTAATGAACAGGTTGTTAACGGGCGCGGATGGAGATCTGGTGCACTAATCGAACGCAAGGAAATTCCACAATGGTTTCTTAAAATTACTGACTACGCCGATGAGCTTCTTGATAGCCTGGATAACTTAGACGACTGGCCAGAAGAAGTTAAAACTATGCAGCGCAACTGGATAGGCAGATCGCACGGTGCTGAGATAACATTCATAGCCGACGATGATTCAAGGTTAAAGGTTTATTCAACTCGCCCCGATACTTTAATGGGTGCTACATTCTTAGCTGTGGCTGCAGAGCATCCTATAGCGAAAAAAGCGGCAAAACAAAATCCAGAAATACAAAAATTCATTGATGATTGCAAACATAACAAAGTTGCAGAAGCTGACATGGCGACAATGGAGAAAAAAGGTATTGCCACTCCATTTTTTGCAACTCATCCCTTGAGTAGCGAGAAACTTCCAATTTGGATAGCAAACTATGTGCTTATGGATTACGGTCAAGGCTGTGTAATGGCGGTACCTGCTCATGATACTCGTGATTTTGAATTTGCTAAAAAATATGACTTAACAATCAAACCAGTTATTTCAGCAATTGACAGCAGAGAATGGGATTACGAAACCAATGGCGCATTTATTACCAAAGATGGTTTCTTGGAAAATTCAGGCAAATACACAAATTTATCATGCAAAGACGGCTGTGAGGCTATTATTCATGATCTAGAAGAAAAAAACCTTGGTCACCATCAAAAGCAATACCGATTACGTGACTGGGGTGTTTCTCGACAGAGATACTGGGGAGCCCCAATTCCTTTCATTAACTGTAAAGACTGTGGTTCTGTACCGGTCCCTGAAGACGATCTTCCAGTTGAACTACCTACTCACTTAGCACCGGATGGCAAAGGATCCCCATTAAAAGATTGCCCTAAATTCTATAAAACTCAATGTCCAGAATGCGGGAAACCGGCAGAACGTGAAACAGATACTTTTGATACCTTTATGGAATCATCCTGGTACTATGCGCGTTATGCATGTGCAGATCAAAACGAAGCAATGCTTGATGATAGAGCTAAATACTGGACACCTGTTGATCAATACATTGGTGGAATTGAACACGCAATCCTCCATCTACTTTATGCACGATTCATGCATAAACTACTAAGAGATGAAGGACTAGTTAACAGTGATGAGCCTTTTACCAGCCTTCTAACACAAGGCATGGTATTGAAAAATGGTGTTAAGATGTCTAAATCAAAGGGTAATGTAGTTAATCCGCAAGAAATGCTTGATAAGTATGGAGCAGACACTTTAAGGCTATTCATTATTTTCACATCTCCACCAGAGCAAACTCTAGAATGGAATGATTCTGGAATAGATGGCGCCCACAGATTCCTTAAAAGGCTTTGGTCTCTGGCATCAAATAACCAAGAAATCATCTCTGAATGCCTTAATAACAACAATCGTGATTTTGACTGGAAATCAGCTAGCAAAGATGTACAATCAGCGCGTTTTGAACTGCATAGCAACCTAAAGCAAGTTGAATTTGATATGTCTAAATACCAATTCAACACTGTTGTGGCAGCTGCAATGAAAATTACCAATGCTCTGCAAAATGTTAAATCAGAAGAACCAGGATACAAAGAACTTATAATTGAAGGCGTAAGCGCACTATTAAGATTATTGTCACCTATAACTCCTCATATAAGTCACTTTTTGTGGCGCGAACTTGGATTTGGCGAAGATATTCTTGAAGCAACATGGCCAAAGCATAATGCGAAAGCCCTACGTACAGATTCAATAACTCTTGCAGTCCAAATAAATGGCAAAAGAAGAGCCGAAATAGAAGTACCATCTGATGCGGAAAAAGATGCAATTAAAGAAATTGCTCTTGCCAACGAAAACGTTAAACGTCATATTGGAGATAACGGCTACAAAAAATTTATTGTAGTTCCAAAGAGATTAGTAAATATTGTTGTATAGCAAATGTTTAAAATAAATTTTTTAAAAAAAATTGCTCTATCGTCCTGCATGTTGGTTGCAGGATGCGGGTTTCATTTGCGTGGATTAGAGCCTCTACCCACTTCCCTGCAAAATATATATTTAACGACCAATGACCAGTACGGAGCCTTTACCAAAGACCTTCGTAATCAAATGAAATGGGCAAACGTTAAGTTAGCAGCGAACCGTCTAGCAGCTCCGATTACTCTACATATTATTAAAACTAAATGGAACAATCTCAACATCACTACCGGTGATAGCACCGAAGCACGCGTTTACATTGTAAAAATGGATATGACTTACCAGCTTGAAAGCAGCAAGGGAATTGTAATTTATGGACCTCAAACCTTATCCATAAACCAACAGCTAATCCTAAATGCCAACCAACTACTAGATAACAATGATCAGTACACCAACTTACAAGAAAGCATGAGAGTTCTTATGATGCAAAGACTCTTTGAGGTATTAAGCTCAGAAGCAACACAAAAAGCCATCCAAGCCAAATTTCGAGACCAAAAGAAATGAAGCTAAAACGCGAAGAGCTAAGCAACCATTTAAAAAAAGAACTGTCCCCAGCCTATTGGATCTCTGGAGACGAAACTCAGTTAATTGAACAATCAAGACAGCAAATACGCAACTCGGCAAAACAGCAAGGTTTTGTGGAAAGGTGCACCTTTCATCAGCTTGATCCTCAATTTGATTGGTCACAATTCTTTGGAGAAATAAATACTGAAAGCTTATTTGCAGAAAAGCAGTTAATTGAACTTAAATTGTGGAACTTTAAAGTACCCAAAGAAGCCCAAGAACAGCTAACTGACTATATAGAAAAACCTTCTCCTAATAAAAAATTAGTTGTAATAAGTGAGCGGCTAACCCCTGCCCAAAGAAACTTAAAATGGGTCAAAAACTTTGATAAGCATGGGGTCTCCATACAAATTTGGCCCCTATCAAAAATGCAGCAACAATACTGGTTGCAAGACCAACTATCAAATGCTGGCTTCAGCATGGATCGCCAAACTCTTGCTTGGTTTAATGATCAGACCGAGGGTCACTTACTTGCAGCCTGCAATACTATAGAAAAACTCAAACTTCTCTGCAAACCAGGAAAAATTAACCATGAGACTCTATCTAACATACTAGTCGGAGATACTAATTTCGATGTATTCGCTCTATCTGACGCAATATTAAGTGGCGACAGAAAAAAATGCTTAAAAGTCTTAACATCACTTCAACAACAAGGTACTGAACCCAGCCTTACTCTCTGGGCTATTACAAAGGATATAAGACTTCTCTACCTTTTGTCCATCAAACGAACTAAAGGCGAAAACTTAGAATCAATAATGACAAAAGAAAAAATATGGAAATCCAAACAACCAATGATATTAAGGTCATTGGGTCGCTTGACTACTGAGAAACTTCAAAATATATTAAGCCAAACCAATAAAGTTGATCGATTGCTAAAAGGAGTCCAACCAGGCTCAGCATGGCAATCACTAACACAAATAGTGATCAGCTTGTCGAGATAGCTATGACAAATAAATCTAAACTTATTGGAATCCTTGGCGGAACATTTGATCCTATCCACAAAGGCCATGTTCGCATCGCAGAGGAAATAGCTAAACTTCCAGAGTTTTCTAAAGTTTTAGTAGTTCCCTGCCATATTCCAGTGCACAGAGAACAACCTTCAGCAAGCGCCATAGACAGATATAATATGACCAAGCTTGCTTTTGCGAATTCATCAAATAAAATTCAGGTCAGCAAAATTGAAATAGAGCGTCAAACTCCTTCTTATGCTGTCGAGACACTGAGGATGCTGAAAAATGAATACCCCAATAATACGCTTTGCTGGATAATGGGATCAGACGCCTTCACCAAATTTGATAAATGGCACAAGGCAAATGAAATTTTAGATATTGCAAGCCTTATATTCGTTAAAAGAATCGGGCAGGAGTTCATTATTTCTAACAAATTACATGATATTCTAAATGAAAGATCTGTAAACTCTATATCTGAATTTATTAAAAGCTATAATGGCAAAATACTTACATTACCCTTAAATCCACCAGAAGTTGCGGCTAATCAAATTCGAAAGAAAATTTTGGCAAATATTTCTGTGAAATCATTGATCCCTGAAGTGGTTTGGAATTATATTATTGAAAAAGGACTTTATTTCAATGATAAGAATAAAGAACAGTAAGAAGATAGCATACGCAACAGTTGTCACCCTGATTGCAATTAATACATGCTCAAATGCTGAAATAAGCCCACTATCAACAACTAAAGAAATACTACTTAAGAACTGTGAATGTGTTAATTGCGACCTATCAAACGCCGATTTAAGTAAATTCCAGCCAGGAAACACAAACCCCAAAAAAAACCCTTTTATAACCTCAAAAAATAAAGACAAAGTTGCTTGGCTTAACTGTGATCTATCTGGCGCAAATTTAAGCTATGCCGACTTAAATCTTTGCAATTTCCAGATTACTTTACGCGGATATACAACGCCAATAGCCCAAGCTAAGTTTGTAAATACCAATCTTAGCCATGCTCATCTTCGAGGCTGCAATCTTTATGGCAATGACTTCAGGAATGCCAATCTTTCATTTACCAATATGAGCCACGCCAATATAAGTCTTGGTGATTACACCAACACCAATTTTAGCCATTCGAAATTACAGGAAACCACTTCAAAAATGGACGCTATGCACGGCTGGGGCTCTGATTGGAGAGATGCCAACTTTTCTTATTCAAACCTTGAACGAGCTAATTTATATGGTTTATTTCGAGGAGCAAATTTTCATAATGCCAACTTAAATGACGCCACTCTAATAAGTGGCCCCAATGCCGGACAGCCTTATTTTTCGCCACAAATATCTTTAACAGATGCAGAAAGATGGGAAAATACTGACTTCTCTAATGCAAACTTAAAAGGTGCTAGAATTTTTAATATTAACGGAAATCACGCAGCTGACTTAAGTAAAGCTAAGTTTTGTCATACCGTCATGCCTGACGGTAAAATTAATAATCGAGATTGCTAGGCAACATCCCTAAAGTTTTAACAGAAGCGAAAAAGTGAAGAATTGAGATAGAAATGGCGCTTAATGAGGCGAATAGTCATTCTATTTAACGAAATGAAGCGTAATTTATAACCAATTTTCTCCTTTTGCAGCCTGATAATAACTTTAGAGACGTTGCCTAGAACCTGATGACAAAACCACATAAAGAAATTAATTTCCAAATAGGTTAGAATAAAAAAATTGTAAGGAAATACTCGAAGATTTGGAGGTCTTATCAACAGTTTGAATGGATCAAGCCTCGCCCAATCAAAAAAAGCCGCCACTGCTGTTGTCATGACTGCCATGTG
This sequence comes from Gammaproteobacteria bacterium, assembly GCA_030425295.1. GTDB lineage: Bacteria > Pseudomonadota > Gammaproteobacteria > JAUIAT01 > JAUIAT01 > JAUIAT01. Next base: position 120,944 of record JAUIAT010000002.1, read on the forward strand.
GGAATTCTTCAGCTACTACGGAATGCGAGCTCTTCTAATTCTCTATCTTTCTCAATCGCTTAATTTCTCTGACCCCCAAGCTTACTCTTTATTTGGCTCATATGTGGCTCTAATATTTTTAACCCCTATAGTTGGTGGATGGATAGCCGACAAATGGATTGGCCATTCAAATGCAATCATAGTTGGTAGCATTCTATTTATTATTGGACATATAACCTTAAGCTACCCGGGGCAATTCAACCTATATTTAGGCCTAGCAATGCTTACAGCAGGTGTAGGATTCTTTAAAACCAACGCGATATGCTTAGTGGCTAGCTGTTATAAAAAATTCCCTGAGCGCCACGACAGTGTGTTTGTATGGTATTACATAGTTGGTAATTTAGGAGCAGCTATAGGCCCTATAGTTTGCGCTATAGTTGTTAATTATTACGGCTGGAGCTGGGGCTTTGCAACAGGTGGTATAGGCATGAGCCTAGGTTTAGCTTTATTTTTATCGCAGCGTCACAACGTACAGCAGTTTGTTGATCAAAAATTTAATCTTACTGCAAACCATATCATAACTTTAGCCCTTGGAACTTCTGTAGCTGTTTTGGCCCTGAGTGTTATTTTGTTTGAAGGACTCGCGCTATGGCTATTAATTGGCGTTGGTATTGCAGCACTACCAACTAGTACTCATATATACAAAAAAGCTAGTAAAAAAGAGAAAAAACAACTAATTCTTTTACTTACTATCACCTGCTTTTCTTTTATTTTTTGGTGTTTCAATCAGCAAGGTGGCAGCTCAATTAGCTTATATGTACTACGCGAAGTAGACCGTCATATATGGTCATTCACAGCTCCCGCTGCTTGGTTTCAAGCTATTAACCCAATGATTATTACAATTGCGGGACCATTGATTGCAATGCTGTGGCGCTATTTAGCTAAAAACAATATTGAAATTCATGTGATATTTAAAATAATGACAGGCCTTACCCTTCTAACACTTGGTTTCACGATGATAATCGCTGGCGACAAATTATTTCCTGTAGCTGCAGGCGGACTTAGCATGATGATTTGGCCGGTACTGGGTTTATGCCTAATTGGCTCTGGTGAACTATTTATTGACCCCGTAGTTTTTAGCGAAATAAATCAAAAAGCACCAAATCAATCCAAAGGGTTTTTAACTGGGCTGTATTATTTATTTGTTGGTGGATATGCAAATTATGCTGCAGCTCAAATTGCCAAACTTTCAGTTCTTCTTCAACCGATACACGCAGTTTCGCACGCTGCAGGTTATATGAATGAATTTGGCTTAATTGTTGTCGCAAGCACTATCGCCCTATTTCTGTTGTTAGCATTTTCACTAAAATATTCAATCAAAAACACCTAGATTCTTCATTGCAATTGACCTTATGGCTGAAAGTTCTGCACTTTTACTACTCATTATTTAAGGAAGTATTAATATTAAACACCTATAATTAATTAGGCATGGTATTAATATATGAATTTAATGTATGAAAATAGAATTAAAATCACGAAATGAGTCTATAAAGTTTGAGCTGACAAGCAATACTACTGAAAAGTTGGAGCAATTGATTGCATCCTTAGAGAAGCCACCTTTTTATTCAGAAATGTTTATTGATGGCAAACAAGTATATACCATACCACCACTAGATATTTATTCTGAAGATGAACTTGAAGAGCAAGATGAACCTGATGAACCTGATGAACCTGATGAACAAAATAAAACAGATCAGAAAAACACTCAATCGGACAAAATCACGCTAATAAACCAACTACTATCAAGAAATTATCTTGCACACTATTTAAATCCTAATATAACATTCAAAAACTCTGATGAAGTGTGGGATGTTTTGACAGAATATATATGCAACCACGGGACCATATACGCCTATATGGTCCCCAACATTAACCCTGATATACTAAAGCACGCCAGATTTGTCGACCACCCAAACTGGGTAGAAAAATTCTTAACATATATAACAAATAATGCCCCTAAAATAAGTTCTACCCTTTCTGTGCAATACTCCATCGGAGAAGATATTTCTACACCTGCGGCTATAAAACAAAAAAGAATACAAAAGCACTTAAATGAATTAACTGCATACTATCAACTCAACAAAAATACCAATAAATTTAAAACCGCAAAGTTAGAATGGCATAATTTTGATTCTGAAGCTGGAGTCAATGAATTATATAAACACTTAGAAGGGCTTGATGAAATAGGAATAAAAACCCTAGAAATTTATCCCAAAAACATACCAAACAAAGAAAATACAACTAGATTTTTCAAGAAAATAGCAGAAAAATACATAAGTAAAAAAACCCTGAAAATTAAAATAAGCATTAACGAGGGGATTACATATTTCAATTCAGAAAATGAATATTATAAATTCAACTTTGACATGAACATCCCAGTGCAAAAATATTATAACGAACAGCTAGATAAACATGCTCTCCAACAATCAGATCAAGATGACTTTGAAGAAAAAAGCATACCTTTAACTCCAAAATCCTCAGATAAAATACTAAATATTTTTGAATTAGGTGGGCAGATACAAACACAAGTTGAATATCAAGAGCAAGAACAAGAACAGGCGCAAACACAACAGCAAAACCAAGAAAGCTCCATGGAACAAGAAAATGAACAAGGTTTTGACAGCATAGCCGCCAATACTCAAAAATTTGACGAAAGAGAATTAATCACCCCAAAAACTCTTAAGTCTTATAACAGCAGGATTCTCAATATAGGTTCAAAATTTTTGTTTTCAAGCGCAACGAAGTATCCCACCATTAAAATAAGCCCTGATCCTAATGGAGTCATAGACTTTACGAATGCAAACCTATGCCCAGGTTATAAAAATGGCATTAATGCCATACATGAAAAAGCATGGGAAACTATTCTGCTAAATTCATATGATTTTCAACAAGGAATAAACCCTGATAATCTACCTGCAGGGTTTTATTTAGCGAAAAATGAAGCACGACCTAATGATGGATATGTTTTATGCTTTGATCACACCCTAACCAAAGATAATGCGACAAAACTTACCATCAGCTCACTTTCTAGCTTTGAAGAAAGATTTGGGAATACTAGTACAATTACTTATGACATTGGAAATTATATACTTTTTGAAAAATCACGCGAGAAAAAAGCAAACACAAAAGAGGCGCTAGGGTTAGGATATAATCCTAAGGATTTCAATAAAAAAGAAAACAAAGAAGCACGCGAAGTTATTTTTAACTCATGTTTTTCAAGCAAAGAAGAAATAAAGAATACTTACTCTCATTTTGTCGAAGAATTTAGAGATAATATTAATCTTTGTTCTGGTCTAACTAAGTTATGGGTGACAACTGGATCCAATGGAGTTCTTCTATTCTTTAGCAAACTTCAAAGCTTAAAAAATAATAATCCTGAGTTATATACTCCTTTTTTAAATACATTTCTACAGACCAACAGTGACTACACAGTTTTTCTTGATAAACCTCTTGGCCTAGAAAATACAGAAAAAGATGAAGCTTTAAGCTTTTACGAGGCATTTGACATATTATCCAAAGAAAACACTTTTTCTAGTGCTGAAACAAAATGGTGGATTAATCTAAATTATTCTGACTTCAAAAAAGATCTAGGAGAAAATTACACGGCCTTTCGCTATTTCCTAGATGAAATAAAAAAACTTCAGGTAACATTACCAGAAAAATACCCTTTTAATCATGAAGCTTCCCCAAAAAGCATAAAAGTAGGGCTGGATAGATTATTAACTATTTTGAAAGGAGTGCCTCCATATAAAAGGCAAGAACAACTAAACACATTTAATTTGGCAATCAAAAAAAATCAATTTGCAGAAAATCGTGATTTTGAAGTAGTTGGCGCCTCTGAATCAGAGACTAATGATGATCAATATTTAAATCTAAATTATGAAAATGCGTTCTATGCAGTTAGGTTTAAAAAATATAAATTCGTTCACCCTGACATGCAGCTTAATAATAAGGATATACCTCTTGATGAGTATTCCCCAAACAATATAGATGATCTTAAAAACCCTCCAGCAACTCTTAACTTGCAAGAATATGTAACTTATTTTTACCGATATATTGGATCTCAGCGACACACCGGTGAATTCTCTGAGTACCAATATATTGCCAAGGAAATTAACGATTCAAATATTCCCGATAACCATAAGCGCAATCTTTTAAGTATTTTCGCAATATATACAACCGGCAAAAACGCCCAAAAAGTTGATTGGCCTAAAGCTTCAAGAGCATTTTTTGAAACTTTTAAAAATAACACTGAAGGTGAAACTAAGGAAAATGTTAAAAATCTAATTGCTATATTAAATTCTATAGATTTTGATGATCTAAACAAAAACAATCCAGAAATAGCAAAAATTTTTACTTTAATAGATCTACAAGCTTTGTTTGAATTTATAAGCAACATAAATGAAGACGCCAAGGGCTTCTACCTTAACACTATTAAAAAACACAAAGAGCATGGGCTACAGGCTTTACAAATTTGGGCAAATTCAGAAAACAAAGATACAAGATTACCTGCAAAGCTTTTTAGCTCTTGCTTAGAAAAAATTGAAACAGAAATATCAGGGTTTACTACTCCACTTCTAACTGTTTTGGCTATTTCTCAAATTAAACCTGATAGTGACGCTAAAGAATTACAAAGCAACTTTACTGATGCTTTAAAAAATTATAAATCCAAAAACGAAAGTCAATTTGAAGATTTAATTGAATTATTAGCTCAAATAGATGAAAAGAAATCAGATATATATTTAGAAAAATTAAGCGCAACAATCAATACCATTCCGGATAACATAAATACCAGATCTGCTTTAAAAGCTTATTTAAAAAATGAATTAAATTGTGAATTTTCCTTAAGGCCTTTACCAGGCAATGAACAAGCTTTAAATGATTTCAAGCAAGGACTATGTGATCTACTAAATATAATCAAAGGCGATTATGAAGAAATTGAGGATCAAATACCGCAGTTTCTTAAAAAATCACTGGAAGACTTAAGTGAGACTCTTAAAGCAAAGTACGATAACAATACAGATATAAACAAATTATTGGCTGCTAGAGAAACTGTAACCAATGCTATAAAAAACCCTCTAATAGCTTCTCCTGCCAATAAATTCGATAAAATTAAAAACTATATAGATGCTACTGGAGAAAATCTGGCTAAATACACAATAAATAAAAATGAGATAAAAACCGCAAGACTAGCAGAAATAAAAACAAATATTTCCAACGAGAATCTGCCCGAAAACACAAAACAACAAGCTAAAGAATTAGCTAGTACCTGGTTTGATATTGGCTGGAATGAAATTGACGAAAAAAATCCCGCCACACTAATTGATGCTGCAAATACCAAAAGCAAAAGCATTAATGAATCCATACAAAAATGTATAGAATTTAACGATAAATGGCCAGGTTCAGGCAATGATGTAATTCAAATGGTTTTTGAGCATAAATCAAGCGTATCTGCTGAAATATTAAATACTTTACTAACATCTATAATTGATCACTCTGATGAATACCCTGTAGCACCATTATCTATAGTATCAAAGCTTATTAATCACGATAGTTTTATAGAAAAATATAAAAATTCTTTACCTGAAAAAATTAATGAAAACCTACAGCACATTAATAATCTAAATACTGATGTATATAACAAAGAGTTACTACTTAAACTGCTACTAGACCTATATACCAATGATAATGCTAATGTCTTTAATCTAGTTTATACAATACTTAAAGATGATTTATCGTTACTTAAAGTAGTTTCTAAGCTAAATATAGATGATTTAAAAGAAGATAACCTTAAACAAATAAAAGAATTAATAAATACTAAAGATATTGATAAAAAAGAATATTTATCTATTATTTTAAGCGAATTTGATAACCCTTTCTTACTTGCAGAAAAATTAAATGAAATTAAGAACAATAAAGAAAAGCTTAACAGTCTAGTAACTATTCTTGCAAACGTTACTAAATTAAATAACACAAATGAAGCTATAATTAATCTATTTAAATTTGATAACGACAAGCTTAAAACAACACTAAATTACTTCGATAGACCACCCTATCCTAATGTAAAACAAATTAATTATATCTTAGATAATTTTCATAGTGATTCCGATGCTAAATTTAAGCTAGCCAATATTAGTAAAGACCCATATAACAAACGCTTTGCAGACAAAGACTACAAGAATGAAAATCCTAATAAAAAGTATTTAACCAAGCAATTTTCTGATGCAGATGTAAATTCGCAAATTGAGAAAATAAATAATCTTATTTTCACTAAACCACGCTCATTATTTGATACGCAAAAAAATAAACTCCAATATTGGTTCCATTACGTCAATCAAATTGGCAATAATCTTCCAGTTCATATAAAAGAAAATGCAGCTCGAAACACGCACAAAACAATTAAACCTATAAGAGAGTTTACTCCAGGTGATGTACAAGCTTTTACCTTCCAATTACAAGAAACCGTGAAAAGCAAGGAAGCGACTGAAGAAGAAAAAATAACAGCAAAATTACAATTTCTTGCTTTGATGCGAGAAATGATGTATCGCACAACCCCTACCAATGACAGAACAGACGGAATTATGCCGTACTCCACACAAACATTGGCAGTCTTAAATGCTATGCTCCATGGCAAAAATGTATTATCACAAATTAATACAGGCGAGGGTAAAACGTTTATAACTGGCTTAATGGCCGGCATGAAATGGTTAGAAGGCAATAAAGTTGATATTTGCACATCTAATAGCGCTCTAGCTCATGAAGGTATTGATGTGCTATCAGATTTTTATGCTAGCCTCGGCATTAAGGCTACATATATTGATCAAAAATCAAAATTCCAAACATATCAAGATACTGATATTCATTATGCAGAAGTATCAAGCATGGCGATTTTTCAAGCCAAACATAGAATTGAAGAATCTGATCCATTTAGTAATCCTCGGGCTTTAATGCTTGATGAGGCTGATTTTACAATTTTAGATGACACAACTAGCTACAGATATGCAAAAAATTTCTCAGAGCACCTAGGAGCAAACGCAAATCCTAATGCGTGGATATACCAACTAATTAATGAATTCGTGGATATAAATATCAATGAAAATGGAGAATATAACCCAGATAAAATTTCTACAGAAAAGCTAAAACTATGGGTATTAGAAAAAAAGCTTACCCACTCACAGCGTAAAAGAATTAATATTATAAAGCCTGATCAGATTAAATCCTGGATAACTGCTTCAATCAAAGCAAAAGTACTAATCGCTAAAAATAAAGACAACATACTTAAAGCAGACGAAAATGCTGTAATTAAAAGCAATTACTCAACACAATTAAAAAACTTAAAACAAAATTCTGATTTTGTCATAGTTAAAGAAAACAAGAAAATCGGTGGTCAGGAAAAAACTATAAGAGCCGCAAGACTACTAACTTCAGACCAGCGTATTAGCCAAGGATCTACTTATAGCGACGGGGTACATCAACTCTTGCACGATCGCCTAAATACTATTTTACCTAACACCGACAAAGAACCATTTTTAATTGAACCAGAAACAAGTGCTGTATCAACAGTGAAGGCAAAAAGCTTCATTGAACATTACCGTAAAAGTGGTGGAATTTGGGGGGTTACTGGTACGATTGGTTCAAATGAAGAATGTAAAATGCTCAGAAAAAAATATGGATTTGAATTAAGCCAAATACCTTCCCATAAAGAAAATAAGCGCAAAAACTATAAACCAGAATTAAAAACTGACAAAAAATTTAACAAGGCTCTATTAGACCATGTATGTAAAGGGTTAAAGAAAAACCAACCAATATTAGTCTTTTGTGAAAATTCATTACAAGTAGACAATAGATTTAAAATTATAGAAGAAGGCTTAAAAGCTAGAAATAACAATCTTGATAAAAAAATCGCAAAGCTCGCAGCGTTGGTTAGCTTTCTATCATTCTTTGCTCCCCTAACCCCAATACTTACACTAGCTGTAGCTGTGCCAATTTTCCTTAAAATAAGGCAGCTTAGCAAGCAAAAAATTAAATATGAATCAATCAATAAGTTCTCGACTGAAATAGCTCATGATAAAGCAAGGCAAGTAAAAAGTAGTCCAAAAGAAATAGAAACATACTATGTAAAGCAAGCGGCTAGAGATAATACCATTACTGTTACTACCACAATGTTAGGGCGAGGAACAGATTTCAAACCCACTAATAAAAATGGTTTATATGATATTCAAACATTTCTTGCCAGTGATCGTGAAACCAGGCAAATGGGTGGTCGTGCAGGTAGAAATGGGCAAAATGGTGACTTTGCCCAATTAATAAATAAATCTGAGTTAATAACCAAACAAAAACGATTTGAATCAACTGAAAAATATCTACATCGTATTCGCCTTGCAAGACAACAAAGCAGAGCAAAAGTTCAGACCACGCAAGAAAGGTTCTCAGAAATTAACTCTCATTTTGCTACAACATTCAATGAACTTATTGTGACGCAATTTAAATCCTCACAAAAAAATGACATTTTAAAACAATGGGCTAAGTTCCTTGACTCATCTGAAAAGTATTGGAATGAACTAATAAAAACTTATAAAGATATTGACTCGATAGCAGATAAGTTTGCCGAAGAATCTTGTAATAACTGGCAAAAATTTATCAGAAAAATTGAAAATAACGAATCATTACCATTTTTCACCCCTGTTGCACTTACCAAGGATGATGTATTAATTAAACCAGAAGTTGAAGAGCTTCTTTATCAAATACCTTATCATGACTTACTCAGGAACAATTCTCTACAAGAGATCAAGCCAGAACTAGCCTATCTACACTTTGCAGAAAATGAATGCAAAACTGATAACAATATAGCTATTAATTTTTACAAAGAAAACTTAGATGATTTTATAAGAATTTATGGCAACAGCCAGCAATTTAAACTTAATACCAGAGATGAGATTGTTAATACAACAAATATTATTTTGGGGAATATTGCAGCTCGAGAAAAAAGCGTACAAGGGGCTACTGCAATATTTCATAATAAAAAAGTAGAGCATCTAATTCAGATGATAAATGATACCGGCGATCAAGACCTTAGTGAATTAATCTCAAAAAATAATCTCACTTCTTCAGCAAATAAAGTGGCTGATACTAATGATATTAATAATATACAAGCAATAATCAAAGAGGCTATAGATGATGCTATAAATAGTGGTGCTAGTAATCTCTCAAACTTTGAAAAGCAATTTGAATGGAGATTAAAACAAACTCTACAACATAAATTAGGGTATACAACAAATATCACACGACAAGATAAAGACAAAGTCAATATAACTTTAAAAGATAAAAATCAGAATTTTTATGAAGCCACTATAGAATTTACTGGATTTGAAAAATATGCTAATAAACAAGGGTTTAATAACCTACAAATACCACCAAATGAAGAAGTTAGCTCGTGTATAACTAATGTAAATATTAATAAGTCTCAGACTTTAAGCGTCATCTATATTTTTAAAACTCCTAAAATTCATAAGATTAAAACCCTTAAAGCATTATTAAAAGCAAATAAATTTGATGGAAAAATAGAAGATAAACCTTTAGCAGAAATATATCTTGAAGCTCTAAATGAAGAAAAAACTCAAGGTCAAGAAAACAGTGGTTGGGAGCTAGAAGCTTTTGAAATAATGAACAAAAACCCAAGATTTTTACAATCTATTAGTGAAAACATTAGTGCTGACAAGATTATTAATCTCGCAAACAGGCTATCTACAAGTTCTAATTCATTATGGGCTCCTTATACCGCCTTGAAAGATGTAAATAATAGCAAAAAATTCATTGAGAGCATGTCTAACAAGGAAAGATTATCTGATAATGAAATTAAACTTTTGCGCAAATCCTTGCTTAATATATTAAACTCAGAAAAATCAAGCTCAGATGAAAAAAAATCTTTTATAGAGAAAGAAAGTATTCACAATCTAATAAACCAACAATTTAATGATGACAATGCAATACAAAATAAAATTAATGAGATAGAAAATATTTCTCCGTCTTCACCTAGTAGTAGTGGAAACTCGACGTAGAAATAAATTAATAAATTCTTATCTGTAAAGAGCTATTTAAAATTCTCATCTGGTAATTTAATAAAATCTTAACCTTTTTTATTTAAAATACAATTAAACCTATTGATTTATAATATTAAATCAATAATGAAAACACTTTAAAGTAAGATATAATTGTAAGTATATAATAAGAGGACTAAAGCATGGACATTGGGTATTCGCAATATTTTAATACAAATAATGAGCCAAGCAGGTTCTTAGATGGTCTTGACAAAATAAAAGCTGAAATAAACGAATCAAAATTTGATAATTTATCGAAACTACTAGATATTACGATAAACAATGAAAACACAAAAAAATCGCTGCTAGAAAGAAAAAACAAATTAGTAAATGACAGCGTTGAATACTTTAATTCATTTAAGCAAAAATTAGATTCTTATGATGACCAGACTCTTAATGAAATTGCAGATAAGTTTAGGAATAGCACAATCCTTAATGAATTGACCAAACAACATTCTAAGGAATACAATCAAACTGAGTATATTAAGAACAACAAGCAGTATTTTGAAGAAGAACTGTCAATTGACTACCTTACCTTAATCAAGTTGCATACTTATTATCTAGACTTACTGACAGATGTCGCTAATGAGCTAAAGAAAAATGAAGAGTTCATAAAAAAATTTATAGAAAAATTCAAAAATTTTGAAAATATTAATGAGTCTCAATTAAAAGAAGATGTAACTCCATACCTACTTATTGCACTTTCAATACAGATATCAAGCAATGAGGTGGGCACTTTAGCAAGTGCAGTCATTAATGAGGAATCATCAGAAAAATTAGAAGTGTTAGGGCAGGTTCAAAAAATTCTAGTAAAACTTAATCGTTGCGACCTAACTAATGAAAGTATTAGTTATGCAGGTGCTATTAAAGAAATACTTGAGTCGGCAAACAAAAAGGAGGTGATTTCACTAGATGATTTCAAAAGAAACGCTAAATATTATAGCGAAGATCTAGAGGGCAACAACTTTGTTAATACAGAAAACATTGATGACTTCTTGTTACAAGATGTAAACAGGATGAATGTTAAAGTGAAGATTTCTGATGATGAACATAAACTAAGTAATATTGATGATATACAGAACTCAGGTATTGATGACAAGTATCTGATAATTTCACCGCAGGGCACTCTTCGAGTGCTTAATGGCTACTTAACTACAATGTTGCAAGATAACTTGAAAGAAAACCACATTTATAATCTTTCAGAGGGTGAAGAGGTTAAAAACAATTTCTTACTATACAAAGATGAAGAGGAATACTTAGCCAAAGGCACATTTAACGTAAATAAAATTAATGAATTAAATCTTTCAACTAATAGCAAACAAGAGCTAAACTTTAATACCATCGCCCCTTCAGCTATTTATAAATTTGATGAAAATGATAATAAGTGGGTTTTTGATCACCTTGAGTTACCAGATAAAGAGCTAGATTCGTTTTGGTACGATTTGTTTATGGATGAAAATAAAGCTTTAGCTTATCTTGTTAAACAGGGCATATTAGATACTAATAATATTAAAGAGGATGTATTAGTAAATATTATTAAAAATGATTTGCTTAATATATCGGATGTTAAGCAAGAGCAAGTATCTAGTCTTATAATCAAAGAGCTAATTAATATCGAAGATAATGAATTAGTATCTTTGCTCAATAAAAGTTTAATAAATGATGAAGCTTTAGCTCATCTCATTAAGAAAAATCATATTAAAGTATCTAACCTCAACCAAGAGCATGTATCTAGTCTTATAATCAAAAAGCTAATTAATATCGAAGATAATGAATTAGTATATTTGCTCAATAAAGGTTTAATAAATGATGATGCAATAAAATCGCGTACTAATTTATTGTTTAATGATCAATTTAACCCAGATTACAAACAAATTGAATCTCTCAAAGACGTAAACAAATTAAAAATTTACCCTAAAAATGAGCTGCATTTATATTTATTCCATAATGAAATTTTAAATAAAGAGCAATTGCCTGGTTTACCTAATTGGAAAAAATCTCTTGCAAATGAAGGCAAAGAACGTCAACTACAATCATACTTATTTGGCATTGGCTTATTATCTGATCGCCCTAAAAATATTGATAAAAGATATTTGCGCCTTGGTCAGGCTCAAAAAACTCAATATTTACTAAGAGAGCATGAAAAGACCCAAAGTAATAAGGTTTCACCACATAAAACTAGTATAAATAACTGGAATAAAACATTAAACAAATGGAATAAGACTAATCAGAAGGATATGGATCTCCTTCAAATGAGATTAAGCAAAGTAAATACTCTTAAGCGAATAGCTTCCCCCTTTATTAAAACAGCAGTTATATTGTCAGCGACTGTAGCTGCATTAGGTGGCTTAGCCTTAGCAGCAACTAGTGTAATGGTCGCTATTGCAAGCTTTGGTGGGTCGACCCTATTAAGTACAATAGGTATTGCTATTGGTGTCAATGCTTTTGTCGGAGGATTTGCAATTGCATCCGCCTGTGCATTTAGTGTCTTAGGAATTGGATCAGCTGGAATTGCCTTAGCAAGTGCAACTAGTCTAACTAAATCTACTCATGCATTCTTTACCAGAGATAGGAATAGACAAAAAGAAATTGTCGAAATAGAAGAGGCATTAAACAAACTGGAGAATGAAGACAATTCTACAGAGCAACCGAGGCAGAGCAGGAGTCAGTAGCTACTGGAAACAAACCGTCATCTCGACTGGAGCACCAACGGTGCGTTCCTACGTCATCTCGACTGGAGCACCAACGGTGCGTAATGGAGAGATCTGACTACAATGTAAATTCGGATCCATTCGACTTCGCTCTCTTCGAGAGCTACGCTCAGGATGACTATGTATGGAGTCATCTCGACTGAAGCACCAAGGATGACTATGGTGCCATCAACTAAACCGAACCACCAACTGTTAGCTCATCGAGCTTAATAGTTGGCATGCCAACACCAACTGGCACGCTCTGTCCATCTTTCCCACAAACACCTATTCCACTATCAAGCTTAAGATCATTACCGACCATTGATACATGCTTTAAGGATTCTGGGCCATTACCAATTAAAGTTGCCCCCTTAATTGGGTGCGCTATCTTACCATTTTTAATTAAGTAAGCCTCGCTAGTTGAGAATACAAATTTACCTGAGCTAATATCTACTTGACCACCGTTAAAGTTCGTTGCATATATCCCATGATCAACGCTTGCAATTATCTCTGCAGGATCACTCTCGCCTGCTAACATGTAGGTATTAGTCATCCTAGGCATTGGCAAGTGGGCAAATGATTCACGACGCCCATTACCAGTTGGCTGCATACCCATAAGGCGTGCATTTTGTTTATCTTGCATATATTGCTTTAAAATTCCGTTTTCGATCAAAACAGTTTCTTGAGTTTCTGTACCTTCATCATCAATAGTCAGTGAACCACGTCGACCTTCAATTGCCCCATTATCAACCACAGTACAAAGATTTGATGCAACGCGCTCACCAATTTTACCTGTGAAAGCCGAACTACCTTTACGGTTAAAATCAGCTTCCAATCCATGACCAACAGCCTCATGAAGAAGAACGCCAGGCCAACCAGGTCCAAGGACTACTGGCATAGTACCAGCAGGAGCTGGCTCTGCGATAAGCTTCATTGCTGCTTGTTCAACTGCTTCTTTAGCAAACTCAAGGTAACGACCATTATCAAATAGAATTTCAAAGCCACCTCTACCACCGCCGCCAGCATAACCCATTTCACGTTTACCATTATCTTCAGCTAAAACCTGAACACCAATTCGAACAAGAGGCCTAAAATCGGTTTGTAATTTACCATCGGCTGTCACAATCATTACAACATCGTAAGCGCTAATAAGAGTAGCTTCAACCTGAGTAACTTTAGGATTAAGGGACCTAGCATAGTTATTTATCTCTTGTAAAAAAGCAACCTGATTAGTTTCATTCAAAGAGATAATAGGGTTATCACTTGGGTACATTAATCTGGATGGAGATAATTTAGTAATGGGAATTTGTTGACTTTGACCTGCTCTAACAATATTTTTAGCAGTCATGGCAGCTTGTTGTAAAAACTTAAAATCCACCTCAGCAGAATATGCAAAGCCGGTTTTTTCACCACTTACAACACGTATACCTACCCCACGATCTTCAGAGTAACTACCCTCCTTGACCTCATCATTCTCTAAATGCCAACTTTGATGATAAGAAGTTTGCAAATAAATATCACCATCGTCAGCAGATGAAGTCATTGCAGAAGACAGTAATGCTTCGAGTTGAACAGTTGTTAAGTCAGCTGGTTTTAGTATTTCATTTTCTGCAATTGACCAATTTGTCATATTCAACAGCTCCCGCTTGTTATGGAACCTTCAGGTTCTCTTTAAATCTGTATATGTTTAACTTTTAGCTTTATTTAGGACTGGCTTATGCCAGCTACCTTGTAATCTATAATGCCAGGCAGCCATGTGGCTTATATCATCAGCGAGCAAATAGCTTGCAGCCAATGTTACTGCGCCAACAATTGGATTCCAGGCCATAGCAGCTAACAATGGTAAATTACCGCCAATTTTTGGCATTACTGTTAAATTGATATCATACTCTTTTTTTCTTAAAAAAAGATTACCCGAGCCATCAAGATCTAATACCGGGCCCCTTAGGGCAAAATGATCAACATCAAGTTCAGAGTTATGAAATTTTAACCCACCCTCTATCAAATCAAAAGGGACGCCAGACTGAGTTATGTCGCGAAAATCAAAACGTAACCGCCTAGCCCAGCTTTGAAAATTAAATAATGTTAACACACGACCCAAGTTAATTTCATGTTTCATATTTCCGACGTCAACAATATCACCATCTTTCAAACTAAGATCAATATCAGCATTGACTATATCTAAATTAAAATCGAAAGGAGCCCCAGCCCAATTAGCCTGCAAATGAGCATTACCCTTCCCTCCTTTAATGCTTTGAGTTAAATGCCAACTATGGAGTAATTTACCAAAATCATCACAATCAACATCAACGTCAAATTTTGATTCTTCTTTATTATTTTCGCCTCTACTCCAATAACCAGAGCCCTTAACTCTGCCGCCAACCTGATCAAAATGCATATTTTCCAAAGAAACACCTTTATGGCTATGCAAAAGAGTCATACCGATTGCATTAAAAGTATGACCAAGATATTGTAACCTATCTATTTCAAGCTTGGTGTTTGGTAATTTTCTAGGGTCAAGTGCAAACTTACCATCTTGCAGATCTATTCTTTGCAAGTGAACTTGAAATGGAATCTTAAGTTGCTCCGAATAATTAGCATCGCCTTTCAGTTGATTACTATCAATTTTCAGGTTCCAACCAGTCGGATGATTTTTTACTTCTACTTCAAGGTTATCAAACTTACTACCTGCAAAATTAAATTGCCGTGCTTTGTAATGCAATTTTTTAATGCCAGACACTAACTCAGATAAGCTCATTCCCAAAAATTCATGATCTTTCTTCCCTATGATTGGATTCAAAAGGTTTTTGGCTTTTGATAAATCACTACCTCTCTCCCAATCAACATAAACACCACCTTCAAGACCAGCCTCTAACTTATTAATTTTATTGCGTTTTAATCTCACGTGAAGTGATGCCTGCTCTATAGCAGAAGCTTTCTTTTCTGCAGAAGGAATACCTGAAATATCAACACCATTAAGGTCTGATATAAAATCAATATTATTTTCAGAAATATCAGGAAGTATATGCATCATTGCACGATAATAAAATTTCCCATTCACACGCGCTTTAGTCTTATTTGCGAAAGGAAAAACCAGATGATTTAGATGACCATACCCTGACAGATTAAAAATAAATTCATTCATCTTAGAGTTTTTAACTTTATTTAATGATAATTTTACTGACTGCCCTCCAAGCAATGCCTTTAAGTTCTTGGTTGTTAGCTCTTCATCATTAAAAATAAGCTTACCATTTATATTTTCTAACCCTAGATGCCAAGTTTTTGTTTTAGCTTTTGAATTAATAAAACTCACCTCTCCACTCATCTTAGGAGAACAAGGCGTTTTATCTAAAGGAAAATCAAAATTAAGTTTTATATTTGCCGGTCCTTGTAAATCTACACCAGCAGCAAAAGATTCAAAGCTATTTTTTACAGGGCTATCAAGCAAAACACCTATAGTATTTTCAAGTGTCGTTGATAAATTAGAGCGAACTATAAGCTGATGAGTCTTAGGAACACTTTTTACCAATAAATTTGTTATTTTAGCATTACTAACTTCGCCCGAAGTTGCTACAAACTTTAAAGCAGGGTCTAAAGTTAACACCCCCTGCAATTTTTCTGCTGCTGGCCATCTAGGAGAATAATCGATTATAAAGTCTTTAAACTCAGCCATAAATGGCTCAAAATTCAAACGCCTCAATTGCCCGCTAAACTTAAAAGTATTTACTGCTTGCTTATGCTTTAGCTTAGCCCCCTTTATCATCACCCTCTTCAAGTGTAGATGCCCCGAGCGAATGGTACGAAGCAAGTCCAAACGAAAATCAAAATTGTCAGCGGTAAAACTCTCAATCCCAGATCCAGTTACAACAAGGTCTTCGACCATAACTTTAGGATCACCGTGATACCACTTTGCTTTAATACTTTTAAAAGAAATTTTAGTATGGGTGTAACCAGACATAAAATTGATAATTTGCGGCTTAAACTCACTGATATATAGAAAGCAGGTTTGTCCTATAATAACAAACAAAATAAAAATACTTATGAGAACACCACAGGCTCGCCAAGTCCACTTTCTTGCTCTTGCTTTCATATTACCTTGAAAATATTGAAGATTTCGCCTTTGGGCGAACAATCTGTTTAAGTCCCTTTTGTATGAAAGGCCAAAGCAAAATATTACCTAAGCAATTCAGCCATAACGTCCAACGGTAGGACAAATCATCAGTAACTGCAAGCATAGCAATCTCTACACACTTAACACCAAAAAATATCAAACACCAAAAAGCTATACGATTCCACCACGCCCAATTAATATAACGTTTATTTAATAAAACTGCTGCAGCAGCTAGAGTATAAACAACCGCAGAAACACCTATAGTTTGCTGCATCAAGGCATCATTTATGACCCCTAACACAAAAGACAATTCCAAAACACCCTTACAATTTCTAAACTTTGACCAATACAAGACAACCATTAACAACCAGCTAGGCCAAAAATACCCAAGCCAGTTACTAGGAGCCCATAACTGCAAAATCATAGCTAATAAAGAAAATAGAAAAAATAGAAAAATGTTAAAAAAATCATTCGTCGTCATTCTTCTTAGACCTGCTAACTAGTAGAACATTATGAATCGCCTGTAAATCAGCAGTTGGAACCGCAGAAATTTCAGCAAATTGAGCACTAGGTAAACGCTCAACAGAAATAATCTTTGCTACGGGGAAGTCACTTGGATATTTACCACCCATGCCAGAAGTAAATAACATGTCGCCAACCTTCACATCGGATGTAATAGGAACATGCAACAACGATAATAATTCAGAACTACCTCGCCCCACAACTATAGCATTAACCTTGCTTCTTTGATCGGTAACTGGAATAGCACTTTTTTTATCAGTCAGCAAAGTCACCGTACTTGTTTCTGAAAAAATCTCACTAACCTGCCCAACAACACCATTACTATCAACAACAGCTGCTTTTACTTTAATGTTATCCACGCTCCCGTGATCAATAAAAAATTTATTATCCTGATGATTGGGATCAGCCAATAACTTAGCAACTCTATAACTATCATTATTTTTTATAGGTGCATTTAGAAGTGACTTTAATTGCTCATTTTCTTCCTTAATACCACTTAGCTGCATAAGTTTAACTCGCAGCAATAAATTCTCTTCTTGTAATTTTGCGTAATTTTCAGCTAACTCTTCATTAGATACGATTTTATTGGTAATAGAATTATAAATTTGGACAGGTTTTTTCGATAAAGATAATACAGGCTCGGCTGCTCCTGAAACCACGTATTTCCTAATATAATTAAGTCGACTCACCCCATCTATATAGACAAAAGTTAGCCCAAGAACCAAAATTGCGCCAGCGCGCAGATATGTAGGAAAATTAGATTTCCTAAAGATATTCTTATTTCTAATCACTTTTAAAGCGCCAAAGTTAATGTAACTACTTTAATATAACAGAAAAAAAGGCAAGACCCCACAATAAAACATCAGAGCAAGCGCATCTAAATTTATACAATAATTAATACGGAGTCTTAAAAAAATAAGTTTATGGGGGCTCCAAAAGCATCATTTCTACTGGAGCACCAAAGTTGCGTTCCTACGTCATCTCGACTGGAGCACCGAAGGTGCGTAATGGAGAGATCGCAAATTCGGATCCATTCGACTTCGCTCTCTTCGAGAGCTACGCTCAGGATGACGCTAGTATTAACAGCACATAGAACAATCTAGGGCTATGGATCTAATTTCATAACCCCTAGATATTACCCTTCTTGGAAAAAATTAAGCCCGTATTTATCCATTAACTCAAGAGCTCGACCACCACCACGTGCCACACAAGTTAGAGGTTCTTTAGCGATAATTACTGGAAGACCTGTTTCTTCCATAAGTAGACGGTCCATATTTCTTAACAATGCGCCACCACCAGTAATAACCATACCTCTCTCAGCAATATCAGCAGCTAGCTCGGGAGGAGCTTGCTCAAGGGCATCGCGTACAGCACCAACAATACCCGCTAATGGCTCTTGAAGAGCCTCTAGAATTTCATTGGAATTGACTGTAAAGCTACGAGGAACACCCTCAGCTAAATTACGACCACGCACTTCCATATCGCGCAGTTCGTTATCAGGGTATGCCCCAGCAATTTCATGCTTGATGCGCTCACCCGTTGCCTCACCAATCAGGCTTCCATAGTTACGGCGAACGTAATTAATAATTGCCTCATCAAATCTATCACCGCCGATACGAACAGACGCAGAATAAACCACACCATTTAAAGAAATAATAGCTACTTCAGTGGTACCACCACCGATATCCACTACCATGGAACCACTAGCTTCTTCAACTGGAAGACCAGCACCAATTGCCGCTGCCATCGGCTCTTCAATCAAATATACTTCACGAGCACCGGCGCCCATAGCAGATTCACGAATTGCACGACGCTCCACCTGAGTGGAACCGCAAGGAACACAAACCAAAACACGAGGGCTTGGTCTTAAAAATTTAGTTTCATGTACTTTGTGAATAAAGTATTGCAACATTTTTTCTGTTACATGAAAATCAGCAATGACACCATCTTTAAGTGGACGAATTGCATTCATGTAGCCAGGTGTACGACCTAGCATGCTTTTGGCTTCGCGGCCAACTGCAGCCACTTCACTCTGACCACCAGGCATATGGCGCACAGCAACGACTGAAGGCTCATCCAAGACAATACCTTTATCACGAACATAAATTAGTGTATTTGCGGTACCAAGATCGATCGAAATATCATTTGAAAATAAACCACGCAACTTTTTAAACATTGCAGAGAATCCCTTTTAAAGATTGAAAAAACATTTGACTAGATTAACTCAAATTATGTATCTCGTCGAGTGGTTAAACTCACATAATCAACCTATATGCTTTAACAATAGTAAAGAAATGAAAACACCGTCATTTTGCGACTTGATCGCGAAATCTATCTTCATGGGTCCTGCGGTCAAGCCGCGGGATGACAGATTCGGGGTACTGAATAACCCAACCTTAAGACATATTACTCATAACCAATTGATTTTCTGCGAATAAAACTCGAAACTCTGGTTAAATAGAGAGACTATTTTCCTAATTAAAGAACAAATTATTTAGCATTCTAGATATTTTCGCACCGCAACACCAATTGTCAACAGCCCCTAATTCAAATAAAATATCAATATAACCTCTATTTAATGGACTCAAATCATGACTAAAGTATTAGCCATCTCAGGTAGCCTCCGCCAAAAATCACTAAATACCTATCTTCTAAAAGCAGCTCAAAAATACTCACCCGAAGGCTGTGAAATTATACTAGCCTCTATTAAAGATATACCTTTATACAACTCTGACCTAGAAAAGGCAGAAGGCATGCCAAAGCCTGTAACTGAGCTCAAGCAACAAATCCTGAATACAGACGGAATACTAATAAGCACACCGGAATACAACCATGGCATTCCCGGTGTATTAAAAAATGTAATAGATTGGCTAACCAGACCTGCGAGCGACGTTCCGAAAGTATTTGGACAACGTAAAGTAGGAGTAATTGGCGCCTCTCCTAGCCGACTAGGCACCGCATTTGCTCAAACAGCATGGCTACCAATTTTACGATATCTCAATACTCATACTTATTTTGGCAATCAACTATTTGTGTCTGGAGCCCACCAGATATTCGATGAGAACGGCAATATCAAAGATGATTTCACTAAAGAACTCATACAAAAATACGTAAATGACTTCTTCGAATTCATTACCACATGCTGACAGCCCACACAATACACACTAACTAAGTAACTCACCTTGTGAGTAACTTTACTCCTATTGCAAAATAACTAGTTTAATCGGTATAATCTGCCAACTATTATTTACTGGAAACCCCTAAAGGTATTTTATGCAAATCGATGCAAATGAAATCCAAAAAATTGGCAAGTTAGCCAAGCTTTCCTTCGACAAAAAAGAACAGGAAAAATATGCTGAAAATCTTAACAAAATCCTGGACTTTGTAGAACAAATGAATCAGTACGATACTACCGGAATTACTCCTATGGCTCACCCGCTTGATATTGCACAACCTATGAGAAAAGATGCAGTAACTGAGCCTGATGTTCGCGAAGACATGTTAAAGCTTGCTCCAGAAGCAAACGCAGGCCTTTATGTTGTCCCACAAGTTATCGAAGATAAAGAAAGTTAAGAGGCAATAATGGAACATAAGACATTAGCTGAACTCAGCAAAGCTTTGCAAAATAAAGAAATTTCAAGCGTTGAACTAACGCAATTTTATTTAGATAGAATTAATAAGTTTGATGAAAAATTAAATAGCTTTATCACTGTTTGTGATGAACATGCTCTCAACATGGCGAAAGCAGCTGATGCAAGAATTCAGTCCGGAAATTTCACAGCTTTAACCGGAATCCCGGTTGCACAGAAAGATATTTTCTGCACTCAAGGCATTAAAACTAGCTGCGGATCTAAAATGCTAGATAATTTTATTGCCCCTTATGAGTCAACTGTAACTCATAAGTTCAATGAAGCTGGCGCTGTAATGATTGGTAAAACCAACATGGATGAGTTCGCTATGGGTTCATCCAATGAAAACAGCTACTATGGAGCAGTTCAAAATCCCTGGAAAAACAATACCGTACCTGGCGGATCTTCTGGCGGCTCAGCATCAGCTGTTGCTGCACGTCTTGCTGCCGCTGCAACTGGAACTGACACTGGCGGTTCAATTCGCCAACCGGCAGCTCTTTGCGGAATAACAGGCCTTAAACCAACTTACGGCCGTGTTTCTCGTTACGGCATGATTGCTTTTGCATCTAGCCTTGACCAAGGTGGCCCAATGACTCAGACCGCAGAAGATGCTGCAATGGTATTAAACGTTATGGCCGGACATGACGTGAAAGACTCTACTTGCATCAATAAGGATGTGCCTGATTACACATCAAACCTAAATGATTCCATCAAAGGCTTAAGAATTGGCGTTCCTGAAGAATATATAGCAGGCGATATTGAAGCTGATGTTGCAAAATGCATCGAAGAAACAATTAAAACACTACGAAGCATGGGCGCTGAAATCAAAACAGTTAAAATGCCTCATACTAAAGTTGGGCTATCCGCATATTATATAATTGCTCCAGCTGAAGCATCTTCTAACCTTGCGCGTTATGATGGTGTCCGTTATGGATATCGCTGCAATGATCCTAAAAACCTAGAAGATATGTACACTCGAACAAGAAGCGAAGGCTTTGGTGATGAAGTTAAACGTCGAATTATGACGGGAACTTACGCGCTATCTGCAGGTTATTACGATGCGTATTATTTAAAAGCACAACAAATTCGTAAACTAATCAGCGAAGACTACAAGCAAGCATTTAAAGATGTTGATGTAATTCTTACTCCAACGTCACCTTCAACTACATTTGAAATCGGTGCCGTAAAAGATCCTATTTCAATGTACTTAACAGACGTATTTACTATTCCTGCTAACTTAGCTGGCCTACCAGGCATTTCATTCCCATGCGGCATGGCAAACAATCTACCAGTTGGCGTGCAGTTAGTCGGTAATTATTTTGAAGAAGCGAAGCTATTAAACGTCGCTCATCAATATCAACAGGAAACAAACTGGCACACAATGCTTCCAGAGGGGTACAGCGCATGAGTTGGGAACCAGTAATCGGGTTAGAAATCCACGTACAATTAAAAACTGAATCTAAAATATTTTCAGGTGCTGCGACCAAGTTTGGTGCAGAACCAAACACACAAGCATGTGCCGTTGATTTAGCACTTCCAGGCGTATTACCAGTATTTAATGAAACTGCAAACCGCATGGCAATTAAATTTGGTTTAGCCATTGGTGCTGAGATTGCAGAAAGATCTGTATTCGCGCGTAAAAATTATTTTTATCCAGATCTACCAAAAGGTTATCAAATCAGCCAATATGAACTTCCAATTGTAGAGAAAGGTTTAATTAATGTGGCTATGCCAGATGGTACAACTAAACCTATTCGCATTACTCGAGCACACTTGGAAGAGGATGCCGGCAAATCAGTTCACGATGTTTTCCCAGGCCAAACTGGTGTTGATTTAAACCGGGCTGGAACACCTCTGCTTGAAGTTGTAACAGAACCTGATTTTAGGTCTGCTGAGGAAGCTTCCGTCTTTCTAAAAACGCTACGTGGCTTGATCAGATATCTTGAGATTAGTGACGGCAACATGCAAGAAGGATCAATGCGCTGCGACGTTAACGTTTCTGTTCGACGTCGAGGAGCAGAAAAATATGGCACTCGCGCAGAAGTTAAAAATGTTAACTCCTTCAGATTCGTTGAAAAAGCAATTGAATACGAAATTGAGCGTCAAATTTTAATTATTGAAGATGGTGGCGAAATTGCCCAAGAAACTCGTCTATTCGACCCATCTCGAAATGAAACTCGCAGCATGCGATCAAAAGAGGAAGCGACAGATTATCGTTACTTCCCTTGCCCTGACCTATTACCAGTTGAAACAACAAAAGAGCTAATCGAAGAAGTTAAGGCGACAATCCCTGAACTTCCTTGGGAAAAACAAGCTCGCTTTGAAGCTGATTATGGCTTAAATACTTACAATGCAAGTCTTCTGGCTCAGAGTAAATCCTCAGCAAAATACTTCGAAGATGTAATTGAAATATCAAAAGCCCCTGCGAAGCTAGTTGCGAACTGGATGGGTGATGAATTAGCAGCAGCTCTTAATAAAGAAAATCTTTCAATTGCTGAATGCCCAATTTCTGCAGAACGTTTTGCAGGTCTAATTGCTCGAATTGCAGACAACACAATTTCTGGTAAAATTGCAAAAACTGTTTTTGAAGCAATGTGGAATGAAGCTAATAGCACAGCTGATGACATAATTGAGAAGCAAGGCCTAAAACAAATTACTGATCCTGCACAAATTAAGGCAGTGGTTGAAGATATCATAACCCAAAACCCTAAACAGGTTCAGCAATACAAAGGTGGTAATGAACGATTATTTGGATTCTTTGTGGGCCAAACTATGAAGGCCACTCAAGGTAAGGCTAATCCGCAACAAGTTAATGCGGTATTGAAAGAACTGCTAGGTTAATACGGTTTATGGATCCCGTGGTCAAGCCACGGGATGACAGAGATTTTTCACGATGATAGAGCTTTCTTTCACGATGATAGAAGTTTTTTCAGAATTGTCATCCCGCGGCTTGACCGCGGGATCCAAGAATTAAAAAAGAACAATTTAGAGTAAAAAAAATGCCAAAAAAAATATTTATCCAAACGCACGGCTGCCAAATGAATGATTATGACTCGCAAAAAATGTTCGACGTTATGCACGAGTCTCACGGAATGGTCAAAACTGAAGATCCATCTGAAGCTGATCTTTTGCTTATTAATACATGCTCAATTCGTGAAAAAGCACAGGAAAAAGTATTTTCTGAACTTGGGCGCTGGAAACCTTATAAAAAACGCAACTCAAGCACTATAGTAGGTGTTGGTGGGTGCGTTGCATCGCAAGAAGGTGAAATGTTAGCGAAACGCAGCCAAGTAGTAGATATTGTATTTGGCCCACAAACTCTACATAGACTGCCTGAGCTATACGAGAAAGCTATAAAGCAAAAAAAACCAGTTGTAGATATTAGTTTTCCAGAAATTGAAAAATTTGATTGCATGCCTGAACCAAGAGCTGAAGGCCCAACCGCTTTCGTTTCAATTATGGAAGGTTGCAGCAAGTACTGTAGTTATTGTGTAGTGCCCTACACTCGCGGGGAAGAAATTAGCCGACCATTTGATGACGTAATCGCTGAAGTTGCATCTCTTGCAGAGCAAGGTGTAAAAGAAGTAAATTTACTTGGCCAAAATGTTAATGACTATGACGGTTTAATGCACGATGGTAGCGTTGCTGATCTTGCACTACTAATTCATTATGTTGCGGCAATTGATGGTATTGAACGTATTCGTTATACCACTTCTCACCCAACAGCATTTTCAGATCGCTTGATTCAAGCCTATGCTGAAGAACCAAAATTGGTTGATCAATTACATTTGCCAGTACAGTCAGGTTCTGATCGCGTACTTTCAATGATGAAACGAGGCTATACCGCCCTTGAGTTCAAGGCAAAAATGCGTAAACTCAAGAAAATTCGCCCAAATATCAGCATTACATCTGACTTTATTGTCGGGTTTCCAGGTGAAACTGAAGAAGATTTCATGGCTACTATGAATCTAATTCAAGAAATTGGATTTGATAACTCCTATAGTTTTATTTATAGCCCTCGCCCCGGAACTCCAGCAGCTAACCTTCCAGATCCAACACCTATGGAAGAGAAAAAACGTCGCCTGAAGATTATGCAAGATCGCTTGTTACTTCAAGCTAAACGAAACTCTGAAGCAATGGTTGGCACAGTGCAAAAAGTTTTGGTTACTGGTACTGCTAAGAAAGACCCAGAACAACTATCTGGACGCACTGAAAATAACCGTGTAGTAAATTTCAAATGCAACGAAGACTTGGTTGGCAAAATCGTTGATATACGTATTGATGAAGCTTTACCAAATTCACTTCGTGGTGAGTATTTGCCAGAGTAACTATAGTTGGTGACTTCGTAACCAAAGCACTGCTGCGAATAATAATATCGTCATCCTAAGCAAGGGGCATCGCCATCCTAATATGGAGTATTGTCATCCCGAGTGAAGACGAGGGATCTGAAATATCTTTAAATCAGATCTCTCCATTATGCACCTTTGGTGTTTCAGTCGAGATGACACTTTTTGCTTTACCTAAACCCATAAAATGTCACCCAACATCTTGACCGCTGAACCAATTAGCGCATAATAAAAATATACAACAGAGTTTGCAATTTGTAAGAAACTTAAATCCCAATGAGGTTTCCAAAGAGGAGATGCGAAGATCTCCCCTTTGGTCGCCGTTTGCCCGAATTTACTTCGCGCAGGCGATATATTAAAGGAAGGAGTGAGCACGAAGTGCGAAACTCCTGTACAAAACATATTTTTGCTCAAGAGGTAACATGACCAAAAACAGACATACGGTAATATTTGAGTTAACTCCTGAAGATAACGATAGGCTGGCCGTCCTTAGTGGATCATTTGATGAAAATTTAAGACAAATAGAACGATCACTTGGTGTTGAAATCAACAACAGAGGAAATCAATTTCAAGTAATTGGCATCAGAAAACCTGCTGAAATTGCCAAATCTGTTATCGAGCAAATTTACCAATCAACTAAAAATCATAAAAGCTTTAGTCAAAGCGATATTCATATGTTTCTAAAAAATATAGAAGCCCAAGATACAAAAAAAGAAAAAAAAGAAAAACTAGAATCAATAAAAATTAATACTGCAAAATCGCAAATAAAACCTCAAAGCATGAACCAGTACTATTATCTAAATCATATTTTAAATCATGATATTAATTTTGGTGTTGGCCCATCTGGCACCGGCAAAACTTATCTTGCTGTGGCTTGTGCTGTAAATGCTCTTGAGCAAGAAAAAGTAAACCGTATTCTTCTTGTTAGACCCGCAGTAGAGGCCGGTGAAAAACTAGGATTTTTGCCAGGAAGCCTAGAACAAAAAGTTGACCCTTATCTTCGCCCTCTTTACGATGCTCTTTATGAAATGCTAGGGTTCGAACAAGTTAATAAATTAGTTGAGCGCGATATAATTGAGGTTGCCCCTTTAGCCTTTATGCGCGGACGTACAATTAATGACAGTTTCGTAATTCTCGATGAAAGCCAAAATACCACTCCAGAACAGATGAAAATGTTTTTAACTAGAATTGGCTTTGGCTCAAAAGCAATTATTACTGGCGATATCACCCAAACTGATCTACCGAAAGATCGACAATCTGGGCTTAGACATGCCATTGATGTCTTAAAAGATATTGATGCAATTAGTTTTACATTTTTTAAAGCAAAAGATGTGGTCCGCCACCCAATAGTGCAGCAAATAGTTGAGGCTTACGAGAGACAAAATTTATGATTGATATATACTGCCAATATGCAACAAGCGAAACAAAATTACCTTCTGAGGAAGACTTTGAAAAATGGGTAACTTTAGCTCTTGAGGCACCATTCGATGAGCAATGTGAACTTACTATCAGAGTAGTAGATGATGCAGAAAGCTCCCATTTAAACAGAACTTTTCGCAATAAGGACTATTCGACCAATGTCTTGTCATTCCCATTTCCAGCGCCAGAGGGCTACGAAAATATTTTAGGAGACATGGTACTGTGCGCTCCTGTTATTTTAAAAGAAGCAAAAGAGCAAAATAAAAAGCTTATGGATCATTGGGCTCATCTTGTTATTCATGGAACACTTCATTTGCAAGGTTACGACCATCAACTTGAAGTTGAAGCAGAAGAGATGGAAGCTAAAGAAATAAATATTCTCAAAAAAATTGGCATTGATAATCCTTATGAATGCCAATAATCCTAATAAGATTTTAAACCAGATGTAATAAATTTGCCCAAAGCACGGTATTTACATTTTACTTGAAAAATATACGATATTTAAGGTCTGTTAATAGCGCACCTCTTGTAAGAGAGTATTTTTCAGGAGTTTCGCACTTTGAAGAAATATGTTAATTAATTACCAGATCCCGCACTTGTTGAGGAATCCGGAAAATAAAATTAATAAACGCGAACCCCTTGTTTTATGAATATCAAGGATGTAACGCCAATAATCAACAGAACTTGTCAAACTAAAAAAAGGACTTTATAAGTTGAAACAACCAACGACAATAAATAATTACTGGAAGCAAATTAGGCATGAATGGGAAAATCGTAAGAATTCAAACTGTTTTTTTGCCTTTACTGAATTTCACAAAGACTGCAAAGAAGAAATAGCAGAAGATCTCCCCAAAAGAAGGCCGTCAAAAAAAAACAGAGTTCATTTAGGGCCTGAATTTAATGATAAATACCTTACAGAGCGCGAAGCTGAGTGCGTCGAACTTATCCTGGAAGGTAAAACCTACCAAAAGGCAGCTGAAGAACTAGATCTATCCAAAAGAAGCGTGGAATTTTATATAAACAATACAAAACAAAAGCTAGGATTCCGCACAAAAAAAGAGCTCATATTAAAGCTTAAAAATTCAAGTTTTAATAATATGCTTGCACTATCTAAAGCAGATGAAAAATATTTGAATTAGGTAGGATTTAAAGCAATACTTCTAATCACGAACAATGCTATCTGTTTACTAATAGTTTGCGCAGCTCTATTTGCAGCCATAACTCCACTATATGGATTATTTAATGGTGCCTCATCAACCGCTTGGAAGTTTTGGCTAGCAATAACCTTATTAGTATGACTATCAATTACATCCACCTGCATTACTATTCGCACTACACTTGTCTTTTTAAGAAACTCTTGGCGCAAACTAATTAACTTTGACTTTAGATCATAATCTGAATGGCCTGAAAATGGCGAAGCTACTACACTGTGAAAATAATTTGATTCACGAAGCCTACTAACTATTACATTCATCATCATTTCAGCTGGTGGGGCTGCCCACTTATTTAATGCAAACGACTCTAACTGGTAAGGTTTTTTCATATAAAGCATTTTTTCTGATTCATACTCAGGGCTTGCTTGCGTCTGCAAGACCAAAAGAGTTCTTTTAGTCTTATTCATAGACTTAATTGGTCTGTAACTTGGACCAACTTGAGAAATTGAATAATCCTTAACAGGTGGATTTTTTAAGGGCGACATACAACCAACTAAACTAGTAACTAAAATTAAGATGGTTATCTGGCAAATATTTTTTTTCATATCCATTTCTTCCCTATTCTCCAGGACCAGGAGAACCAATAGCCCTGCCTCTAATAACAATTGAAGGGTTGCGATTTAGCTGCTTAACAAATTCTTGAATCTCTGATGATGCTTCATTAAATGAATTCATAAGAAGCTGAAAATCTGGCATGACTTGAGTTGACAGGTTATCAGCGACTCGCCTACTTTCAGTTATTAAACTCTTAGCATTATTACTAGTCAAAGCAAATTGATCTGAAGCCTCTTTCACACTCACCATTGTAGTTTTTATTTGATCTGTAAGCTCTGGAAAGTTCTTAGTGATTTTATTCATATTAACCAATGTACGATCAAGATTAGTAATAATCTTATCAAAATCTTTACCTCTACTAGCCATATTAGTGGTTATATTTTCAAGATTAACTAATGTTTTATCAATTCTATCTCGATTCTCTTTACTAAGAAGCTGATCAATACTTTCAGTTAATTTTTCGATACCTTTTATAATTTCTGGCATAACTTTACCGGCCTGAACAAACAATGAAGGCTTTGGTTTTATTACCGGATATTTATCCCCTTCTTTTCTCACTAAAAGAGGAGCGCTAGGTTCTTCTGATTTTAAATTTATATAAAGCATGCCAGTGATACCCTGTGGCATAACAGTGGCAACTGTACTTGTATTAATTGGCGTTCCTTCGGCAATATTTAATAAAATTCTAACGTTTTTTAAATTAGAGTGATCAAGTGAGATTGACTTAACAAAACCTACCTCAACGCCATTGTAGCGAACAGGGCTTTGAATGGTTAAACCAGTTACATCCTCCGCCATATAAACCGCGTAAACATTATACTCAGTACGTTCTCCGCGGCCGATAAGCCAAGCAATGCCACTAAACATGGCAATTGACAAAACGATAACAAATAAGCCAACAACAGTATAATTAACCTTTCTTTGCACGGCGAGAGCCCCCCACTTTATTTATTCGCTCTGTTGATCGAGGCCCCGTAAAATATGACTGGATTTTAGGATGAGGATCTTTGACAAGCTCTGACATTGGTTTCAATGCCAAAACCTTTCCATCCCCCAAAAACATAACCCTATCAGGCACATGCCACAGAGTGTCCAAATCGTGTGTAATCATTAAAAATGTCAAACCTAAGTTTTCACGCATATAGAGAACCATATCATCCAGCTCACCTGCACTTTTAGGGTCAAGACCTGCAGTAGGCTCATCTAGAAATAATATTTCTGGATCAAGGGCAATAGCTCGGGCTAAGGCGGCGCGCTTAACCATCCCCCCACTTAAATCTGCAGGAAATTTAAACGCAGCACTCGCTTCAAGCCCAGCTAATATAATCTTTAATAGAGCAACTTCTTCTAGTGCTTTTCCTCGTAATTTTGAATATTGCTGCAAAGGAAACATCACATTTTCAAGTATATTTAATGAAGTAAAAAGTGCTCCACTCTGAAACATAACTCCCCATCTCTGCTGCACAAGATTCGCTTCTTTTTCTGTACATTGGGTTATATCAGTTCCAAAAATTTTAATATTTCCAGAAGTAGGTTTCCTTAGCATAAGCATCGTATTAAATAGAGTGGTCTTGCCGCAGCCACTACTGCCTATTATTCCAACAATTTCACCGCGATTAATGTCAAAATCCAGGCCATTGTGCACAGTTTGATCGTCAAATTTATTTACCAGTTCTCTAACTTGTATTACTGGTTCATGCTTTACCTTTAACACCATGCCTAAAACAACCCTAGTTCTCTAAAAACTACTGAGAATGCAGCATCTGCAACAATAATTAAAAATATAGCTTGCACAGCAGCTACAGTTGTTCTTCGACCCACGTCTTCAGAACTTCCCTCAGTTTTAAAACCCTGAAAACATCCTACACCAGCAATAATAAGAGCAAAGACTGGCGTTTTAACTAAACCATACACATAGTGCTTTAATGCAATTTTTTCCTGGAATCTATCTAAAAAGACAGCATATTTAACATCTAAAATATCTCTAGCCATTACCATGCTGCCAAACACTCCCCAAATATCAGCCCAAACTACTAATAATGGTAAAGCAATTAAGAGCCCATAGATTTTCGGCATAACTAGCCTTTCCATAGGGGAAACACCCATGGTCTTAAGGGCATCAACCTCTTCATTTACTTTCATCGAACCAAGCAAAGCAGCAAAAGACGTACTTGTCCTGCCGGCAATTAAAATTGCTGTAATTAATGGAGCAAACTCTCTAAGAATCGCGATCCCAGTGAAATCAACAATAAATATATTTGCACCATAATTAAGAAGTTGAGCTGAGAGTTGATATGCGACAACTATACCAATTAGAAATGCCATCATTGCAACAATTGGTAATGCCTCATAACCTGATAGCTGAATCTCTCCCATTATGCTTCGCCACTGCCAACGCCTTGGATGCGGAAGAGTCCTTAAAAAAACAACGAAACTTTCTCCAAGAAAACCTATAAAGTCACATATATTTAAAAACCTATTTACAAAACTCTTACCAACCCTGTAAGCAAATGTTTTCTTTTCAGGTGACTCATCAACAAGATGAGTTATTTCAGCTTGTTTGGAGATTAATTCATATAAAGACTTACGCTTGGCTGAAAGACCTTTGAAATTAAATCCATAACCTTTTTCCTTAAGCTGCATTAGTAACTCATGCAACATTAAGGCGCCGGCGGTATCCAGAGTGTCAATTCTGCTGGCATCTACAGAGAGCTTAGAAGATGACATTTGACACAAGGCAGAAATGTCCGCGTCGAGGTTTGAAATACCCTTGACAGACCACTCTCCTTGTAGAATCAAGGAGTTAGATTTCTCATCCATTTGAATACGAGCGCTTCCTTTCATAATTTACATTCTGACATTTATTTAAATAAATGCCAATACTGACGCACAATAATAAGACAAAAGACTGCGTAAACTATTATCAATACGCTCAAATATTGCAATAAATTTTATAGTTTAGTACCATTCCATAAAACTTAAAAAACCCTAAAACATAAGCAATAAAATAATGAGCAGCAACAAACAAATAGTTAAAGTTTTAAAGAAAACAGCTATAATTTACGACCCTAAAGATTCTACACATAAAAATCAAAAAACTGAACTAATCACCACAAATGCGCTAAGACTGCGACGTAAGGTTACTGTGTTAAAAGGCACAGCTATAATATACAACCCTGATGATCCTATTCATAAAAATCAAAAAATAGAGAAAATTACTATATCTGCGCAACGAAATAGAGCAGCTAAACAAATTTCTATGCTAAAAGAGAAATATAATGGTGCCCCGTCCACAGCTCCCGACAAAAATTCGGCAGAAAACGAAGCTAATTTTGTTTGGTTAACCCCTTATAGCAAAACAAATAAGGGGCGAATAAGAACAAGAAATAACTTTAATAGTTCTTTAGAAGATGACAGACCTAAACAACACTCTAAGTCTAATGACACAAGCTTGGATATTTTAAGCATTTTTAGAAATTTAAAGAAAGAAGCCCCTGGTTTAAACATCCTTAGCAACCCTAAAGAATCTGACCCAATACCTAGAGAACCTTCAGAATTAGAAAAAGATATATTTTCTGAGTGGTTGCTTCCCCAATAAAAAGGTTATCTGACAGATTATGGATTATTATGCGCCAAGATTCTGTCAGCGAATTAGTTAACATCTACAATCCCGAGCGCAGCCGAGGGATCAATAAAACTAGATTCCGCAATCAAGTCGCGGAATGACATCATTTTTAGATAATCAAATAAGTTGATTATCAAAACCTCAAAATTTTCACTAAATTATTAGCGTTTTCGCTCTGCAACACGAATTATCAACAGCCCCTAAATAGTAAGATTTTTTGGTTTATCCTCATTAGTATCCGATGAAAAACTTATGTCTTTCTCGGCATAAACTCTAGACCATTCAGACTCTTTAATCTTCTGAGTATTACTTGAAAAATCTACGCTCATAGCCAAACCCTTATTATGTGCAGAGATAATATTTCTTGTAGTTAAATCATCTCGATAGGCAGGTAGCTTCATTTCTTCCAATTGAAGGGTATGCGCAAGTAAAAAATCAAAATTTATATATTTTTTATCTGGATCATTCATGGCTTTCCGATACTTACTAACAACATCATTCAACTCTAGCTCATCAGAGTTGCCATCGTCCTCAGCTTTAAAGCGTCTACTACTTTTCGCTGATTCAGTTAAAGTAGATTTAAGCCTTAAATAAGTCGGGTTACACGGAGAATTAAGGCTTGAAGGACTTTTCCCAATTTGAGGCACTGGGCTGTTCGACTTGTTAAACTCTATGACATTACCAATATTTTCATCTAAAAAATAACTAATGGCTAAGGCAATAGAATTATACAAACAATTACCATCACCTTTAGATTTAACCTGATCACCTTTATTATCTACAGCATTCCAGTGGTTATTATTTTTATTTACTAGGCAAATATAGGGACGATTTTTATTCTCTAAATTTGTGATATTATCTTCGGAGACATCACCATTGTTATACATATAACCAGCTTGAAAACCATAAAAGGCTGCAAGTGCTCTGTACGCATAGAGATCGCCATAAAATCCATCACAGGACTGTTTTTCAAAATAATATTCTAGTGTTTTATATAAAGGATCAGAGCTATTACTAATTTCTTCTCTTATTTTCTGAGCCTCAGAATCATTACTTTCTTTAATATATTTAACAGCAATTTTCCGCAAAATTGGTGCAGCTTTTTTTGAATATCAGTTGCAGGGTTAAATAGACAAGTGTCCCCTTTAAATATTGCAGAACGTAACTCACCATTAGATAACAGCTTTCTAATAGTAGAATTTATATTCTTTTTCATTTCTTCTGATTGCATCAGCCCACCCTCTAAATCTAAGGCTTTACTTAAATATAAACCTAATTGTATATAACTAAAGCTTAAGAGAACATTAGGGGCTGTAAGACCAATTGTCAGCATTCCCCTTAAGAGGGGCGTTGTTGCATAAATATTTGTAGGTTTTGGGTTATTAATTATTTTCCTTTTATAATTAAGGAGATAATCTTTCAGGTCAAGATTAACTGTCATCCCGCGACTTGATCGCGGGATCCATAAAACTAGATTCAGCGGTCAAGCAGCGGGATGACAAATTTCTGTAATTTCAAACAGTTAGTATCTGGCATAGTTACTCTGTTTTCTGTTAGATAAATGAAACTAACAAATTATGCAACAACGCCCCTAAGCTTTCAAACCATAGTGCCAGCGATACCAAAGCATACCAACATACTCATGCAAAGCTATAGAAGTTGTACGAAGTGCTCTAGAGCTAGGAAGAAAATCAAGTATTGGATTACGAGACCAGCTAAGGACAAAATCGCTAGGAGCCGGCACGGCAGAAATCCCGAAGTGTTTAAATGATTCAATGGCACGCTTCATATGCCAAGCGCTTGTCACCAAATAAATTTTATTAATTTTATTTTGCTTTAAAATTTCAGCAGAATGCATGGCATTGGTATATGTATTAGCACTCTTAGTTTCCACCCACTTTGGCTTAACGCCATAGCTTTTCTTAATCTGGCGATACATAACATTAGCTTCAGCATACTTATAATTCGCAATTGAAGGCATTCCACCAGTTAGCAAAAGAGGAGCTCTTGTTTTTTCATACAAATCAACGGCTTCATCCATTCTTTGCATGCTTGTTGGAGATAATTCAGGAGGCAAATTATACCCTTTGTGGCTTGGCTTCATACCACCCCCTAATACCACTATGGCATGAGCTTTCGGCATATTATACGGGGTTAATTGAGGATATGGTTTTTGCAAGGTGTCAATTAAACGATATGCAACCGCTGGCATGCTTGCAATCCACAAAGTCATCCAGGCAAAAAAAGCCAGAAACTTAGCAATTTTTCTTAACCTAATAAATGCAAACAAAGTAGAAATGAAAATTAGAGATATTATCAATCCTGGAGGGAAAATTAGACTTTCAACAACATCAGACATTACATCAATTGACATTTTAAAACCATTTATTAAAAACATTTAAGGCCATAATAATATTTTTAAAAAATAAAATCCAAACCTCAGATAGGCAACGTACCTAAAGTTTTAACAGAAGTGAAAAAGTGAAGAACTTAGATAGAAATGGTGCTTAATTGAGGCGAATAGTCATTCTATTTAACGAAATGAAGCGTAATTTATAACCAATTTTCTCCTTTTGCAGCTTGATAATAACTTTAGGAACGTTGCCTAATAACAATGAATTGAATTTTCACCCAAAAGCAAATCACTTTTAAATAGTCATTTTGAACAATTGTATAAATTTTGATACTATTGCTCAAATTTAATAAAAATAAAACCTTTATAACTATGCATACTAATAATAAATCAAATAAAGACTACCATACAAAACCCCGCCTGACCAATAAGGAAGGTTTTATTTCATTTGAAGAAGCGGTTGAAACAGGAGTTTTCTTTTCCAATGGAAATAATGATGAGGATTTATCAGTAATAGAAAGCCTGATTGGAATAAATCCGAATAATCCAGAAAATCAGAATATAGAACTTATTAATAATTTTTTCACTACAAACAAAAATAAACCAAACATAGAGAAGGATTATCTAAAGTTAGCAAACAATACTATTATAGCCAAACCAAGAAAAACCTACGCAGACTGTTTAGTAAAAAACCCCAACTCAGAGCATACCAAGCTATACTTGCAATCTTTTAATAAGTATGCCAGAAGTTATAAACCAAAACCAAATTATAATAACTATCATAGGTGCTTAAGCATAATATCTAGAATGTTCAATTCTGCAGCACAAAAAGAATTTTTCTTAAGTGAAGACCCGGAGCATCAAAGAATTACCGAACTATATTTTCTAACCTTCGCAGCACTTCTAAGTGGATTTTTAATTGATAACAATTACGTGTATAAAGTAGAAAAACTTGATCAAGCGTTACAAGGAAACGTGGAATCGTATATAAATGTCATGTACAACAATGCTTTTATATTAAACTTCTACAATGAAATAGAAGAAGCGATAGAGACACTAAAAAATCAAATAAATCAGCCTACCCTGGGTATAACCAAAGATCTTTTAGCGATCATTAAGTTATTTCATTTAGTTACCACCAGTTACCCCTACATTACTAAAACTACCCCTACCAAGGCAAATGAAATATGCGAAATTATTTTTAACAAAAAAAATGAATTCAATTCTCCAGAAGATTGGCTAAAGCATACCTCTCTAGAATATTATGGCACAAAAGCTCCTACTGTATATCTCCGCCCAAAAGATCAATTGAGAAAATTTTCCATACTTAAGTGTGATGAAAGATGCTCAAATGAGGACACATCTGATGAAAAAATGAGGAAGCACGTATTGTCGTCCGCATTAATGCTTACTCTAGATATTTGCAAGCCAGAAGATTTAAATAAAACAAAACTTTATGGATTCAAATACAACTCACAAATTGCTGCCTCAAAAGCAGAAAAGGAAAAACAGATAGAAAAATATCGAAACACGGGAGTTGATCAGCTATTATCTAACATTAATGACAACACAAATACTCATAAAAATAAATCTCAAAAAAATAAAAAACAAACTCCAGATAAAAAAGCCGCTAGCCTAAAACAAAGCATACGCGACACTATCAATAAAAACCCATTCATATTACAAAATATTAAAGACAACCTCGACTTGTCTAATTTGCTGAAACTATTAAATACTCCACGCAAAATAAAGAAAAAAACAGCATTAAATAGGGCTATAAAGATTTTTGAAGAATTTAAATCTCTTAGTGACCTACAAAAAAACCCTACTGAAATAAAAGGCAAACAAAGGCTAGATAATCTAATTAACTACCTGGGAGAAGATTTTATTAATGAAGCCAACATTCATGTTTATGGTGGTTTTTTGCGTGATACATTATTAGGCTTGGAACCAAATGACTTTGATCTTGGCTCTCAACTAAAAAGCCAAGAAATAGAAAATTTACTAAATAAACATGGAATCAAGTTTAAAAAATCTGATAAATATGAAAATAGATTCTTTATAAAAATACCAAAAAATGAAAACATTCAAGATGATATACTTACGATTGAAGCCTCTATAAATCCTGAAGATAATGATAGCTTGCAAATAAATAGTCTTTTTATGAACTTGCCTAAATACATTAGTAACGGAAGAATCTTAAAGAGTGAGCTAATTCAAGCAAAAGGTAAAATCTCAAAAAAATGCAAATACGCAAAAGTAGATTTCGTCGGCCTTTTTTACAATGCTCTAAAAGCGCCTTCTGCAGATTGGCATGATAAAGCAAGGGTGCTTCGACATATATATACTGCAGCTAAATTAAATACTGGTCTTAACTTAAATTTCACGCAAAATATTAATAAAATATGCCTTCAAATTACAAAGAGTGGCAAAAATACAAGAATCCCGCCATTGGCGTTTTGTAACAAATTATTATCCATAATTAAACAAGACCATGAATTTTTCTTTAATACTTTAGAAAATAATCCTGATTTATATAAGCTTCTATTTGATATCTCAGTCCATAATTACTATAAAGAATTATTTACTTTTATAAAAAATAATGAAGAGCTTAAAACCAAAGGAAACCTGGCCACTTCAACTTTAATGGTAGGCTTGACGCTACCTAATTATAAACGTGTTAATGCCAAGGTGGACTTTGATTTACATGACGCGCTAAAAACAACCTTGCTATATGACCCTAATGCATTTAGATATAGCGGTCACGAAAAACTAATACAGATTTACTCTATTGCATCTATAGATTTCAAGGCTGCTTCAAAGTTTATACAAGATGGTATTAAAAAATTTGAAGACAAAGATTACCTTAAAACCATATGTGAAATATATAAAAAAGACCCAGTAGCAAAACCTGCAACACTAAACAACCGGAATACACTCTGGCAGCAAGAATCAAGCAACCCTAGTTCTGGCGACAGACATACAAGTCACTACAACGGAATATAATTGATCTGAATTATGATCAGGGTCTGTTGACAATTGCTGTTACAAGGCGAAAATATCTAGAATGCTAAAGAATTTGTTCTTTAATTAGGCAAGCAGTCCCTCTATTTAACTAATCAAAGGATAAATTTTCACAAATTATAGAAATTTGCAGCTGTGAGACAAACTCTCAACAGACCCTAATATACTCAAATATATGAAATAATTTACACCAAAAATTGTTCAATTTATTGACAATTTGACCAAACTATGTAACAATGTAACAGCCTCTTAGATAGAATAGGGAGAAAACAAAAATAGTCATGACAACACGTAACCATGAAATTACTCAAACAGAACATATTCCTTTACTAAATTCTAAAAATAATAACGATCAACTACAAGCGTTTTTAATCCCTGACACCCTGGGGCATATTGTTTCTTTTATGGACATTAATAGCGTAAATAGTCTACAATCATGTTCAAGAAATCTCAATGATGGCGTTAGTAATGCTAAGAATCTCCATTTAAGTATAAACTCAATGTTTCTAAAGGAAAAACTAGTTAGTCAATTAGCAAATAAAATTGCTGATCGTTTAAATCGGAGGAAGTTTGTAAATAAATTCAAGGCGAAACCCATTAGATCTTACCTTAATGACCTTATAATTGCTGATCAGTCTTTTCAACCATTTAAGACTCTTAATGATCATGACAACTCAGGTAGTTTAAAAGAAAAGAAAGATCAAGCGATTGCAAATATTAATAGCAAATTGAATGAAATACTTAACGAATTTGAAGTAAAAATAATAACTCCCAAATTAAATAAAACAAAATTTTTCTCCTGGTATCGTTTATTGCAATCATTGAAGTTATCACCTTTCATTGATTTTGATTGTAAATTGACTAATCGCGACTTTAATCTACAAAGAATGTGGAGAGGTTTTTCTTATATTATGGACCCTGGGGAAGATGATAGAAAAAAAGCAAACAATTTGTATTTAAAGGCTTTTTCGTGCCTAGCCGTTGCCTTTACATTCGGAATAGCTTCATGTATTAGTAGTGTTGTAACTTTTTGCGCAACTTTCGGTTTAATATGGGTTGGGACTGCTATTCCTATTACTCTATCAGCAATCTCACTAGCAACACTAATTATTGCCTCGTCTGCGATCTTTTTAGGTCTTTATTATGGCTTTAAAGTAAAGAATCAGCGCTTTAAAATATCTCCATTAAATATTTTAACATTTGACAACCCTCTAACCAGAACTACAGATATTGAAAGGTTTGCCCTTGAATATACCAAAAATGCATTAACTGAGTTGGATAAAGCATATTCAGACGTGTACAGTGACTTTGATGATGACGAAAAAGTAGCACTTGGAGAGCCTAATATCCCTCTATGTATAGATGAAGTTATGTGTTATCGTGCCGAATTCAATCGAAACATAAAAGATGAAGAAGCAAGACATGAAATAATATCAACAATTGAAAGCATTGAATATACACTATCATCAGGCGGTGCTTTTGTTTAGATTTTGTTTATCTTCACTAATTTCAAAGCACCACCTTGTCAACAGACCCTAGTAATTAAAATATGATTCTTCCGATTGATATTTAAGCAATTTATTAAAATCGCGTTGCTGCAATTTTATATCAAGGCAATAATCACCCGACTCAGTCATATTTTCAACGATGATGGCATCAAGCTCATAGAGTTTTGAACGCAACTTACCTTCACTAGATTTAAGTTTCATACAGAAATGTACAATTGGCTGAATTAATCTAGCTTGTAGGGCTTCTTCTAATAGCTCAATGCCATCTCCTGTCTTAGCTGATAGCCAAACACGCCAAGGCATCCCATCATGATCATAATCAATTTTAGGCTCTCGGTTTTCAACTGAATCTATTTTATTGCAAACCATTAGCACTGGTGTTTTCTCAGCACCAATTTGCTCTAAAACAATATTTACTTCTTCAATTTGCTCTCGATACTCTGGGTTAGAGATATCAACCACATGCATAATCAATTGAGCTTGCAAGGTTTCCTCAAGAGTTGATTGAAATGACTCAACAAGCTGATGGGGCAAATGGCGAATAAACCCTACCGTATCTGAAACCAAGGTAGTACCTACTAATGGAAGATCAATTTTTCTAACCGTTGGATCAAGGGTAGCAAAAAGCCTATCAGCTGCATAAACCTCAGATTTAGTCATATAGTTGAATAAAGTGGACTTACCTGCATTAGTATAACCAACAACGGAAACAGTAGGTATCTCAGCTTGCTGACGCGCACGACGATTTTGAGCACGTTGTTTTTTAACTTGCGAAAGTTGTTTTTTAATAGTTTTAATTCTGGTTTGAACCAAGCGCCTATCTGTCTCAAGCTGTTTCTCACCAGGACCACGCATCCCAATACCACCGCGCTGCCTTTCCAAGTGAGTCCAACCACGCACTAAACGTGTAGATAAATGCTGTAGCTGAGCGAGCTCAACTTGTAATTGGCCTTCATGAGACTGTGCACGTTGAGCAAAAATATCTAGAATCAAACCAGTTCGATCCACGACTCGGCATTGTAACTCTTGCTCTAAGTTTCTTTCTTGAATTGGTGAAAGATCATGATTAAAAATCACTAGAGAAGCACATTCAGATTGAACAATTTCTTTAAGCTCTTGAGTTTTACCTTTACCAATAAAAAACTTAGAATCTGGAGCTGAGCGAGATGTGGTAATAACATCCATTAGATTAATCCCAGCAGAACTTACTAATACTTCAAACTCTTCTTTATCTTCTTGAGCACGATTAGTTTCGGCATTTCGGGAACGCCAATTAACATGAACACCTATAGTTTTATCGGCTATATCTGAACGTTCGGTTAGATCTGATATGGTTGTGCTTTTCAAGTTGTTTTGTCTCACTCTTTCGCCATTTCATGGCTTGACCATGGGATCCCGAGGATTACTGGATTCCAGCTTTCGCTGGAATGACAATATGGCGCAGGCTTAAATGACAGTTATATCTTACTTCTATTAACAACGGATAGCGTTAAACGGCTAACGCAAACAAGTTTACCCTCTTCCGTGAAAATTTCAATATGCCAGATCTGGCTAGATCTACCAAGGTGGTATGGCCAGGATTTAGCATAAACCCAGCCATCTTTCATAGGACGAATATGATTAGCGTTAATTTCCATGCCAACTGCACGATGTTCTTGATCTACACATAAATTTGCAGCCACACTACCGCACGTTTCAGCAAGAGCACACGAGGCTCCACCATGAAGTATTCCAAAGGTTTGCTTGGTTCTCTGGTCAACTGGCATTTTCATAGTAAGATAGTCGTCACCAACTTCTACAAACTCCATCCCTAAATGACCAACCAAATTATTGGTACGAGCTTCACTACTTAAAAATTCTATGGTTGGTTTTTGCTTATGCCAGATCATTGCATTTTCCTCTAAGGACTATTATCAACTTCGCGCTCAGGTGGCAACAAGCTTTGACGATTTAAGCCCAAAGCCACAGCCAATGCGCCAGCTACATAAATTGAAGAGTAAGTACCTACCAAAATACCAATCGCCATAGCTAAAGCAAAGCCACGCAAAGTTTCACCACCAAAGATCAAAAGTGACGTAACAGCAATCAAGGTCAATCCAGAAGTTAAAATTGTTCTAGAAAGAGTCTCATTAATTGACGCGTTGGTAATTGCTAGAGGAGTAGCTTTTCGCATACGTCTAAAATTCTCACGAATTCTATCATAAACAACAATAGTGTCATTTAATGAGTAACCTATAACTGTTAGAACTGCAGCTAGGGCTACTAGATCAAATGTGACGTGAAAATATGAAAATATACCCAAAACTAGCACAGGGTCATGAATCATAGCTACCGTGGCACTCACAGCAAACCTATACTCAAAACGCATTGCAACATAAAGCATTGTGCCAATCAAAGACACAATAATAGCCAGCACACCATTAGTCATAAGCTTCTTACCAACTTGTGGACCAATGTATTGAGCCTGCATAATCTTACCATCGGGTAAAACCTGGGCTAAATCAGCTTTAACTTGCTTTTGACTCACCTTATCTTGGGGTGGAAGCTTAATCATAACTTGCTTAGAGCTACCATAAGCTTGAACAATAGCGTGATCAAAACCGCTCTCTTCGAGAGAATCACGCACCTTATTAAAATCAACTTGCGTGGGATATGACAATATAAACTGATGCCCACCAGTAAAATCCAACCCCAGATTCAAGCCATTAATCACAAATGAAGTTAGAGAAAATATAAACAATAAAACCGAGAAAGCTGCAGCCCATTTACGCTGCTTCATGAAATCGATTTTTGAGTTAGTCTTAAATAGCTCCATGATTATTTATCCTTACTAGGTAATTTCATACCAATAGATAAGTTCTTAACACTTCTATTACCGTAAGTTAGATTTACCAAAGCCCTGGTATAGTAAATAGAAGTTAGAAGTGAAGTCATGATACCTATGATCACTGTCACAGCAAAACCTTTAACCGTCCCTGTTCCTAGGGCAAATAGCACAACTGCTACAATCAGAGTAGTAACGTTTGCATCAATAATGGTTGAAAAAGCTCTCTCATAACCCGCATAAATCGCAGCCTGAGGAGTCACTCCATTTCTAAGCTCTTCACGTATACGCTCATTAATAAGAACGTTTGCATCAACCGCCATACCAACTGTGAGCACAATACCAGCAATACCAGGCAAAGTAAGAGTTGCACCTATAATCGATAGAATTGCCACAATAAATATTATATTCAAAACTTGGGCAATGTTAGTAAACAGGCCAAATGTTCTGTAATAAATGAACATGAAAATCACAATGAACAGCGCGCCATAAAATAATGATTGCAATCCTTTATCAATATTTTCTTGGCCTAAGCTTGGTCCGATTGTTTGCTCTTGAACATAATCAACTGGAGCTTTAAGTGCACCAGATCTTAGTAGTAAAGCTAAATTTCTAGCAACCTCACTTGACTCCAAACCTTGAATTTGGAAACGATTACCTAGCGCTTGGTTAACGACAGGTGCGCTAATTACATCGCGTTTTTGACGGTATTCTGTGACAGCCTTACCATTACGCATCACTTTAACTGGCTGAGTTTCAACATAAACAACTGCTAACCTCTTGCCAACATTATTAGAAGTCACATGATGGAAACGACTCTCACCTCCACCACCAAGACGAATATCAACAGCAGGATTACCAAATTCATCAAAACCTGCACTTGCATAAGTAATTGAGCTACCTTCGAGAATAGTCTCTTCTGTCAAAAGAATAGGATAATTACCTTCACGCATTTTATATAGCTGACTACCTAATGGAATATTACCATTCACAGCATCTTCAAGATCGTGTTTGTCATCAACTAGCTTAAATTGCACAGTCGCTGTTTTACCAATCAATTGTTTAGCACGAGCTGTATCTTGCACACCTGGCAGAGCAACGCTAATATTATCAACACCTTGGCGCTGAACAACAGCCTCACTGGTACCAAGTGCATTCACACGATTTCTCAAAATAGTCATCGCCTGGTTGACAGCATAAGTCTGAATCTGGTTAATCGTGCTTTCAGCAAGCATAATTCTTAATTCATGAATACGCCCCTGATTGATCATGCGGAATACATATCCACGATACATTGGGCGAATTAGTTTCCACCCTTCAGTTAATTTATTGGCACTTGCAAAACGAATGCTTATTCCTTGAGGCTCTTTTAGGGCAATTGAAGTATAGCGAATTCCCTTTTCACGCAGCTCTTTAGCCATGGAGTGCATATCACCTTTTTGGCGAGCTTTAATACTGAATTCAGTTTCTACTTTCAGCAAGAAATAAACACCTCCACGCAAATCAAGGCCTAAATGCACAGGAGACGCACCAATAGCTTCTAGCCAATGTGGAGTACGAGATGCCAGGCTTAAAGCTACTGCATACTTTTGACCAACCTCAGCCTTAACATAATCATGAGCTTTAAGTTGAATATCAGGGTCGCTGAAACGAATTAAAAGACTCTTGCCTTCAATATCCGCTGATTTAAAAGGAAGATTATGGCTTTTCAAAACTTTTTCAATTGAAGCCTCAGTTGCATTAGTAACTTTATTACCATCAATACCACTAACCTGAATAGATGGATCTTGACCATAAAGATTTGGCAAAGCATAAATTATGGCTACAGCCAACAGTCCGGCTAGGACTAAGTATTTCCAAAGTGGATAACGATTCATTAACTATTCCTGTTAAAATTCCTTGATTGTACCTTTAGGCATTTGCCCCACGATCGCTTGTTTTTGTACTTTTATCTGAACAGAATTTGCAATTTCAATCATTACAAAATCATCATTAACTTCTTGAACACGTCCTAAAATCCCGCCACTAGTAAGAACTTCATCTTTTTTAGCAACCTTTGACAATAATTCTTTATGGTCTTTTGCTTGCTTTTGCTGTGGACGAATTAACAAAAAGTAAAAAACCACAAAAAAGATAATCAGCAACGGTAGCATTTGCATTAAACCGCCTTGTGATGCTTGCCCTGCCTGAGCATA
This sequence comes from Gammaproteobacteria bacterium, assembly GCA_030425295.1. Taxonomy (GTDB): domain Bacteria; phylum Pseudomonadota; class Gammaproteobacteria; order JAUIAT01; family JAUIAT01; genus JAUIAT01. Next base: position 165,095 of record JAUIAT010000002.1, read on the forward strand.
TGCATCAGATATCCCAAATAAACTCAATAAGCTCATTATTATTTCCTTACTATCTATGAATATGGATAATATCTATAAAATTCTTCAACGAAGTTCTCTAATGTATCTGTTTCGATAGCATTTCGCAATCCCTGCATTAGAGTTTGAAAGTAAGTTAAGTTATGAATTGTATTCAACCTGGACCCTAATATTTCATTACTTCTAAACAAATGATGCAAGTAGGCTTTAGTGTAATTTTTACAAGTGTAACACTCGCAATTAGGATCCAGTGATGAAGTATCGTTTTTATAACCACCATTCTTGATTCTAACCACACCAATTGATGTAAATAAATGCCCATTTCTAGCATTGCGAGTTGGCACGACACAATCAAACATATCAACACCACGTAAAACTGCCTCAACAATATCTTGTGGGTATCCAACACCCATTAAATATCTAGGCTTATTATCTGGCATTTGAGGAGTTATTTCAGTTAATACTTTCTGCATTTCATCTTTTGGCTCACCAACTGATAAACCACCAATTGCAAAACCATCAAAATCTATTTTTTTCAACTCTTCAAGAGATTCCTCGCGCAAATCTGGATACATACCACCCTGAATAATACCAAATAATGCATTTTGATTACCTTCATGCGCTTTTTTACTTCTTTCAGCCCAACGCAAGGACAAATGCATAGACTCTTTGGCTTCCTGAAAAGTTGCAGGATAAGGTGTGCACTCATCAAAAATCATAACAATATCAGAATTTAATGACTTCTGAATTGCCATTGAACGCTCCGGATCCAACATAATTCTTGAACCATCAATTGGAGATTTAAATAGCACACCCTTTTCTGATTTCTTTCTTAAATCACTTAAACTAAAAACTTGAAACCCCCCGGAGTCTGTTAAAATTGGACCATTCCAATTACAGAATTGATGCAAACCGCCATGAGCCTCAATAACCTCCATTCCAGGACGCAACATTAAATGAAAAGTATTCCCTAAGATAATATGAGCACCTGTGGTTTTAACTTCTTCTGGAGTCATGGCCTTTACCGTACCACGAGTACCAACAGGCATGAATGCAGGAGTTTCAACTTTACCGTGAGGAAGATCTAAAGTACCACGGCGAGCCTTACCAGATGTCTTTTTAAGTGTAAATTTCATTGTAACTACCAGGTATTGGATAAACTGAGCACAATATAACGCAAATCAAAAGAATTGTCATGAATTAAGATTCTATTGCATTACTGATGTTAGGCGACGGCTGCGTAACGTCAGCTACAAAATAACCATAGCATCACCATAACTATAAAAACGATATTTATTTTCAATAGCTGATTGGTAGGCATTCATTATTAAGTCTCTTCCAGCAAAAGCACTAACGAGCATCATTAAACTTGATTCAGGCAAATGAAAATTGGTGACCATACCATCAACTATCTTAAAGTCGTAACCCGGATAAATAAAGATATCGGTATCACCTTCAAAAGGCTTTCCACCTGATGTTTCTAGAGATCTTACTGCTGTTGTTCCAACGGCTATAACCCTGCCATCATTTGCCTTTGCCTTATCAATTTTGTCACATAACTCTAGAGAAACTGACATATACTCTTTGTGCAGACGTTTTGTAGCAATTTGCTCCTCCCTCAAAGGTAGAAAAGTACCAGCTCCAACATGAAGGGTTAAATAGCCAATATCAACCCCCTTTTCTCTTATCGAAAGCAATAACTCTTCATCAAAGTGCAAGCTAGCAGTAGGCGCTGCTACAGCACCTTCGTGTTTGGCAAAACAAGTTTGATATCGCTCTCTATCAGAAACTTCGTCCTCTCTGTTTAAATATGGGGGCAAAGGAATATGGCCGTAGCTATCTAGTATCTGCCGCACTGGCTTATTAGCCACAAGTACAAAAAGATCATTTTCACGATCAGTTACGGTTAAATATGAATCTTCATCCAAATATATTTCTGTACCAATCTTGACTGATCTATTAGCTTTTAGATGAGCTAATGCTCCATACTCGCTAGAAATTCTTTCAATTAAAACTTCAACTTTACCACCACTACCCTTCTGACCGAAAAGCCTTGCAGGAATAACTTTGGTGTTATTGAGCACAAGCAAATCATTCGCATTAAGAATATTAAGCAAATTTGAAAATTTATAGTGATCTAATGAGTGATTTTCTCTACTAACAGCCATCAAACGGCTAGCACTTCTTTGATCCAAAGGATAGCGAGCAATCAAGTCATCAGGCAAATTAAAGCTGTATTCAGAAGGATTCATAAGGCAAAGCTACATACAAAAAAACAGAAATGGTACCGAGGGTCGGACTCGAACCGACACGGTGTTGCCACCACCAGATTTTGAATCTGGCGCGTCTACCAATTTCGCCACCCCGGCATAATAAGCAAAGTCCCCAGTGACATTGCCTAGATTTGCGTATTGTAGATGAGCATTTTCTCTTAATCAAGCCTTAAGGTTAATTAACTATAATAATTGTACATAAATCCAACAATAATAAAAACAATGGAAGAAAGAAGAATAAACTACAGCAGCAATATATCAGGCACAGTAAACGCTGTAGGCCTTACTGCGTCTTGCGTAGCTTCACCTTTCTTCGAAATAGCTAGACCCATCCCTGCAGTTTACTATGGCCTGTCAGCAATTATTACAACCATAGGCATCATGAGGGACTTACTGCGCCTAAAAATGCTGATACAAGATGAATCATTAAAAAAACTAGTTAATAGACCATCAGTTATGCAGCTAGGAACTTTTATGGGTGTGCTCTCTGACTTTTTTTACGCACTTAGCTCTCCACTAAAATTCATATCTAACTGGGTACCTGTAATCAGCCAATATTCAGCTAAAATTTCACCCGCACTTCCTGGGATTATAGGTGCAATTATTGGGGTTAAAGCACTAACCATAATTGGTTTTACAGGAACTGGTTTAGGACTTGCTGGTGCGATAGCTTGGAATGCTAGTAACGCCATAACACTAGCGTGCAATATATTTGATGCATACAAGGAAAAAAATGCAGAAAGAAAAGAACTAGCTACCGAACAAGTCATGATTACCAGCTTAAAACTGCTAGCAAGCTTGCTATTCTTAGGTGCTAGCGTAATGTTTACGCTGAAATTATGTGCCGCCCCTTTAGTAGCACCTGCAATACCGTTCTTAACCGTTGCTATAACAATAGCCACAGTAACAGGGGGCTTATTATTCTTATATTGTCACTTTAAGCAGCAAAGCTTTAATAAGAAAAAAGCTACTTTTAATAAAAGACAAGGGTCTATCCATAAGACATACAAAGGTCTATTCTTCGATAGTAAAACAGATAACGAAGAAAAGGCTACTGAGAGCAGTAAAAAGTCTATGGCCTGAAGAAAACTAACCGTTAGCCTGAGCTTTTTTAGCAGCACTTATCATCAAGCAGCTTTTACCACTACTGTTACATAAGTGGCCCTTAGAGTCTCTTCCACCGTGCAAATAACAATTCCAATGATCCATGCAATCCTGATATGGAGCCTTTTTTTGCTGCTTACAAGATTTAGCAACACCGCCGTAATATCTATCCATATTATTTTTGATTACACTCATTGATCTACAAAAATAATGAATATTAAAAGGCGCCATCTTATCACACTCACAAGTCACGACTTTTTTAAAACCACTACAAAACTTATTGCTAGTTACAGCAGGGGTAATAGGGCAGCCATCATCTGTATTATATTTATTTGGGGCTGCCACCGAGTTTGTGAATAACAAGATTAAAGTTACAGCTAACATCCATTTCATATTATTTTCCTTCAATAAAAAAAACAGTTTAGCTTATAAATGCGAACTTACTCAAGCTAGTCTGCAAACTACCAGTGGCTTCGACTCGATTATGGAACTGCTTGATTTAAGCTGCAAGCTCTGCATTACTTGCACTTACACAAACAGGTTGAGGTTTTAGCACAACATGTAGCTTATTATCTGATAAATAAAGATCATAATTAGCATCAATCTCACCTACTAGCTGAGCATATTCACCAAGCGTATCTGATATCTTGATGTCACCTAAAGCCTTAATAGCAGACCTTGCCAATTTTTCCTTATCATTTGGTTGGAATAACCACATTTCTCTACCGGCAACATGCCTGCCAGAGCCTCTTGAATCTTTATATAGTTTATCAATACAGGCTTTAATGGCTTTACCATCAATGGTAATTTCATTATATTTTATTTGAGAAACCTCGGCATTTATTAATGCCCTGGGCGTTGTAGAAATCCAACCATCATAAATTATCTTAGATACAGGCAACAAGAATGGAACCAAAGTTAACGGGGTTGCAACTAAGGCAGAAAATCCAGCAAGTAAGGCCCCTGTAAGGCCTGGACTGAACTTCCAGGCATCAACAATAACTTGTATATATTTAACAGCTGGCAAGCAAATAGTTACCCATCCCGTTACTAAAGCAATTGTTCCAGCAAAGATTGCAGTTTCTCTTGGGTGATCAACCATTACTCTTGTAGCATTACCCAACAGGTGAGGCAATACACCAAATGATTTAAATACAGCTAATAAGCGATATCCTTTTGACCATGGGTAACGAATTGCATCTACAAAGGTATTCCATCTATGCTTACTTGCTTTAATATTTTCAGGATCTTTATTTTCACTAAAATTAATAAGCCCTGTAAAATAAGCAGCAGAAGCCGCCCACAAAGAACCCATAACTATTTCGGCAGAACAACGCAGAGCAAACACTGTTGGCAAAACAAATACTCCGGAAGCCAACATACCTAATTTTGCTATATGACTTTGGGAGTTACCGAATTTCGTCCAGCTACCGGTTGTATTCAAATTTAGAGCTTTTAGCGTGCTATCTTGAACGCCACGAATTAATCCAAAAATAGAGTCAGAAATAATTCGTGCAGTAACCCCAGCGAGCCAGCTAAGACCAAACACAGGGTAATAAACTAGTGATTTCAATAAGCCTTGCGGATTAGTTAAATCACGTTTAGTTAAAGGTTTATAACCCTTCTTAACACCATCTATAACTGCGATATGGCTTAAACCGATGGAATAACCAAACCAACGTGTTAAAAATACACCTACTTTTGTCATGGCATCAAAAACTGGAAATATGGATTTAGACCCACCATTATCTTCGGTTGCGAGCTTACCGTTTTGCCCTACAAATGAATCGTTATACCCCAGCTTAATACCTTTTAATAAACCCCAAACAGAACCCAAAGCAAATTCAGTCAATACTCTAGAAGTAAAACTTAAAGCAAATGGCAGGCTGGCGGAAACAAGTGACATGGCTGCCTTAATATAGTGTTGTTTCTGTTTAGCATCAGCAAAGTACTTGCGAGTTTCGCTTTCTTTATTAGTAAACTCACTTTGATAATTAAAACCTAAACGCAGACCATAATATAAACCAAAAGCCAGACCGGATAATACTTCATATGAAACTCTTGTCACTGCACCTGTCGCCACACCAAAGCTATAAGCTAATAAGCCATATGCTTTCTCTTTCTTATTATAAGGTGAATAAAACAGGTAGTTATCAATTAAACTATGCTTGGCATATTGTGGCCCCATCTGCTTGCGAGGAGTAAAGCCAGATAGCGCGCCTTCTATAAATGCACGATAGCCGTGAACTGATAAAAATCCTAGACCATATCCAAATCTCAAAAATGGAGCAAAAAATCTGGTTTTTTCAGGACGGTATTTATATTCGTCTTTCTTAGATATTTCTTTTACAAGACCATGTATAATTCCAAGCTTAATTCCATAAGCAAATCCTCTTACAGAGTTAACCATATGACGCAGAGTACCTAAAGCGACAAATGGCAAAGCTCCACCAACTATCATATACGGCAAGGCCATATATTGTTGTCTTGCTTTATACTCAGTCCAAGCACCAGAAGTAGTTCGTCCTAGACCAAGGTTAGCACCATCAATAGCACCTTTAGCAAGAGCTTTAACAGAGCCAATTGTGCCGCGAACCCCAAGGCCAACAGGAACCCCTAGAATAAATGCAGGATAATAAACTAGTGACTTCAGAAAACCACTAGGATGATTCAACTCTAATGAAGGTTCTGGCCTAATACCCTGCCCCAAACCAACAATATAACCCTTAATCATTAAACCAAAAGCATGGCCCAACCAGTGAGTAAAGAGAGCACCGTTTTTACTTACTTTCGCAAAAACCGGGAATGTTTTTGATGACTGGTCAGTATCCTGATCTCTTTCAAACAGCGGTGTTACAAAACCTAAACCAAACCCCTTCAATGGCCCCCAAACAGAACCAAAAGCAACTTCAGTCAATACTCTAGAAGTAACACTTAAAGCAAATGGTAGGCTGGCCGAAACAAGTGACATGACCGCCTTAATATAGTGTTGTTTCTGTTTAGCATCAGCAAAGTACCTGCGAGTCTCGCTTTCTTTATTAGTAAACTCACTTTGATAGTTAAACCCTAAACGCAAACCGTAATATAAACCAAAAGCTAGACCGGATAATACTTCAGATGCAACTCTTATAATGGAGCCTGCAGCTAAACCAAAACCAAAGGCTAAAAGTCCATAACTTTTTTCTAATTTGTTATAAGGAGAATAATTAAAATAATTACCAATTAAATTATATTTTGCACCTTGTGGACCAACTTGCTTTAACGGCATAAACCCTGCTGCAGCACCTTCAATATATGCACGATAGCCATGAGTTGACATAAAACCAGGCACATAACCTAACCATGACATGGCTCGGAATAATTTATTTGATTTAATACTATTAGGATCAAATTTAGCAAACTCGTCATCCTTACAAATGCCTCTAACTGCGCCAAATAATAGGCCATACCCAAGCCCATAAATAGAATTCGCAAACTGCCTAATTATCCCTAAAGAAACTAGTGGTAAAGCTCCGCCAATTAACATGCCAGGCAAGGCCATATATTGCTGTTTCTCTACCGATTTATATTTAGTCCAAGCACCAGAAGTATCTCGCCCTAAACCACGATTAGCACCATCAACAACACCCTGACCAAAACCTTTAACAAAATCAACTGTGCCGCGAGCTCCAAGACCTACAGGATAACTTATAGCAAATGAAGGGTAATAACATATGGATTTAAATACACCCTTAAGGGAGTCTCTATCAACCTTTTCTCTTGGAGTGTAACCTTGCATCACACCATCAAGAGCCCCCTTAACCATTAAGCCAAAAGTGTGTCCTAGCCAATGGGTAAAATACATACAAGATTCAGTTACTTTGGCAAACACTGGAAAGTTAGATTTATTCTTGTTTTTAAAGTTAGCGCTAGGGCGAATCACATTAGCATCTGGGTGAAAACCGCTATCTACGCCTACACCCAAACCTTTTATCAGCCCCCAAACAGAACCAAAAGAAACTTCAGTCAATACTCTAGAAGTAACACTTAAAGCAAATGGTAGGCTGGCCGAAACAAGCGACATGGCTGCCTTAATATAGTGTTGTTTTTGTTTAGCATCAGAAAAGTAGTTACGAGTCTCACTTTCTTTATTAGTAAACTCACTTTGATAGTTAAACCCTAAGCGCAAACCATAATATAAACCAAAAGCCAGACCGGATAATACTTCAGATGCAACTCTTATAATGGAGCCTGCAGCTAAACCAAAACCAAAGGCTAAAAGTCCATAACCTTTTTCTAATTTGTTATAAGTAGAATAATTAAAATAATTACTAATTAAATTATGTTTTGCATCTTGTGGACCAACTTGCTTTAACGGCATAAACCCTGCCGCTGCACCTTCAATATATGCACGATAACCATGAGTTAACATAAAGCCTGGAATATAGGTCAGCCACGAGGCTCCCTTTAAAAAAGGATTATCGTTTATATCGCTTGGTTTATTTGGGGCAAACTCATCATCTTTATATATACCTCTAACAGCACCAAAGATAAGCCCATGTCCTGCACCTACAAAAATGCTCCCTATCAATCCTAGAGTAGCCCCAGCAAAACTCGGTAAAAATCTAAACGTTCTATAAAGTTTATTATATTGAATATTAAATCTAGTTTGTTGGGTTCGATTTAAACCAGCATCATTGGCAAATAAATTCGTGAAGTTAAAACCTGCTTTTAATCCATTTATAAATCCGTAGCCCATACCTAGGAAGGCATCGCGCCCCGCATAAAACATGTCTAATAATCTATTACCAATAAATTGCAAAACTCTTAGCGACAAATAACCCAAAAGCTCAACTATTACCAACAAGACGTGTCTAATTACACGCAAAGCAGGAAGAACCGAGTTATTCCACCAATTGCGAATTGATTCTGATATTTGGTGTAGTATATTTCTAACTCGAGCCATTAAGTTGTTAATTACCTGAATATTTTGTCTATGTCTTTCTGCAATAGAGTTATATAACCGATTGAATGTATTAGTAATAGGTGAAAAATCAATTGAAATGCCAGAAACCACAGCCAAAACCTCTTTCTTGCAAAATAGTACGCAATATACACATAAAATTCTTTATTATCAAATTTAGTATACTTATGAAATATTAAAGAAAAATTAATTTTTAAAGCAAAAAATTAGGTTTAAAGCAAAAAATCAGGAAAAGAAAAGTATAATATACATACAAATAAAGGCGAAAATACCAGCAGCTACGTCGTCCAGCATAACCCCAATGCCGCTTTTAAAATGCTTCTCAAGCCAGCTAATCGGCCATGGTTTTAGGATATCGAAAATGCGAAACAGCACAAAACCTACAACTATCCACTTCCAGCTAAGTGGCACCATAAACATCGTAAATAGATACCCGACAATTTCATCCCAGACAATTGCCTTATGATCATATACTCCTAAAGCTTTACAACCGATATCACAAAACCAAAACCCAATAATAGTTAGAAAAAGAACTACGGAAAAATAGCTAACTGGAGATAAAAATTGTAATAAAAAATAAATTGGAATACCTGGAAGGGTTCCCCAAGTCCCAGGTGCAAAAGGCAAAAGCCCAGTCCCGAATCCAAATGTAAACCAGAATTTGGGATGCTGAGCCATTAATTTAGCAGGTGTTACTTGATCATCTGTAAAATTTTTACTAATTGGAATACCCTACTTAAACTTTGGTGGCCATTGAAATTTTTCGTTATTTAACCACCTAGAATTACAAATTCCTATTATTAGGCCATAAATAACGTAGAAAATAAATGTATAAAAAATAAATTTCCAAGTAGATGTTAGCTCAAAAGGACTGGTAGCAGTTGTAGTCCCCGAATTAGTACCAAAGAATCCCCAGCCAATTACAGGCGCAACCACAACTTGTAATATCAACCATAAAGCAATTCCAAAGAGAACTCCTTTTAGTATAGTCATTTTACCTTCAAACATCTGCCAAAAAAGAAAAGATAAATAGATACCTGTAACAAATTGAATAATAATACCAGTGGGCTGAGAAGGAAGACCTAGCCTTAAAGCATAAGCCTCTGCTGGAGGCATATAAAATGGAAGCATATCATTAAGTAAGGCGTAAAACATACAACCAATCACAACAGATGTCGCAAGAGCCCCTGAAATTAAAGCCTTAATATAACCCATTCACTTGCCCTCCTTAGCAACCAAATAAAAATAAATGTGAATATTGCTACAATTAATTAAAATGATGATATCCGGCAGACGAAATGTCAAGAATATTGCCATCAATATCTATAAATTTCAACATGTTGCTGGAGGTAATTTCGCCTATCTCTACAACAGGACAAGGAGGGTCAGATCTAACCATTTCACTAGATAATTCTTTTGGTACCGTAAAACAAACTTGATAATCATCCCCGCCAGATATTGCAAGCAAGCATGCTTCATTCGTACCTAGCTCAGCCTTAAGTCCCTTACAAATAGGTAATTTGTTCGTATAAACTTCAGCTCCAACCCCGCTTTTTTTTAGTATATGGCCTAAATCAGCTGCCAAACCATCAGAAATATCAATTGCCGAGCTAGCATAACCCAGCAGAAATTTCCCCAACTCAACTTGTGGTTCCGGGTAATAAAATCTGTTATATAAAATCTGCTTATAATTTTCAGAAACTTCCATTTGCCCAGAAAGCATTTTAAGAGCTAGCGCCGCCCCTCCAATATCACCACTAACAAAAATTTTATCTCCTACCTTCGCTCCACTTCTTAACAAAGCTATATTTTTAGGAAGAAAACCAATAACTTGGATAGTTATTGATAAAGAACCATGACAAAGGTCGCCACCAACTAATTGTAAATCATGCTTCTGCAATAAAGATCTAAAACCATTAGAAAACTCTCTAAACCACTTCACCGAAGTTTTTTTTGGAGCTGTTAAGCTCATAGTAACCCACGCAGGCGTTGCACCCATGGCTGCCATATCTGATAAATTTACAGCAAGTGATCTGTAAGCGATATCATAAGCTGGGGCGTCAGAAAAAAAATGAATACCTGCCACCAAAGTATCAGTTGCCATAGCAAGACGCGAACTTTCTGGCGGAGTAACTATTGCTGCGTCATCTCCCACACCTAATTCGACATCAAGCCTGGAGCCTGGTTTTAGCGTTAAAATATCTATAAGATCAAATTCATTCACTACTTAACAAACTCTAAACTTTGCTTGACCAGTTCATAAACATCTCCTGAGAGGCCTTCTTTGTTTAGAATAATCTCTAACTCGCCGATCATCATTTTTTGACGATTTTTATCAAATTGATGCCACTGCGTTAAAGACCCCACAAGTCGTGCAGCCATTTGTGGATTGATATCATCGAGAACCATAATCTGTTCACGTAAAAATTGGTAACCTGTACCATCAATCGCGTGAAAACTTTTATAATTAAAACGAGCGTAGCTTCCAATTAAAGAACGAACCTTGTTAGGATTTTTTATAGAAAAATCAGGATGATCCATCAAACCCTTAATCTGTGTAAGGGCACCATCAATGCTGGAAGATGCTTGCAAGGCAAACCACTTATCAACCACCAGAGGCTGATTTTGAAATTTTTCATAAAAATCTGATAAAGCCTTATCTCGTGCTGAAACATCAATATTATTAAGAGCACTCAATGCTCCTATTTGATCAGTCATATGCTGAGCTTTCTCAAATTGATCTACTGCAAGATCAACATCAGCTTGATTAGTAGATTCAAGTAAATAATTAAGACAAACATTTTTCAAAGATCTTTGAGCAATACCATGAACTGAGTAGGTATATTCGCGTGGCTCCTGATTATATTGATACTGCATCCAAAAATCGTCATGCAATTTATCTGACATATCCTTTCGCATAAAATCATATGCTGCCGATAAGGCATCAACATCAACTTCATCAATTAACTGAATCAAATAATCCATAGGTGGAAGGGTTACCGCCCTTGCTATCAATCCACCATCCAAATCTCTACTATGCAAAGCATTGCGAATTGAATCAATAAACTCAGAAGGCAAGGATAAAGTTTCACCGTTTTTTGCTGCATCTGTTAAACGCATAAGATGCTTAGTCATATATACTTGTCCGGCATACCAACGATTATAATCATCAGAATCATGCTTAAATAAAAATATTAACTCTTTATCATCATATTTATAATCAAGTTTAACTGGAGCCGAAAAATGTCGAAGTAAAGACGGCACAGGTTTTTGATTAACATTTACAAATACAAATTTCTCATGTTTTTGTTTGATATCTAAAACTCTCTCATTACCAACTTGCTCAACCTCTCCTTCTAGTTGCAAAGGTACTTCACACCCTTGAGGATCGATCAAAGCAATACTCAAAGGAATATGAAATGGTTGTTTATTTTTTTGCCCAGGAGTTGCAGGACAGGATTGAAGAACTTCCAATGTAAAAGTCTTTGCGGTTTGGTCATAGCTTGAACTCAATTGTAATTGTGGAGTGCCAGATTGGGTATACCATAATCTAAACTGAGTTAAATCGATATCTCCTCCATCTTCCATAGCTTTTACAAAATCTTCAGTAGTAACTGCCTGTCCATCATGCCTATTAAAATACAAATCCATAGCTTTTCTGAATTTTTCAGGGCCCAATAAATTCGACATCATACGAATTAATTCAGCTCCCTTATGATATACAGTAAGCGTATAGAAATTATTCATTTCAATATAATGATCTGGTCGAACAGGATGAGCTGAAGGGCCTGCATCCTCTGCAAACTGAGCAGACTGGATAATACCAACATCATCAATTCTTTTTACTGCATGATTAGTCATATCAGCAGTAAAGGATTGATCACGGAATATAGTTAAACCTTCTTTCAGGCTGAGCTGAAACCAGTCACGTACAGTAACGCGATTTCCAGACCAGTTGTGAAAATATTCGTGACCAATAACTTCCTCAATAGCAATAAAGTCTTTATCAGTCGCAGTTTCTGGAACCCCCAGAACATACTGTGTATTAAAAATATTTAAGCCCTTATTCTCCATTGCTCCCATGTTGAAATCACTAACAGCAACCAGCATATAAATATCTAGATCATACTCACGACCATAAACTTCTTCATCCCATTTCATTGAATGCTTAATTGAAAGCATTGCATGATCTGCTTGGTCACCAAAACCTTTTTCGACATAAACATGAAGGTCAACTTCACGCCCAGACATTGTTGTAAATTTGTCTGTAAGCAAATCAAAATCTCCTGCAACTAATGCAAACAAATAACTTGGCTTTAAAAAAGGATCTTCCCACATCACCCAACGACGGCCATCTTCGAGTGTTTTTTCACCTACAAGATTGCCGTTAGATAAAGCAAAGGGATATTTTTTAGGGTCAGAAGTTATAGAAGTTGTGAATTTTGCCATAACATCTGGGCGATCAATATAGTACGTTATACGACGAAAGCCTTGCGGCTCACACTGTGTGCAATAATTTCCTTGAGAACGATATAAACCATTCAAGCTAGTATTATTGTCAGGATCAATCTCTACTACTGTTTCAACAATAAACTTATCTGGAACATTTAAAATAGTTAAAGATTTTTTAGTTAGATTATATTCATTCTCTGACAAAGCGTTTCCATCAACCTGAACAGACTTTAGAATTAAGTCTTCGCCATCAAGAATTAAAGAATCGGATTTACTTGCATCTTTTGTTCTTTCAATATCAAGAATAGAAGTAACAATAGTCTTATCTTCGTTTAACTCAAAGTGAAGATTTACTTTGTTGATGGTAAATTTAGGCGACTGATAGTCTTTCAGATACACTGGTTGTTTATCTTCCACGAGTTTTTCTCTCAATTTGCTAGAAACTCAAAACTCTCCAGGGTCTGTTGACAATTGGTCTTACAGCTGCAAATTTCTATAATTTGTGAAAATTTACCCTTTAATTCGTTAAATAGAGAGACTATTCGCCTAATTAAAGAACAAATTTTCAATGTATTCTAGATATTTTCGCCTTGCAACACCAATTGTCAACAGCACCCTAGATTTCAAAGAAATTATTTAGAGTTACTACTAGTTAACGGAATTCTGAAA
>JAUIAT010000025.1 GCA_030425295.1 Gammaproteobacteria bacterium
TGATCCCAAGCTAACAGTTGGCACAATGAATGTTCCTGTTGAATCTTTTGATTTTAAGCAAGAACCTATGACTCAAATAATGATAGGTTTGCAACAAAGTTTCCCACGAGGAAGAACTTTGCATTACAAGTCAAAAGTAGAAGAAGAGCTTTCATCAGCTGAAACGGAAAGACTACATTCTTCTCGTCTAGATGTGCTAAGGGGAGTCAGATTAAGCTGGATTAAACTTGCATACTGGATACAAACCAAAAAAATAGTGCTCAAGCAGAAAAAAATATTTCAACATTTAGCTAAAGTCACAGAGTCTATGTTAGGTAACAATAAGGCTCAGCAAAAAGATGTTATTCGTGCTCAGTTAGAGATAACAGAAATTGATAACAAACTTTTAAATGTTCAGCAAAATATAAATGTTTCTCGTGCCCAACTTGCTAGATGGATTGGGTCAAAATTAGCTAGTAGAGTAAGACCCAGAATGATTAATTGGCAAGCCCCTCCAACTCTTAAAAAAATGCATAATTTTCTGGTTAGGCATCCAAAGTTAAAAACCGATGATGTAATTATTTTAGCTGCAAAAGATAAGATAAGAATATCTGAGCAGCAGTATTACCCAGGGGTATCATTGGATGCTTCATATGGAATTAGGCAGGGCAGAAATACGAACAGGCAAAAAAGAGATGATTTTTTCACAGCAAAACTAAGTCTTGATTTGCCAATATTTACGGGTAACCGCCAAGATAGAATGCTTAATGCGAGTAAGGATTTTTTATTGGCACATGAAATGGATCGTAGTACTCATTATCGGCAGTTACATAAGTTTCTTAAAGAGCAGTATGTTGAATGGAGGCAGCAGCAAAAAAGTGCTTGGCTATATAGGGCCCACCTTATACCTGAGGCTAGACAGTATGCCGAGTCAACTATGAGCGCATATCAAAATACGCAAACTGATTTCCCAACTTTAGCAAGAGCATATGTTCGGGAATTGAATACAGAGATATCTGGTCTCAGCTCTAGCTTAAATCGAGATATAGCTCGGGTTAATTTGTTATACCTGCAGGGAAAGTGAAATGTTAAAACGAGTTGTTATCTTACTAATTCTCATTTTGGTATTTATCGCGGGGTTCTTTTTTAATCATTTATTTCATCCGTTAAATGTAACTACATCCAAAATGGAAGTTAAGAAAGAAATTCTATATTGGGTTGCACCTATGGATCCATCATATCGCAGCGATAAACCAGGGAAGTCTCCTATGGGGATGGATTTGGTTCCTGTGTACAAAGATGCTGATCATGCTAGCTCCGAAGGAGTAATAAAAATATCGCCTGCAGTTGAGCACAACTTAGGGGTTAAAACTTCACAGGTTGAAAAAAGAGACTTATCAAGAATGATAAATACGGTCGGCTCTGTTTTGGTTGACGAAAACAATATTGAGCACATTCATACTTATACGGATGGCTGGATAAAAACTTTAAGTGTTAAAACAACTGGTGAGGCGGTGAAAAAAGGACAGCTGCTTTTAGAGTTATATTCTCCAGCCTTGAATCATGCTCAAGAAGAACTATTGTTAGCCTTGAAAAATAATAACACGTCGTTGATAAGTGCCGGAGAGAAGAAACTATTAACTTTGGGTATGGATCAATCCCAAATTAAACAATTAGTGAAAGATAAAAAGGTTTTTGAGCGTGTTAAGTTGTACTCAACACAGAATGGCATTGTTTCAAAATTAAATATTAGAGAAGGTAAATTTGTAAAGCCAGACACTGATCTTCTAACTATCGAGGATTTGTCTAAGATATGGATTATTGCGGATGTATTTGAAAGACAGGCTGGGTGGGTGGCAAAAGGACAAAAAGCTATCGCGACCTTTTCATACATGCCGGGTCGGGAATGGGTCGGTGAGGTTGATTATGTCTACCCTGAGTTAGATTCTAAGACACATACTCTACGTGTAAGGTTAAGTTTTGATAACCCTGGTTTGCAGATGAAGCCTAAAATGTATGCAAATATTAAAATTTTTGGTGATGCCACAAAAGATTCCTTAGCTATTCCTCGCTCTGCTTTAATTAGAACTGGTTCAGAAGACAGAGTGATTATTTCACTTGGGAATGGAAAGTTCAAAGCTCAAAAAGTAAAAATTGGAATTGAATCAGGGGATTATTATCAAGTTCTTTCCGGATTAAAAGTTGGAGATAACGTCGTTACTACATCCCAGTTTCTTATTGACTCAGAGTCAAATTTAAAAGCTAGTATGAATCGAATGCTGCATGAGAAAAATAGTAAGCCCAGTGCAACAGCGGACTCAAAACAATGATAAAAAGAGTCATAGAATGGTCTATTAAAAATAGATTCCTTGTGCTAATAGCTACAATTTTATTAGTTGGGGCGGGGGTTTATACTTTGATCAAAACTCCTGTCGATGCAATCCCCGATCTTTCTGATGTGCAGGTTATTATTAAAACATCATATCCTGGCCAAGCCCCTCAAGTAGTTGAGGATCAGGGTACCTACCCATTGGCTACTGCGATGCTTGCTGTGCCAGGAGCTGTAACAGTTAGGGCGTATTCCTATTTTGGAGATTCTTTTGTTTATGTCATTTTTAAGGATGGAACGGATCTATATTGGGCTAGGTCTAGGGTTCTAGAATATCTGAATCAAGTAGCTAGTAAATTACCTCCTGGCTCAAAGCCTGAGCTAGGACCTGATGCAACTGGTGTCGGATGGGTTTATCAGTATGCTTTGATTGATAAAACGGGGAAGCATGATTTATCTGAACTAACAAGCCTTCAGAATTGGTTAATTAAATTTGAATTACAAACCGTTCCGGGTGTATCAGAAGTAGCAACAGTTGGTGGAATGGTTAGGCAGTACCAAGTTACTTTAGATCCCAATCGTATTAGAGCATTCGGTTTAACCCTTCAGGAAGTTAAACATGCTATACAGCATGCTAACAGCGAGGTCGGAGGCTCTGTTGTTGAGATGGGTGAGGGTGAGTATATGGTTCGTACCAATGGATATATTCAAGATAAAAGCGCTCTGTCTCACATTCCTTTGGGAACCAACCAGAGTGGTACACCAATCCTATTATCCAATGTTTCCCATATTTCCCTCGGTCCTCAAATGCGTAGAGGAGTTGCTGATTTTGACGGTAAGGGAGAAGCTGTAGGTGGGATTATTGTGATGCGTATGGGCGAAAATGCACTCACAACGATAAATGCTGTTAAGCAGAAGCTTAAGTCTATATCTAATAGCTTGCCAAGTGGAGTAGAAATTGTACCAGTATATGATAGGTCCGGTTTAATATACCGAGCAATTCATACCCTAAGCTGGACGTTATTAATAGAGTTTGTGGTTGTAGCAGCAGTTTGCATGCTGTTTTTGTTTCATTTTAGATCATCTTTAGTGGTTATACTAAGTCTACCAATAGGTGTTTTAGTTGCCTTCATAATTATGTACTTGCAGGGAATTAATGCCAACATTATGTCACTTAGTGGGATTGCAATTGCAGTTGGTGTGATGGTGGATGCCGCGATTATTATGGTTGAAAATATGCATAAGCAGATTGAGTCTTGTGAAAAACAAGGTCAATTAGTTGATCGGTGGCTTCTGGTAAAAAAAGCTTCAATAGAAGTCGGACCAACGTTATTCTTTTCTTTATTAATAACAACAGTTAGTTTCTTGCCGGTGTTTGCACTACAGGCCCAAGAAGGTAGATTGTTTTCACCACTAGCATTTACTAAGACTTATGCCATGGCGGCGGCTGCGGCGGGTGGGGACGTGACCCTGCGAGGCGCGCCGGTGGGAGCGCTTGGTGCGATGATTGATGCGATGCAACGCGCCGGCGTCACGGTTGACGCGGATGAAGCGACGGCGACGATCCGTATTCAACGCAACGGGTCGGCCCTTAAAGCCGTCGATGTGAACACGCAGCCGCATCCGGGCTTCCCAACC
>JAUIAT010000003.1 GCA_030425295.1 Gammaproteobacteria bacterium
AACAGTTACCGTCCTAAAAGGCACGGCAACACTTTTTAACCCTAATAATCCAGTGCATCAAGGCCAAGAAACTGAGACTATTACCAAAGCTGCTCAACGGCAAAGACTTCCTGTTGATGTCCTAAAAGGCATGGCAATACTGTTTGACCCTAACAATCCAGAGCATCAAGGCCAAGAAACTGAGACTATTACCAAAGCTGTTCAACGGAAAAGATCTAAAACAGTTACCGTCCTAAAAGGCACGGCAATACTGTTTAACCCTAACAATCCAGAGCATCAAGGCCAAGAAACTGAGGCTATTACCAAAAGTGCTCAACGGCAAAGACTTCCTGTTGATGTCCTAAAAGGCACGGCAATACTGTTTGACCCTAACAATCCAGAGCATCAAGGCCAAGAAACTGAGACTATTACCAAAAATGTTCAACGGAAAAGATCTAAAACAGTTACCGTCCTAAAAAGAAAAAGAGACGACTACCAAAGTGAGCTTGAAGACCCAAGAGAAACTCAGTTTCCACGCAACGAACTTAATATACCTAATGACTTTAATCATCGTTATAACCCGGATGAGCTACCTACTCCACCTACTCCTGAAGAAATCAACATAGTGGACAATAACATTTTCTCTGGCAACGCCGATACGAATCAAAATCATTCATTTCATCAGAATGATTCTCAAACTTCTAATAACTTGCCCTCTATACCTTCATTTTGGGATATTAATATCAATGATAATTCTACTGGAAAAAGAAAAAGAGACGACTACCAAAGTGAGCTTGAAGACCCAAGAAAAACTCAGTTTCCACGTAATTAACTTAGAAAGCTTGATCATTTTTCTAATTATGTTTCAAATGGTCGGTTATTGTAATTTTAAAAATATTTACACGTATTAGGAGCTGGGAAAGGAAACCAACCCGAGACTTCTAGATCCTAAATTAAAGATCTCTTGCAGCATCACTTAATATCCAAGAGCCCAACTGTGTTCAAGCATGGCTTAGTTATTCAAAACTAATGACTGGACTAGTCAATATCAGAAATAGTAAAACTCGCAGTCTCAATACTTGCGTGAGGTGGGTTCTTAGTCATAGTTAATTTAAGACTTGCATCAGGCAGCCATTTTTCTTTAATTAAGTTAAAGGCTTCATAACAAAGATTTTCTAACAATTTATAAGGGCGTGCCGAACACATATCTTGAATGCCATTTTGAATAATAGAGTAATCTATCGTGTCTTCTAACTCATCAGTCTCACATGCTTTTGGCAAAACTGAAAAAATAATATCCAATTCCATACAAACAGTTTGTGGCTGTGAGCGCTCTTCTTCAAATGCACCAAAATTGACGCTTACGCTTGTTTTTAATGATAACTTATGCATTATTTACCTCTAAAATAGATTCCGCGATCAAGTCGCTGAATGACAAAATCATGTTTTTTCAATGCGTTCTTATAATATGTAATGACTTAAGTCTTCTAAAATAGATTCCGCGATCAAGTCGCGGAATGACAAAGTTATATTTTTTCAATGCGTTCTTATAATATGTAATGACTTAAGTCTTCATCTTTGACTAATTCAGACAACTGCTTGTCTACATATTTTGCATTAACTTTAATCGTTTTTCCGGCATGATTCGTAGCATTATATGAAACCTCATCAAGCAACCTTTCAAGAACCGTATGCAAACGTCTTGCACCAATATTCTCAGTACGCTCATTTACACTGTATGCAATTTCAGCGATACGATCAATTCCATCTTCAGTGAACGTAAGTTTAACATCTTCTGTTGCTAGCAATGCTGAATACTGCTCTGTTAATGATGCAACGGTTTCAGTCAAAATTCGCTTAAAGTCCTCTACTTGTAACGCCTTCAATTCAACACGAACAGGCAGACGCCCCTGAAGCTCAGGAATCAGATCAGAAGGCTTAGCTAAATGAAAAGCCCCTGAAGCGATAAACAAAATATGGTCTGTCTTAACCATTCCGTAGCGAGTTGAAATTGTGCACCCTTCAATTAGCGGCAATAAATCACGCTGCACACCTTCACGGGACACATCACCCCCACCACCACTACGCTCAATAGTGCGAACTATTTTATCAATCTCATCAATGAAAACAATACCATTTTGTTCAACCCGCTCTAACGCGTCAGATTTAATATCATCTTCATTAATTAGCTTAGCCGCTTCATCTTCTTTAAGCTGTTTCAAAGCGTCTTTAATTTTAATTTTTCTCTTTTTCTTTTTCTCGCCGCCAATATTTTGGAACATTCCTTGTAACTGCTGAGTTAGTTCTTCCATACCAGGAGGAGCCATTATTTCCATACTCATTTTTGGCATAGCAATATCAATTTCGATCTCTTTTTCGTCTAGTTCACCTTCACGCAGACGCTTACGAAACACTTGGCGAGTACTATTTTCGTCTTTAGCTTTATCTTCTTCAGAATCACCTTTTAATTTACCACGGGCTGAAGGCAATAAAACATCTAGCACACGTTCCTCAGCGGCTTCTTCTGCACGAGTTTGAACTTTTTTCATAGCCTCATCACGGCACATCTTAATAGCCATTTCGACTAAATCGCGAACAATGGATTCAACATCACGACCAACATACCCAACTTCAGTAAACTTGGAAGCTTCAACTTTAATAAATGGGGCTCCAGCAAGTTGTGCTAGACGACGAGAAATCTCAGTTTTACCCACACCGGTTGGGCCAATCATTAAAATATTTTTCGGAGTAACTTCGTTTTGCAAAGTATTTTCTAACTGTTGACGACGCCAACGCATACGAAGCGCAGTTGCAACAGCTTTTTTTGCATCACTTTGACCAATAATATGCTGATCAAGAGCATGAACTATTTCTTGTGGAGTCATTGTAGATGGGGTAGTCATATTTAATTCTCTTTAGTCTTTTACATCTTTAAATTCTATGGTAGAACCATAGGATTACACTTTGTTATTATTTAATTTTTAAAACTTCGATCACTCGATTATGATTTGTATAAATACAAATATCTCCAGCAACAGCCAAGGATTTTTCAGTAATATCTCTAGCACTAAGATTAGTATTTTCTACTAAAGCTTGAGCTGCAGAGTGAGCATAAGGACCACCTGAACCAATTGCCAAAAAATCTCCTTGAGGCTCAATCACATCTCCTGTACCGCTGATCAAAAGCATAGATTCATGATCAGCTACAATCATCATCGCCTCCAATCGACGCAAGCGCTTATCAAGACGCCACTCTTTAGCGAGCTCAACAGCTGAGCGCATCAAGTGGCCTTGATGTTTTTGTAGTTTTCCTTCGAATAATTCAAAGAGCGTAAAAGCATCAGCAGTTGCCCCTGCAAATCCTGCTAAAACTTTTTCATTATAAAGACGACGTACTTTGCGCGCGTTTGATTTCATTACAGTATGACCAAGAGTTACTTGACCATCACCACCCATCACGACTTCTTTCCCGCGACGAACAGCTAAAATAGTAGTTGCATGTGGTTGTTGACTCAAAATTATGCCCTCGTTAACAATTATGTAGTTGTATTAGTATTTGGGGGCAGAGAAAGGATAATTCAAGTCTAATGCGTATTTTCAGTTGGTTTTTTGCGTTTGAACAATATACCTTCCATATGGTTTTGCGCCAGCACTTCTTTTATAGTATCGGCTTCTTGTAATGTAAAAATTGGACCTATTCTGACTCTAAACCACGGATCATTTCCTACCATAACCTGATCAGACTTACCCTCCAAACCTAGCAGCGCCAGTTTCTCTATTAATCTATCTGCTACCACTTGTTGCCTAGCTGACCCAACCTGAATCCAATAAATAAATTTATTGGCATAATCGGCGAAACTTTCTGCCTGCTGGACATTGGGGGTTTCAAACTGCATATCTGATAGCGATTCATAAAACTCAAACTTTGGCGATGCTTGTTTTTTTTCAAGATTTTTTTTAACAGAAGATAGTTTATGGTGTTTTGATGGTATTTGTTTAGTCACAGGCGCATGCGTATATCCAGACTTAAGCCAAGTCAAACTCAACAAAAAAATCACAAAAACCAGCATAATCCAAGACGCATGAAATCTTGAACCTATTCCTTTAGATTTGTGCCTTCCTGAAACAAAGCGCTTTTTTCTCTTTGCTGATTGAAGGCCAGCTAAGTCATTAAACATCCTGTCACATAACCTCGGGTGCTGAAACTCCCAATATACTCAATCCATTTTGAATAACTTGACGAGTTGCCTGTATCATATATAAGCGTGCATCGCGAAGGGAGGCATTGTCAACTATAAATTTGCTCGCATTGTAATATGTATGGAAATCATTCGCTAAGCTTTCTAAATAATGGGCTATCTGATGAGGTTCATATGTGCGCGCTGCTGACTCAATCACATTTGAGTACTTAGCTAGTTTTCTCATCAAAGCTTTCTCATGATCGTTCGATAATTCTGTCAGATTTTGTTCTGCATTTTTCTTATCCCAAACAATATTTTTTTGCTCTAACTGTCGCATTACACTGCAAATTCTGGCAAAAGCATATTGAATGTAATATACAGGATTATCGGCAGTTTGTGCTTTAGCTAACTCCAAATCAAAATCCAAATGCTGCTCGGGGCGACGCATCACATAAAAATAACGGGCTGCATCACGCCCAACTTCATCAAATAATTCACGAAGAGTTACAAACTTACCACTTCTAGTAGACATTTGAACCTTTTCTTTACCCCGATAAAGAATCGCAAACTGGACTAGCATCACTTCAAGAGCTTTATCTTTATCGCCCAAAGCTTTCAAGAAGGCTTTTATACGAGGCACGTAACCATGATGATCAGCGCCAAAAATATCAATAATATTGTCAAAACCACGTTCTAGTTTATTTAAGTGATAAGCGACATCTGCTGCAAAATAAGTATGGCGACCATCATCACGCAACACTACACGATCTTTCTCATCGCCAAACTCAGTTGCTTTAAACCAAGTTGCCCCACCCTTTTCATACAAGCATCCAGCTTCGCGCAAAGCATCTATACCGCGCTGCAATGATCCATCTTTCACTAAATTGCTCTCAGGATACCAGCTATCAAAATCCACACCAAAATCATGCAAATCATCTCTGATATTCTCTGTAATATTATTAGTCCCAAAATCATGAACTATTTGGTAATTATCATTAAGAATATGCTTCATATTAAAGACAAGGCTATCAACATGCTTGTCTTTATCTCCCTCTGGGTGCCCCTCATCAGGGTATAAGTTATCAAAAACCTGATAACTATCAGCAACAAACTTCTCACCATATTGCTCTCTTAACTTTTGAGCTAAATCAATTACATAGTCACCTTTATAACCATTTGATGGAAACGCGAATTGAGCATTAAAAAGCTCAAGGTATCTAAGCCAAATACTTACCGCCAAAATACCCATCTGTCGACCGGCATCATTTACATAATATTCAGTAGAAACATCAAAACCGGCAACTTTCAATAGGTTAGCAAGCGTAGCTCCAAAAGCAGCCCCTCTACCATGCCCAACGTGTAGTGGACCAGTTGGATTTGCTGACACATATTCAATTTGTAATTTTTTATGACCTGGCCTTTCCATATAACCATAAGCATCACCAAGTTTTAAAATATCTTTTAGCAAATCATAAAAAGCGGAATCTTTAATAAAGAAATTAATAAATCCAGGCCCTGCAATTTCAATCTTATCAACTAAATTATTCTCAGGAATATGATCCACAATTTGCTGAGCAATTTCTCGCGGATTACGCTTAAGTTTCTTTGCCAAAGGCAGAGCTATATTTGCAGCATAGTCGCCATGACCAGCTTGTTTTGGATAATCTAATTTTACTTCAGGAGTTTGTTCTATTCCCCAACTTGATGCTAGGTTTTTCACAGCATCTGTAATTAATTTCTGCAGTAATTTTTTCATTGAAATACCATAAAAGTGAACTTTGGTTTTATAATATAGGATATGCTAATAATGCGATAAAAACATATTCTTCAAATGAGGATAATAAGAAACAGCCCTAAATTTATTATCAGGTCTCAAGAACAATCATTAACAGATCCTAAAGACAAGCCATTATAACAATTGTTAAATCAAGAACCAATAAGATATACGCAATATCGGACTAACATCCAGTTAGTTGCTATTCAATTATTCTCAGCACTACAACAAATACTCACCACCTAATTGACAGACAATAAAAAAACTGTATAATTAAAGCACAAAACAGCCTGTTGCAGGGGCTGCTACCAACTTTCAAAATCTTATAAACAAGTTGATTGTTAACATGAGTAGAAAATTATGCTAAACAAAGTTCAAGAAATGGTTATTAATAAATATGTTAATGATTTATTGGAAGATATAAAAGCTGAACTTTCCTTAGATGAAGAATCAAACATTACTGAAAAAACAAGATCTCCTAATTTCGTATATAGAGTATTGTTTTATATCATTAGGAATATAACTACAAACAAAATAATAGATAACTTTGATCATGAAGGCATACTGAGTAATTATAATAAACTTCTAGACTTGCTTCACTATCATCCTTGCCCCCAAAATAGAACGACAGGAGCTGACGATTTTCCTGAACGCATAATAAATAGATGTAGGCATATTGGATATTATAATGATAGGGGAGAAATTATATTAGAACGAAAAGGATTACTTGGTTTAACTATCTACAACAGCAAGAACCGTTACGAACAAGTGACGAGAGAAGATGTCATTTATTATACAAAGAATTTACTTCTTAACCACATGAATGAATTAAAAAAATCAATCAAGCTTGATTTAACTTTTAAAATAATTAATAGACTCTATGATATAGCACAAGAAAAATACTCAACATTTTACCGTGACTGTGAAATTAATGAATTAATTCCATACTTCAAATCAGAAGAAAATTGCAGAGCAATAAACAATAAAAATCAATTAGTAAACGATATAGATGTTATAAATAATCTGATCGAACATGAAGCGTTTTCCCCTAAAGATCTATCTTACTTACTTTTAAGATATGGGGTATTATCTAACAACTCTAGAATTATTAATCTTCTTTTAAACAACCTAGGATTTTTTCCAGATTTTGAGAAAACACACCTACCTAATCTAATCCACCTCTCTATTCTAAAAGGCAACTATGACCTAATTAAACTCTTTAATTTAGAGAAATATACTAATTTGATTTTTTCACCAGAAATTTTTGTTTCAGCTATCAATACTGGTAGAGTAGAAATACTGAATCACCTTCTAAAGTGCACTAACGGTAGGAAGATTAATAATATAGTTCCAAGTTTTAAAGCAACTCTTTTGCATTATGCAGTGTCCAAAAGATCTCCCGCTATGATTTCTGTTTTGTTGAAATTTGGTGCCAACCCAAATAAAAAGGATTTGATAGAAAATCAATCACCCTATCAAAAAGCCCTCATAAGCGGAGACTTTGAGGTTTTTATTGCAATGATTCAGCACAGCAAACATAAAAATGAAGTAAAAATAAATAATACTATCAATCTCAATAGACTTTTTTTTGACGAAAGTTACCCTTTAGCAAATGCATTGAAAGGTGGAAACTTATCAATAGTTAATTATCTGCTTGACCATGGAGCCAACCCAACTGCTATGGATTTTTTAAACTTACTCTACAATAATAAAAAGAATGAAGACCAATTGTATCTTAAAGTTTTAGGGAAATTTGCTAATAGTTCTGACGTTCAAGAATATCTAAAGTCAAACATAACACTATTAAATAATATTTGTTACAGATTAGGGGAAAAACACGCCATTTATGGTCTAATGAAAAAGTCTATAGATAGAATTTCTGGCCGAAAGAGAAAGCGACAAGCTAATAATAACCTTAATGACTCTAAAATAAATGATAGCAGACCTTCTAAAGTATTTAAATTTTCCAGAAATGGGTGCCAGCCTTTATTTTCAGGTAATAGCCAAAATACTAATCATATTAGCTCAAACTCAGGAGCTAGTCCAAATAAACCCCCTAAATTATAATGCCTACTAATTGAAAGACTGATTATCAAAACATTAGGCCCCAGACCTTATTCGTTAAATTGAGTCACCAACCCACTCATAAATCTCAGTTAACAAAGGGTGGCACTGCAAACATTTAACGCCGCACTTATCAGTCTTTTGGCAACATCGTATCTTGCCTTTCTTAATCCATATTTGCAGCATGTCCCTAATAATAGAATCATCTGTATCAAATCTTAACGTAAGTTCAAACATATTACAGACTTTGCGAGATTGAATGTGGCTCTTAACTAAAGAAGGAGTCATGACACCCCCCTATTGTTAGTCTGCATAAAAGTCAGATTGCCTCGATGATACTTGTTTGCAGCCCATTTAAGCCCAAAAATTACAGCAAAGAATGACCAAACAATACTAGTAATCCAGATACTAGAATAAGCAGGGTGTAACTCCCAGGTCGCTACCTGATAATAAACAACTGCTACCCCATAACCCAATCCTGTTGTCCAAGCTAATGAGAAAATGGCCCAACCTTTATTAAGTTCGCGAACCATTGCCGCAAGAGTAGTAATGCAAGGGAAATACAACAAAATAAATAACAAATAAGCAAAGGCTGCGGCATTAGAACTAAATCTTTCAGCCATAATCCCAAAAGCACTTGCACTCATCTCATGAGCTGGGGCACTCGCTGATACCGGGTTAACTAAAGTATTGCCTAAAGCTAGCAAATTATCAGGTATAGAGTGTAATGCTTCACTTACTTCTTCACCAATTGATACATTATTAGAAGACTCCAAAGTATTAGATTGCTGGCGATATAAAGTATCAAGAGTTGCAACTACAACCTCCTTTGCCATAGTACCAGTAACAAGACCAACCGTTGCTGGCCAATTATCATCTTCAATTCCTAAGGGATGAAAAATTGGAGTCATAATCTGGCCAGCACGTGCCAATAAAGAATCTTTCGAAGTACCAGCAAAATTAACTTCACCAGTAACAGATATTGAATTAAGAGCACCAATTAAAAGGCAAACAGGAATAATTATTTTACCTGCACGCTTGATAAAACTTTGTAATCGGTGCCATGTGCTATTCCAAAGATGACGAAAAGTTGGCACATGATATGGTGGCATTTCCATCACAAGAGTAGAGCTATCACCCTGCAAAAGAGTTTTTCTAAGGATAAACCCTGTAAGAATTGCCATTAAAACACCAATCAAATAAAGACTAAACACCACATTGGCTGCATTTTCACCAAAAAATGCGGCAGTGAATACAGCGTATATAGCAAGTCTTGCTCCACAAGACATAAATGGCGTCATTAATATTGTTAGTATCCTATCTCTTTTATTTTGCAAAGTTCTAGCCGCCATAACTGCCGGCACATTACACCCAAAACCAACAATCATAGGCACAAATGCCTTACCTGGCAAACCGAGTTTTTGCATTAACCGATCAACAACAAATGCCGCTCTTGACATATACCCAGAAGATTCCAACAACCCCAAAAACAAAAACATACAAGCAATAACTGGAATAAAAGTTACTACTGTATTCAACCCCATACCGATACCAGAACTTATCATCGCGATCATCCAGTCTGGTAGCCAGCCGGAAAGCACAAGAACAGGAGTCTGTACGAATAAAATATTACCACCAATATCAAAGAAATCCTGAAATACACCACCAAAATTAATGGCAAAGAAAAACATAACGTACATCACAAATAAAAATATAGGGATCCCCAAAAAGCGGTTTAATACAACTTTATCTATTTTTTCTGTGACGGCATAAGTTTTTTGTTTGGATTTTGCAACAAAAGCATTCATCCATTGAGATATTTGGGCATAACGAGCATCAGCTATATCTATATCTGGGTCTTCAGTAAAAGGATCAATATTAGATTTACGCCATGAAACAAAATCTAGTTTTTGCTGATAAGGAAGCTGATTAGAAGCATTTTGACCTTCTTCAAGCATTTTGATGAGACTGAATCCCGCGGTCAAGCCGCAGGATGACGCAGAACCAGAACTACTACCAACTGTCATCCCGCGGCTTGACCGCGAAATCCAGTTATTAATAGCTTTCTGCAGGTAGTCAGGCAGATGATCCTTGTAAGGCCGCCTTTTTTCATCAGCAACAACAGAATCAATCTCAGCTTTTAGATCAGCCAATCCTTTACTTTTGGTAGCAGTCATACAAACAACTGGGCAACCCAAAGCTTTACCAATTTGCGTACAGTCAATTGTCATGCCCTGCTTTTTAGCAATATCATTCATATTAAGAGCAACAACAAGCGGCAAACCCATCTCAAGCAATTGCATGGTCAGATACAAATGACGCTCGATATTAGCTGCATCAACAACGTTAATTACAACATCTGGAGATTCCTCAGAAAGATATCTAAGAGAAATACTCTCATCTAGTCCACCATCTTCTGCGCCAGCTAAATGATATACACCAGGAAGGTCAATTAATTCAATATCATGCTTTTTGGTTTTGAAGAACCCACACTTTCTATCAACCGTAACACCTGGCCAATTCCCAACTTTTTGCTTACTACCGGTTAATTCATTAAAAATGGTAGTTTTACCAGCATTAGGGTTACCAATAATTGCTACCGTTAGACTCTTCATTTATATACGCTCCAAAACTAACTGCTCAGCCTCAGTTTTGCGCAAACTTAGCTTATAATTTCGAACAGAAAGTATCACGGGATCACCAAGAGGAGCAACATTAGAAAGCTCAAATTCTATACCTGGGGTTAACCCCATAGCCAAAAGTTTACGGCGATAACTACCCAAGCCTTGCTTATCAAAGCCAATAACGCGCGCCCTATCACCAATTTTAAGCTTACTAATTTTATTCATTGTCCCATTCTCGCACAAACAGAAAATTTGTCAACGCAAATGAGAATCATTATCATTTAACCAAGTCGATATCTCTGATCATTGCGCTGAAAAGCCAATAAATCAATATCTAGATACTTAGTTAAAGCCATCACTTTAAACAACTCCCCCATTTCAGTGGGAAGAGTTAACATTTTTATCGCTTGGTTTGCCTCAAAAACCTCTATTTCATCATTGAATTCACTTAAAAACTCAAGCAAACCACAGTTCAATAAAAAATCCGCCTGCGTTGAAAACCCTGCGACATGAAAGGCAACCTCGACTGCAGCTTCAGCAACCGCTGTAAAATCAACATGGGCCGTTATATCTTGCACCCCAGGATAAATTAACGCATCAGCATGAGCTATATGATCAATATGACACATAATTGTGCCCTCACCGCGCTGCGGATGATAGTACTCATGCCTTGGGTAACCATAATCAATTAAAATAGCCACGCCCCTATCTAATGAGTCATGCATCGATTGCAACCAAGGTTGGATATCAGTATTTACTTCAGATATATAGGGTGAAGGTAGATTACCAAATTTAGTTACAGACTCTATAAGTTTCGCAGTTGATGCTTCACCAGATGCCAGGGTTAACTTATTATCTTTAAACTCAACGTAATATTCAGATATTTTTTGGTCTTCATAACGAAACAGATGAACTGGCATTGCATCCAATACTTCATTAGCGAGGACAACTCCTGATATAGGAGATTCAGGCCAAGATGAAAGCCAAGAAACTTTTTCTAACAAACTAGCCGCTTTATCTTTAATGGTTTGTTGCTGTCGCTGTTTAAGCTCAGAACTTAATTCCAATATGTAGTAATTATCTGGCAAGGAATTTTTTGCATCCAACTCAAGTAAAATATCCGCAGCCATAGTACCTTGTCCGGCACCAATTTCAAGGATATCCCCACCATTTAACTCATTTATAACTTGAGAGCACTGATTAGCTAAACTACGAGAGAATAATGGTGACACTTCCGGAGCCGTTATAAAATCTCCATCTTTACCAAATTTGGGCAATCCTGAACGATAGTAACCAAGACTGGGCGCATACAAAGCTTCTTGCATATATCTTTTGAAAGTTATAGGTCCTTCACTAGAAATAATTTTACACAAATATTTTAGCATTTTTGCTGAGTGCTCTGATCGCAATGGACCAAGCTTTGGTAGGATATTATTTGACAACTTCGTAGCCTTTTTTTATCGCCCCTCAGCTAAGACAGTCTTTATACTATTTTCAGAAGCCAAAGTCCTATGCACAGGGCACTTGTTCGCAATCTCTAACAATTTCTGTCGCTCATCTTCACTCAAATCTCCTGTTAATTCAAGCACAATCTCTATTTCATCAAGCTTGCCAGACTTTTCTTCACAGTTAATACAATCATCGGCGTGTATTTTTTGATGAGATAAAGTTACAGAAACAGATTCAAGAGCAATACCTTTACGCTGAGCGTACATTTGCACTGTCATTGCCGTACAACTTCCAAGAGCACTTAATAAATAACCATAAGGAGAAGGCCCTCTATCTTTACCACCGTACAAAACCGGCTCATCAGCAATCATCTGATGGTGACCAGCAAATATTCGCTGAGCAAATTTACTAGCAGATGATGATTTCACAATTACTGTGCCCTCTGGCAAATCTGAAATCATTGTATTTGCAGATTCTAGATCCAAATAACGTGAAGCCCAAGCAGCCAAAACTCTCGCTACATATCTAGCATCATCACGACTTGACAGCATATGATCAGCATCTTTTAAAGAAACAAAGCTCTTAGGATGTTTAGCAGCCTCATAAATCTCACGAGCATTTTCAATTCCGACAATTTGGTCATTTGGTGAATGGAAAATTAATAATGGCTTATGTAGCTCACTAACAGCCTGCTTTAAATTATACTTAGTAACATCATGAAGAAATTGGGGGCCAATATTAAATGATTTTCCCATCATTGAAATCTCAACCTCACCATTTGGGCCAACTTCGCCCTGGCGTGCAAATAAATTTTTTATATGCTCAGGCTCACTAGGAGCCCCAATTGTAGCAAGCGCTTTAATACTAGGTATTTTTCCTGATGCAGCAAGAACTGCCGCCCCACCCAAACTATGTCCTACTAATAACACAGGAGGCTTATCATATTCAGATAAAAAATTACTAGCCGCCATCAAATCATCGACATTTGATGAAAAGGTGGTGTCACCGAATTCACCACCACTACAACCAAGCCCCGTAAAATCAAAGCGCAAAACAGCTAACCCATAGTTAGTAAGCTCTTTAGCAATCCTAACCTCAGACATCACATCTTTAGAACAAGCAAAACAATGGGCAAATATTGCATATGCAACTGGGTCAGCATCTGGTAACTCAAGTCGCGCATCTAATTCAAAACCAAGAGATCCTTTAAACTTCACGGGTTTGCTGATCATAAATCACATCCTGCACATAAACGCTTAAGTTAATTATATGACATATCCACACAAAAATATTGTTTTCATTTTAAACACAGTTAGTTAAAATTATGCAACAGACCCTAAAGAAAGCAATTAGGTGTGACGATATAACAGACAGACTCAAAATAAAAATATAGAGCAAAAATTGCTCCCACAATAAATTACTGTTATGTTTGAATGCACAATAGATGGAAAATCACGTAAGAGGAATAAACGATGACGGCACCTTTAACTTACCACATCCCTTATACTAAACGTGAGCTACATAACCTATCGCAAAAAATTGAAGACGACATTTTAGAGACATTAAAACTACCACCAAACAAGCCATGCCAAATACCAGCAGCAACCTGGATATTCCTTGAAAACCTCCACGAAATACTCAAAAATTCTTTTGATGCCAGAAATAAAAATATTACAGCAAATATAATACAAATATTTATATCGGATGATTTAACTAGTATTACTTATTTCGATAATGGAACAGGCTTTAATTTAAGCGCCTTCTTTGACGCCAAAACTGCTAAACTATTAATAAACCAAGCGCTTACGAGGCAAAAGACTTTCTTTGCAAATAATAGCTTAAATCACCAGCTACTCTCAGCACGCACAACAGATAATACGAAATGGTGGGAAGACGCTGAATTTTTATTAAGAAAATTAGCTGAAACACATGATGAAGCCATTGATTTCATAACAAACCTAGAAAGGAAAAAACCTATTTGGGCAAAATTCACCAATGGGGCAGAAATAGACTTTGCTGAATTAATAGTCAACGACAGAAACTTCTCTTCGCAAAAGAAAAACTCTCAAACAGAGCAACTTGGTGGTAGCGGTTTAGGAATGAAATACCTATCAAACGTGACCAAAGTATTTGGTGGACCACTATTAATTGGCACTGGTGCAAAATACAAAGGGCCTAAGCCCGTTTTCAATAATACAAAATACAGCCCCTCTATTTCTATTACAATACAAACCTCAAACAAACCAGTGCATAGAGATGAAGTTAAAAATGCTCAGCACGATATACTTATCGAAAGAGGAAGGCTAAACAATAAAATAACTGCCTCACCGAGAACTAACGAAGAGGATATTAGAAACATACTTGGCGACATAGGCAACAAAATTAAATTTTTCCGCAGCCAAAGTCAGTCAAACATTCCGATCCCACAAATAGACGACAATAACTTGACAAGCCGCAAAAGGTCTAGCTCGCTACCACCACAACCCTCACCTAGTTTAGGATTTGGTCAAGACTGGGAGTAAATATCTTCCTGTGTAAGATTTTTTGTTTTTAGAAACTGTTTCTGGCGTACCTTCAGCAACAACCTGACCACCACCATCACCGCCCTCTGGCCCCATATCAATTAGCCAGTCTGCAGTTTTTATGACATCAAGGTTATGCTCAATAACAATTAAGGTATTACCTTGATCTCGAAGGCGATGTAGAACCTCTAGTAGCTGCTTAACATCATTAAAATGCAAACCAGTTGTTGGCTCATCAAGAATATACATAGTTTGCCCAGTTCCTCGGCGCGATAACTCACGAGATAACTTAACACGTTGAGCCTCACCTCCAGATAAAGTTGGTGCCGCCTGCCCTAAACACAAGTAAGATAAACCAACGTCAATTAGAGTCTGTAATTTTCTAGCGATAGTTGGCACAGGATCAAAAAACTCACGCGCCTCTTCAATTGTCATCTCAAGCACTTCGTGAATTGTTTTACCTTTATAAGTAATTTCTAAAGTTTCACGATTATAACGAGTACCCTGACAAATCTCACAAGTTACATATACATCAGCCAAAAAGTGCATTTCTACTTTAATTACACCTTCACCTTGGCAAGACTCACAACGACCGCCTTTTACATTAAAACTAAAACGTCCAGCTTTATAGCCACGCGATCGAGCCTCGTTTGTAGCTGCAAACAATTCACGAATTGGTGTAAACAATCCTGTATAGGTTGCCGGATTAGAGCGAGGGGTGCGCCCAATAGGACTCTGATCAATGGCAATAACTTTATCTATATACTCTAAACCATCTAGAGCATCATGTTCACCTGGGCGTTGTCGAGAAGTCTGCTGTATTAACTGAGTTGTAGCCGGGCACAAAGTGTCATTTATCAAACTTGATTTACCAGACCCAGAAACACCAGTGACACAAACAAGTAATCCCAGTGGAATTTGCACATCAATATTTTTCAAGTTATTACAGCGTGCCCCTCTTAAAACTAGTTTATGCTTAGGATTAAAAGCAACGCGAGACTTAGGCACATCAATTTTTTGTTTACCACTTAAATATTGACCAGTAATTGAATTTTTATCTTTTTTAATGTGATTAATATCACCTTGAGATACCAACTTTCCACCATGCACACCGGCCATAGGACCAATATCCAGTATATGATCAGCCGCTAGCATAGTATCTTCATCATGCTCAACGACAATCACTGAATTACCAAGATCACGAAGATGTAATAACGTCTTGATTAATCTTTCATTATCACGTTGATGCAGACCAATTGTTGGCTCATCTAATACATACATTACACCAACCAAGCCTGAGCCAATTTGGCTCGCAAGGCGAATACGCTGTGCTTCACCACCTGACAAAGTATCGGCATTACGATTTAAACTCAAATAGTCCAAACCAACATCAATCAGGAAACTAAGCCTAGACTTCACCTCTTGAAAAATTTTATTAGCAATTTCAGCACGCTTACCAGATAAATCAAATTTATCAATTAATTCAAATAAATTTTTAATAGAATGAGAACAAAGTTCAGGCAAACTATGACCTTGAATTAGTACATTTCTTGCAGCACGATTAAGCCTAGCTCCTCCACAATCACTACATGCAACCTGAGTAATAAACCTAGCAAGATCATCTTGCCTACTTGGAGAATCTGTATCACGATATCGTCGTTCCAAATGCTCAATAATTCCAAGAAATTTCCTCTCACGCTTAAGATATTCGCCAGTAGCACCGACTTGCGGCATCTCAATTGGAAAATCAGTGCCATAAAAAATTGCAGCTTTCACTTCATCAGGAAGTTTTTTATAAGGAATATCAACATCTACACCAAAGTGTTTGCAAACCGCTCTTATTAAACTGAAATAATAACCATGTTTTTTGTCCCAACCACGAATAGCTCCATCAGCAATGCTTTGATTTTCATCTTGTAGAATTTTTTCAGCGTCAAAAATTTGACGAGAACCCAGACCATCACAAGTAGGGCAAGCTCCAGTTGGATTATTAAAAGAAAATAATTTAGGTTGCAATTCCCCAAGGCTATAACCACATTCAGGACAAGAAAAATTCGCTGAAAGTAATCTCTCTACACCTTCTTCTTGGTATGGTGCAATAATAGCTAATCCATTAGCTATGCGAATTGAAGTCTCAAAAGACTCGGCTAAGCGCTGCTTGATTTCAGGGCGTACTTTAAAGCGATCAACCACAACCTCAATATCATGCTTTTTATTAATATCAAGTTCAGGAATTTCATCGAGCTCAAACATGTCGCCATCGATACGAACACGAATAAAACCCTGACTACGAAGCTTTTCTAAGAGACTTGAATACTCCCCCTTTCGATTTTGCACGATTGGAGCCAAAAGCATTAGCTTAGCGCCCTCAGGGTAAGATAATACCTGATCTACCATCTGACTTATAGTTTGAGCCTCAAGCACAATGCTGTGATCAGGGCAACGAGGCCTACCAACACGTGCATACAAAAGGCGCAAATAATCATAAATCTCAGTAACTGTACCAACTGTTGAGCGAGGGTTGTGTGAAGTTGCCTTCTGGTCAATTGAAATCGCAGGAGACAACCCTTCAATGGAATCAACATCTGGCTTTTCCATCATCGACAAAAATTGGCGGGCATAAGATGACAATGACTCTACATAACGCCTCTGCCCTTCTGCATATAAAGTATCAAAGGTCAAAGATGACTTGCCCGAACCAGAAGGCCCTGTGACAACAACAAGTTTATCCCGCGGGATATCAACATCAATATTTTGTAAATTGTGAGTTCTGGCCCCACGAATAATAATTTTTTTAGACACCAAATGACCTATAAAAACGCGACTTTAACGTCTGAATATATTGACAAATTATGCTACAAGCTGCAAGCTTAACTGACAATGCTAAACCATAGAGTCTATTGACAATTGATATTTTCGCTTTGCAACACCAATTGTCAATAGACCCCTTGGTTAAGGCCTACCAAAGGATAAATGTAAGAAAAAGGAATTAGTTATGCTTGACGACAAAAAGCAATCACTCATAAGAGAACTTAAAGAAAATTTGACTAATCTAATTGCCTGCCTGACCAAAAATGCAATATTCAAAATCGCAAAAAACAAAGCGAAAATTCAAACTATAAATTATGATAGTCTTACAAATTTCCAAGAAAAAAATCGCCAAGATAACTCCATTGAACTCTACGCTGAAATTGTAACTTCGATGGTCGACCAAATCCAGAAAGCAATTCATACACTCTGGAATGAAAATAATGGCATTCGCATTTTACTCAAAGAGCCTAATAATGAATCGAGCAAGCAAGGATTTAGCATTATTCTTGATGAAGTATATTTAGAAGCCTTAGTTAAAGCTTTTAATCAAAACTCGCTCATGAAAGAGTACTTTCCTGAAGAACTAAAAGACTTTGAAACCAAGACTAATATTCAAGCACAAATAAATAAACTCCAAAATTCACCACAACACAATAACGTAGCAAACAGCTTATCATTTGCTGTCGAGACCACAACTGAAATAAATAAACAACTAAGCATTGAAGTAAAAATAAGCAAAGATAAAGAAGTAAAAATATTAAAGTCACTATTAACCAAAGAACTCAATGAAATAGCCAAACTAAATCAAGCTAAAAGCGATGATAACTCAGCTTTTTATAATTTAATAATTGAAGATGAAAACTCTATTTCAGTCCAAAATGCATTTCTAGAATTCGCAAATACTATTTCGACTACATTAAATAAATTCAATACTATAATTTCCAATATTGAAAAATTAACTCAACAGATAAAGGAAAGCATTTGCGATGATGTAGAAGTTAACTATCCTTCAAATACCGACAAGCTATATGTTGTAACTCTAACATGTCCACCTGGCGATTTGAGAGATCAACTTGCGGCTTTTTTTGGCGAAGACTTCAATGATCACGATAATAAGCTCTCATTCACTTTCCATGCTGATAAATTTGAAAAAGAAATGGAACGCATAAGAAATTGTCGTGCCCATGACATAATTAAAATTAATAACAAAGTTGCTGAAATAAAAGTGGAAACTGGCGGCTACTTAAATCTAGATGTAACTCCTACTTACCCCAAGAAAGCTCTCAAGATACAGCTTAATGGCACTGAACATCATCCACAGGTTAAATACTTATTTAATAAATTTTTTGGCTCCAAGCTAAACACTAGCACATCAGGGGTGCGCAGTATAAACTTCAACAAAACCGGTCAATTACTAAGCAGCATTGACTATCTTCACTCTACAATTAATAAGTTTCAAGAGATGAAAAAAGGTTTAGAGTCCCTTAAAAAGCTATGGGTTAAATTTGACCCATATAGAAGAGAAGACAGCTCTAAGAAAGGCTATGTAGAAAGAGTTATAAACTTTTCTAAACATCAATATAACTATCACTTTGCAAGCGGCCCAACCTCAGCAAAAGTTAGCTCCGAATCAGGAATAGCAAACTCAATAATTGAAGCCCTAAAAAATAACTCCAATAAGCATATAGACGATGAACTACTAGACAAACTTAAATCCTCTCTAGAGGAAAGACTTGAAGGAAAGATTAAAAGAAAAGTTGTTAATCCTGATAACCCTTTACGTGAAGCTTATCTTGCTGAAAAAGAAATCTCAAAAAAATTAGTAAAGTGTATTGATGAAATTAAAGATATTTACGAAAATGCGAAAAATAACGAACAAAACCTCAGCTTTAAAACCTCAATTTGGAGCACGAACAACAGCTCTGGAAGTGATCTAGGGTATCCTATTGTTGAAGACAGTCAAAACAGACCGTCTAGCTCGTATTAATTTAAAGGGGCAAAAATTCTTTGCCCCTTAACCTTCTCTTACAATAAAGAAAAAGAATAAATAAAACATCATAAAGCAATACAATCAAATAGTTACAAAAAACAAAGGCTCTAAAATATGGCTTAATTTAACTCAAAGTGTTAGGATGAAAATGTGGCATCAACGTAAGGAGAGCGAACGATGGCTATTTTTATTCTATCTGATGGAACCTTTGGAAAACCTTCTTATCATCCGCGTTCAAGCATATCCATTATGCATGAATACCTAATCAAAAATCCTGACCAAAAAGTATTTTACGATCCTGGTGTTGCCACTCATGGCAAAGGCCCATATGAAAGCTTTTTAAGCCTGACCAAATACATAAATTTATGGCAAGCGGCAACTGGCTCAGGAATTAATGAAAATATAATGGATTTATATCGTTACTTAATCTTGAACTATAAGCCAGGCGAAGAAGTATTTTTAACAGGATTTAGCCGAGGCGGATATACAGCACGTAGTTTTGCTGGCATGGTGCGCAAAGCTGGAATTCTTGATCCAATGAAAATATTACAAAGCGAAATGTTTTTAGAACAGCTAAATGAGAAAGAAAAAAAAGAATTCGATAATTTAAGCGAACAAAATATTACAAATATTTTCAACAAAATTAGCGAGCATGCAAAAGACTATAAAGACCATGAGACTAAGGCCCATGAAAAAGCTTGCAAAGCTGCTGATGATTTTGTTTACAAATTACAGGCAACTAGCAATGCACAAATCACTGCCGAAAACGCACAAAAAATACTAAAAAAACAAATTGACAAAAATCTTAATAAGGTAGATGAGCAATTTCACTGTGAGCAAGTTTACAAAAAATTCACAAGCTTAGAAAAGAAAATTGCAGCTGCAATTGAGCAAAAAATTCGTCACGCTTTTTCAGTATATAAAAGACATCATTTACACCCAGACCATGAGTCTATTCGAGCTTTTCGCAAAGATTGGACTCACTTTGAAGACATGAAAGACACTAAAATATTTAAAGCAATGGGCATATTCGACACAGTTAAATCTCTTGGAAAGCCTATACCTGGCTGGGGTTATATTGATGTCCCACCATTTCACGATCATAAGCTTAGTAGAAATATTGAAAACGCTTTGCATTTGGTAAGCATTGATGAATACAGACCTGCCTTTAAGCATACACCTATGCAGGCAAGCTCAGGCACTAATCTTACAGAAATTTATTGCGCTGGAGATCACTGCGATATAGGTGGTGGACATGGTGACACTGACAAATTCCGCGACGACGGCAACCCAAGGTTATGTAATTTATACCTACAAAAAATGGTAGAATTCTTCAAGGAACATGGGGCTATTTTTGATGATCAAATCAAACTTATTCAACACCAAGATGACCATATGGGGATAGTTCATGACTCCAAAACTCACCCGCTTTACCCGTTAAGCAAAACGCATTACAGGCGCCCAATAGATAAAGATGCAAATGTATTGCAAGAGACTGTGGATAGATTCCAAAATGACCCCAGATATAATCCTATTAAGCTTAAGCAATGGGCTGCTGAAAACGAAATATTGAAGCAAGTTGAGCCAATTATTGATAAAGCTAATCAAGGATCTGGCATATGCTCACTACCTTGCACAATACTATAAATCGGTAATAATAATCTCTGCCCCTGGATCGGCTAGACCCAGGGGCAGAATAGCAGCTGTTAACAAAAGGAGTTTTCTATGAAAAAAATAATGTTATTAGCTGATGGCACATGGGGGAAGGAAACTTATTTCCCCTTAACCAATATTGCTCTATTACACAAATTTTTCATAAGAAGTAAAAGTCAAGTAGTTTTCTATGAACCCGGGGTTGGCTCACACGGCGATGGGCCATGGAGCAGCCCTATTAGTTGGGATTTTATGGAGAATTTATATGAAGGCATAACAGGTGCCAGTATAAATATTCATATAAAAAACATCTATAGGTATTTATGCCTTAACTACGAGGTGGGCGATGAAGTCTTCTGTAGCGGGTTCAGTCGTGGAGCTTACACGGTTCGCAGCATTTGCGGCATGATCAGGAAAGCTGGAATATTGGATCCTAAAAAAATCATACAAGAAACTGGCTGGGGCAAAAAGTTAAGTGATGCAAGAATACACTCAATACTCAAAAAACTAAGTGATAGAATTAATATATTTCATACAAATATTATTAATAAACTGCAAAAATCTAATGACTTTACAAAACATGACGAACTGTCACCTATCGAATCAAAAGCTGCAAAGCTGATAGAGACAAAAATAGATTTGGCTTTTAAACTATACCAAGAAGATAATAAAACTCCTGACACTGAAACTGCTATTAAATTTAGAGATAAAAATTGTCATTTCTCAGATATCAAAAATCACAAAATAATCAAAGGACTTGGAGTATTTGATACTGTTGGCTCTATAGGAATTCCAATTCCATTAATTGGTTTCATTGATGTGCCAAAATTTCACAACATAACATTAAGTAAAATTATTGTTAATGCCCTGCACCTAGTGGCAATTGATGAAAAACGTAAGGCCTTTATGTATACGCCGATGAAAGCCAAAGAAGGCACCAAGCTGGATCAAGTATTTTGTGCTGGAAGCCATGCTGATCTTGGCGGAGGCAATCCAGTTCCAAGAGATAACGGACAGCCACATATTGCCAACCTACACTTGCAAAAAATGAGAATGTGGTTTGAATTGCTAGAAATCAAATTTGACAAAGGCATACTTCAATACCAAAACTCAAAGGACTATTTAGATAAGCTACATATTGTTGGATTTAAACCTATTGCACTATTTTTTGATACTCCAAGAAAAATTGACATAAATGCAACCGTACTTGCAGAAGTAGTTAAACGTTACAAAGCAGACCCTAAATACAAACCATATAATCTTGTAGAGTGGATGGATTATCACCGAATTTACAAGGGTGTTAAAGAAGTTGCCACACAAACTGAAGAGTCTTACTTAATGGATAATAAAGGCCAACCTTTAATGAATTAATCACCTTACGCAGGCTGCAAAGGTTTAGGGTAAACACATCTAAACTCATACATTTAACATCTACAATCCCGGTGCTACAGCCGTCATCTCGGCGCTACAGCAGTCATCCCGGTGCTACAGCAGTCATCCCGGCGCTACAGCCGTCATCTCGGCGCTACAGCCGTCATCCCGAGCGTAGTCGAGGGATCCGAACCAGCACATCAATCAGATCTCTCCATTACGCACCTTCGGTGCTTCAGTCGAGATGACGAGGAGTGCTGGGGTAATCCTCCCAAAACTCATAAAATTAAAAAATCTCCCCCTAAACCTTTACAGCCTGCGTAAGGTGAGTGAATTAATAGAAACCCACAACAAGACCTAGATAAAATTTTACTAGGACTCTCCTGTAAAAATATGATACATTGCGCCGAAAGCAAATAGAGCAACATGTAACCAAAATGGTGCCTTCAGAACAACAGCCTAGTATATATTCAGATAAGTTTGAATCTGATCTTAATTCAGCAATTCGTGAAAACCGAGCAACCGAATTTATTGAAAACTATATATCAAACCCTAAAAACAGCAGAACTGATTACTCAAAAAAAGAACGGTTCGTTCTCAATTTATCTGAGTGTGCATGCCTGCACTTGTCTCGAGACCACAATAATAGAAGACAAAAAATAACAAAAAAAATTACCGAACACTGTAAATCTGCCGTTAAAACAAGTGACACGATAAAATACATGAGTATAGGATGTGGAGGACTACTTCACGATTTTCATAATGCATTTCATTTACTAAAAAATGGAAATTCTATCGAAATAGATCTAATAGACCCTAAAACTGAGGCAAATGCCTTAGAACAATTTAAACTCTTACATCATGTAGCAACTGAAAAAAAAACATTGCTAAAAATTAATCATTATGAAAATTTCGAGGAGTATATAGAACGCAATGATGATCAAAAAAAATTAGACATCATAACTGCCATAGATTTTGAAGACACATTAAAAAAGTATAGTGCGTTCAGCACAATACATAAAGCTAAAAGCAAATTGAGCGAAGAGGGTAAGTTTTATTTGTCATTTCATGGATCAGATCTCGAATTAAACCAAACAAACCTAATAAATAATATTTATCACTACAAATCAGAAGCAGTCCAGGCAATAAAAAAAATCAACTTCCAAAGCACTACTACAATTAACTGCGCTTTCCTTGGTGATTTACATGCAAATTTTCGCACCATCACTTATATGTTAAATAAAGTCGCTTCAGAGAATATTACCAACGTTTGTCTAACTCTATCCCAACCCAAAAACACCAGGAAAAAATTTAATACTCAGGAGCTAGAAAGTTTTTTAAAACTCTTTAATCCAGATATAAATTTAAACATCAACTTTGTTGATAATACCTCTCAATTCATCGAAACAGCTAAAGA
The DNA here is from genome assembly GCA_030425295.1 of Gammaproteobacteria bacterium. Lineage (GTDB taxonomy): Bacteria > Pseudomonadota > Gammaproteobacteria > JAUIAT01 > JAUIAT01 > JAUIAT01. The sequence continues at coordinate 23,836 of JAUIAT010000003.1, forward strand.
CATAAAATTTAATTGCATTTTTTGGAATGAAGCCTTTAGAAAACGAAAACCTAAACACATAAGAGCCCTAGCTAAAAAAATAGATAAAATACACCCTAACGCTCATCGATACTACGATACATATAAGATTAAAACAAAAATAAAACTCCCCTGGCAGAAAAGAGCACTCACCAAGAGAAAATATCTCTTAAAACATGATTTAAAATCAGGCGAAAAACTACCTATAACGGTATCGGATATACTTAGAGGGTTTTTGTCACTATTTAAGGCGCTGGGTAATCTTATAACTAAACGAAGTGGGCGGCAAAATGAAGATACACAACCAAGATTTTACACGCCCGCCTAAAAAGGCTAAAAAATAATCAATTATATTTGCAGAAATAGCGCAACTATATTAAAGTATGCACAAATGTTATTTTCGGGGAATTACATGACAAAAAAAGCCCATCAAGAGTTCACATGGGTCCTTGGCGGACCTCAAGGCAGTGGCGTTAATTCAAGTGCTGAAGTTTACGGTCGGATCATGACACGCCTAGGCTATTACCTTTTCAGTAATATTGAACATCACAGTAATATTAAAGGCAAACATAGCCATTTTGTAGCACGTATTAGTAATAATCGTGTGCGATCACATCGTGATGCAATTGATATGCTTGTTGTGCTTGATGAAGAAAGTTTGCAAGGTGACTTTTATCAATATTATCCAACGCATCGCGGCCTTATCCACCGTGTAAAGCCTGGTGGTAGAGTTTTATTTGATACTGATTCAATTAAAGACGCAGCAACACACGCAAGCAAAGATGTACACCTGTTAGGTATTCCTTTTACCGATATTATCGATACGGCACTAACACACTTTGGCAAAGCTGGCGAAGGACGTAAATTCTCAATCATGAAAAACACTGTTGCATTAGGTGCCAGTCTTGGTCTACTGAATGCAGACAAAGAATTAATGAAAAAGACGATTGCCGAAGGGTTTAAAGCTAAGAAGAAAGCAGCTGAAACAAATGCTGCCGTTGCCGAATGTGCATATAACTATGTGCAAGATGCATTTAAGGATCATATTACACCTCTTTTTACATCACCCAACCTTAAAGACCAAATAATGATCAACGGCTCTCAATCTGCAGGTATGGCTAAAATTAGTGCTGGCTGTGGATTACTAGCGTATTACCCAATTAGTCCAGCAACTGCTGAATGCGAGTATCTTGAGCAACATCAAGAGCAATATCCAATGCAAATTGTTCAGTGTGAAGATGAGGTTGCATCAATAAATATTATCGCTTCTGGCGCCCATGCAGGCGTTAGATCAACCACTTCGACATCTGGTCCTGGTTTTGCACTTATGGCAGAAGGCATTGGCTATGCAGCAATTACCGAAGCTCCAGGACCGGTTGTATCTCTATATCAAAGATCAGGACCAAGTACAGGTGTACCGACTCGCCAAGAACAAGGTGATCTTAGAATGGCTATCCATAATGGCCAAGGTGATTACCCTGTTATCGTTTTAGCACCAGGTGATACTAAAGAGTACTTCTATGATACTTTTGAAGCATTCAATTTATGCGATCGATACCAAGTTCCAGCAATCATGATGTTTGATAAGCATGGGGCACGCAGTATGATGAACCTGACTCCATTTGATGATTCAAAATTAGAAATTGATCGAGGCTCTAGATTTGATAAATCTCAGCTAACTGCTGAAAACCCAATTTACAATCGCTATCAATTTGGGGATAACCCTGTTTCGCCAAGATCTATACCTGGCGAGGAAGGTGGCATTTTCTGGACTAGCTCTGATGAACATCATCAAGATGGTCATATTTCAGAAGGCGTTGGCAACCGCATGGCTATGATGCATAAGCGCATGGCGAAAATGGATTTGTTACTTAAAGAGTTTCCTAGAGATGAGCAAATTAAGGTTTATGGCAATCCAGAATCTAAGTTTGCAGTGGTGACTTGGGGTACGACGAAATCAGTTTTACAAGATATTTTAGAAAGTGAAGAAAAGCCTTTTGATTTCAAATTAATTCAAATCAAACTAATGAATCCTTTCCCCAAAGACCTTCTAAACGAAATGCTTTCTAGCGAAGATACTATTGTTTGCTGTGAGCAAAATTGGGATGGACAATTAGCAGGACTTCTTCAGCAAAACATGAATTATCCAATTCATAGTAAAATTTTAAAATTTGACGGGCGCCCTCTTGCTTTTGAAGAAGCAATCATAGGGCTAAAAGCTGCATACGAAAATCCTCAAGAAAGAATTGTTATATCTGATGGAGAAATCAGAAATGAAGAAACTTGGGGTTACGAAGAAGTAGCGAACCTTGTTGAGACTCGCAAAAACCGCAATAAACAACTTAAAACTCCGGTGCCATTGCCACCTGGGTACAACCGATAATAGGAGCTTTAAGATATGACTACATACAAATCAAAAGATTATAAAGCTCAAAATATTAATAATGACTGGTGCCCTGGCTGTGGAGACTATGCAATTTTGAGCGCAATTCAGCTAGCTCTAACTAAACTACAGATAGCACCTCATAATGTTGCAATGGTTAGTGGAATTGGTTGCTCAGGAAAAGTATCACATTATGTACACTCATATGGCTTTCATACGCTTCATGGCCGAGCAGTACCGCATGCAACCGGCATGAAACTTGCTAACCATGAGCTAACTGTAATTGCAGCAGGTGGTGATGGTGACGGCTATGGTATCGGGGGCGGACATTTCGTCGCAGGTGGTCGCCGTAATCTAGATTTCACTTACATTGTATTTAATAATGACATTTATGCTCTAACTAAAGGTCAAGCCTCACCGACTATTGAGAAAGGCAACAAAACTAAAACTATGCCCGAAGCTGCTATTTTTGAACCAATTAACCCTGTTTCTCTTGCAATTTCATCTGGTTATACATTTGTTGCAAGATCATACTCTTTAGATGTGAAATACACTGCAGATTTAATTGCTAAAGCTATCCAACATAAAGGTAGCGCGATAGTTGATATTATGCAAACATGCCCAGCATTTAATGACGTTCATACTAAAACTTGGTATGAAGGTCTAGATCGTGAAGATAAACAACCTAGATTCTACAAGCTTGATGAAGAAGGATTCGACGGAGTTGTAAAAAACCCAAAAGATGAACAAGAAGTGGTTGCAAAGAAAATGCAAGCATTGCAAACTGCAATGTCTTTTCAGAAAGATAGACTGCCAATTGGCTTGTTCTATCAAAATGAAACAGAATGTCTAGATGATCATTTAGCTAAAAAAATGCCTTCTTTAAAAGAAGCACCCATTGTTAAGCAAGATATTTATAAGCGTGATTTAAACCCTCTATTTGATGAATTAAGGTAATTCATAATGGATCCCGCGGTCAAGCCGCGGGATGACATGAACTTACTAAAATTTGTCATCCCGTGGCTTGACCACGGGATCCATTAAAAAACAATTTAATTCTTTTCTAGCCTGCGCTAGAATGACGAGAAGAAAGTATGACTTATGTAATTGGTTCCCCATGCGAAGGCGTTTGCGAAGCATCCTGCGCAAAGGTATGCCCAGTTGAATGCATTTACTCGCCTATCCCAATGAGTGAAATTGAAGAAATTCGCACAAACCAAAAACTCGAAAACACAGAAAAATCGTCAGACCTAAAAGGCATTCAACTTTATATCAACCCTGATGAATGTATTGACTGCGATGCATGTGTTGCAGAATGCCCTGTTGAAGCCATTGCATCAGATTTAGATCAATCACCACATTTTGATGTTGAAGAGTATCGTGAGATAAACGAAAAATTCTTTGAAGATGGAAATACTGCTTATAATAGCTCCGGCCAAGTATAAATTTACACGTTACTTTATTTATAGAGGCAGACAATCTGTCACCTTCGAACCGCTCTTAGATATGATCCCAAATTCATACCGGCTGTTATCCCGCACTTGTTGCGGGGTGACCTGATTCCAAGTGTGGGGTCACATTTACAAAAAAATCCCGCGACTAGCGCGGGATTTTCAAGAAATCAGATTAACTGATTAAACTAAGTCAAACTGATAAATCACGCTGAAGTTAGCCTGATTTGAGTTTTGGCGCTCTTTAAGATCTGAAACCCCAGTAAAACGCTTGTTAGAATAATGCTTGTATTTGTAGTCAAGTCTGAATTTAAGACCATCAACAATTAAAGCTGACATATCAGTTTGCATACCCATACCAAGCTCTAGAGCATTTAGGTTTGTAGAGTGCTTAGCTGCATCTGAGCCACCCTTATCTTCCCACTCAAACTTAGAACGGAACCAACCAACACGACCGAAAAGAACTGTACCATTATTAACTTCATAACCTGGAAGAAAGGCAGCACCCCAACCAGACTTAAGCCTAATTCTGATGGAATCATCTTCATCAGAATCACGGAGATCAGCATTTATGTTATTGATGTCTCCTGTAACTTCAGCAGCTAGATTAACGTGATTGTGAAAAAGAACATTCCAACCAACGAACCCAGTACCATTAAAACCAAAATCGCCAAAATCAACCCTATCACCAGCATCTTGAACTCTAAAACGTGCAGAGTTAATACCAGCACCAACACCTAGATAAGGACCTTGATTTTTGATGCTCCAACCAGAAGCCATAGTAGGAATACCACCAGCCATAGCACTTGCGGTGAAAGCAGAAGCTAGGATAGCTGCAGAAAGCAGTTTAACTTTTCTCATTAATTAATCTCCATGTATTAAGAAAGAATTATAATCCATTCATATTCTAAAATAACTCTTTAAAAATTCCTGTCAACCCCTGATCACAATACAATCAGAATGCCTCATCTTTTTTTTCTGCAACCCTATGGTCTGTTGGCAATTCATGTTGCAGAGTAAAAAGGTTAAAAATTTAGTGAAATCTGCTCTTTAATGCAAAGAATAGTATAGCTATTTAACAAATTAAAGGACAAATTTTTACAAATTATCTGGATTTGCAGCCATAAGATAGATTGTCAACAGACCCTATTAACATTAATCACTTTATATGCTCAAATAGTGACATATTTTTTAAGGTCTGTTGAAGATTCCTGTTGCAGAGCGAAAACACTAAAAATTTAGTAAAATCTGCTCTTTAATGCGAAGAATAGTATAGCTATTTAACAAATTAAAGGACAAATTTTTACAAATTATCTAGATTTGTAGCTGTAAGATGAATTGTCAACAGACCCTAATGTCATTAGGCCCATAATTGAGAAACAAAATGATAAATATATACAAAATAATCAGATCAATTCTATTTTTATTACCACCAGAAAAAGCTCATAAAATTTCATCGTTTTTCCTTTCTAAGTGTCCTAGATGGCTAGCAAAAAACAAACAAACAAAATCAATAAGCAACCCTATAGAGCTCTTTGGAGTGAGATTTCCCAATAGAGTTGGCTCAGCACCTGGCTTAGACAATGATGGCAAGGCAATTCATGCCTGGCATGCTATGGGCTTTGGTTTTGTTGAGCTAGGTGGCGTCACACCCAAACCACAGCCTGGCAATCCCAGCCCAAGGATGTTTAGACTCAAAAAACATCGAGCAATAATTAATAGAATGGGCTTTCCTAACAAAGGCATCGACAATTTAATTAAAAATATAAAACAAGCCCAACCAGCTGGGATTATTGGCGTAAATGTTGCAAAAAACATGCAAACATCTCTTGATACTGCCTTCGAGGACTATAAATATTGCATAGAAGCTATCTACCCTTATGTTGATTACATAAATGTAAATATATCATCGCCAAACACGCCAGGACTAAGAGAATTACAGAAAGAAGATTATCTAGATGATCTTTTAGAAAAGCTTAAAAATCTGCAAAACAAAATGGCAAAAAAGCATAAAAAACACACCGCTCTTTTGATAAAAATTGCGCCAGACCTTAAAGAACCAGAAATAAAAAACATTGCCGACTTAATTAAAAAACATCATGTTGATGGTGTTGTAGTGTCAAATACTTCAATTTCAAGGAGCGGCGTCGAAGAAAGCAAATATAGCGCTGAAAAAGGTGGCTTAAGCGGCAAACCTATATTTAATAAATCTAATCAAGTTTTAAAGCAGATGCGGGCTGAGTTAGGACCAAACATCCCAATAATTGGTATTGGCGGAATAATGTCAGAACAAGATGCGCTCAAAAAGCTTGAGCTAGGGGCTAGCTTAGTACAAATCATGACCGGATTAATATATGAAGGACCAAGTCTCGTCAGCAAGATAATTAATGCTACAGAAAGCTAAGCAAAAAAATACTTCGCATAGAGGCGGCATTGCTGCATAAATTATTAGTTTCACTTATCTAGAGTCTGTTGACAATTGGTGTTGCAAAGCGAAAATATCTAAAATGCTAAAGAATTTGTTCTTTAATTAGGCGAATAGTCTCTCTATTTAACGAATTAAAGGGTAAATTTTCACAAATTATAGAAATTTGTCATTGTGCGACTAGATCGGGGAATCTAGTTTTATGGATCCCGCGATCAAGTCGCGGGATGACAGTTAATCTTGACTAAAAAGGGATGACAGTTAATCTTGACTAAAAAGATTAGTAGCTTTATAACTAGCCACCAACTAATCCCATCATCTTATTTGCTAGTCGCTTTTTCAAAAGAGGGAAAAAATCATTCATCAAAAGCCCCAACCCTCTTGCCTGTTTTAGAATTGGCAACTTATTAGAAAAAACTCTAACAGTTCTATCACTTAGCTGCTTTATTTGATCTTGATCATGCCGTCTTGAATCAATAAATTTCTGAAGATACTTTGTATCACCAATATCATGACCTAGATCCGACTCTTTGATTAGGTGCTGAGCCAGCCCCCAAGAATCCCTGAAACCTAAATTAAAACCTTGGGCCGCCATTGGATGAATTTGATGAGCAGCATTTCCCACTAAAATAACTCGATCTTTTATCAAAGCTTTTGATCTTTGGAAAGATAGCGGAAAACATGACCTTTTACTAATAGACTTAAACTTTCCGAATTTATAACCAAATATCTTTTGGGCTCCCTCTAAGTACTCTGCATCCGACATACTCTTATAGTGATCAACTCTGTCAGCAGGAACACACCAAACAATACCAGCCTTATTATCTGGTAAAGGCAAAACAGCAAATGGGCCACCAGCCATGAATCGCTCAAAAGCTCTGCCATTATGCGGCTCACTAATATTTACTGTGCTAACCATAGCAACTTGATTATATTGAAAATTTTCAACTTCGATATTGGAAAGATCACGAACGGTTGAGCGTCCTCCATCAGCACCTACCAATAACTTTGATGTAAAAACAGTATTATTGCTGTCTTTAAGATTCACACTCACAGAACCATCATTTAACTCATAACTCTTAAGTGTAGCAGGCTCAAACCAGGTTACATGGGCACATTTTTTAACATTTTCCCATAACCATTTACCCCATTTACCAAAAGGAACAACATAGCCTAGAGCAGGCTGCCCCATTTGATCGGCATTAATTCTTAGTCGGGAAAAGGCACCTTGCTGAGAAATGCTGGTTTGCTTTATTGGTTGAAACATTGATGCGTCATCAGGCCAAATACCCATCTGTTGATAAACTTGTTGAGTACCAAGAGTTAAGGCAAGCGCGCGACCATCTTCGAACATTCCAGTATCTGAAGCAGGTTTTGCATTTACAAGAGCCACAGAAAGACCAGAATCTTTTAGAGCAAAAGCCAAACTAAGGCCAACCAATCCGGCCCCAATTATAGTAATATCAAACTGTTGTTTTTCAACCATTTCTATCTTCCCGAACCTACTAATGATTCAATTTCATCAACTTTCTTGGGTAATTGTGCCGTTAATATATCACAACCTTTATCAGTTACTAAAATATCATCTTCAATTCGAACCCCAATACCTTGATAGTCACCAGTATACGTAGAGCCAAAATACAATCCAGGCTCAATGGTTAATACCATACCAGGCTCAAGTATGCGCCACTGACCATTAACTTTATAACTACCAGCATCGTGAACATCTAGACCTAACCAGTGGCCGATTAAATGTGGGTAGAATGCAGCATATGATTTATCTGCAATTAATTTATCCGTTTGCCCCTCAAGAATATTTAACCTCACCAGACCTTTTGTAAGGAATTTAACAGCTGCTTCTTGCAATTTAATCCACTCAGTTCCTGGCTTAACTAGATCAATTACTGCTAGCTGAGCATCTAAAACCAATTCATATATAGACTTTTGTTTATTAGTAAATTTACCATTAACAGGAAAAGTTCTTGTGATATCAGCAGCATAGCAATTATATTCAGCGCCAGCATCTATCAAAACTACATCACCATCGTTACAGAGTTGGTTATTAGCTTCATAGTGCAGTACACAACTATTTATACCACCGCCAACGATGGAGTTATATCCTGAAAAGATACAGCCCTGACGCGTGAATTCATACAACAATTCAGCTTCTATCTCATATTCATTAATTCCTGGATAACTCATAGCCATCGCACGAGCATGCGCATCAACAGATGCTTTCGCGGCACGGCGCATTTGTTTTAGCTCATAATCTGATTTAAAAAGCCTCATCTCACCAAGAATTATATTGGCATCGAAAAACTCTGTTGGGCCACTTTCTGTTCGTTTTCCTTTACTAAGCTTGCCAGACCATTCGCGAAGTTTAGACTCAAGCTTTTTATCTTCTGCAAATGGGTAGTAGATCCTCTTAATACCGTGCAACATTTCTAGTATGCTTTCATCAAGCTCTAAAAGTGAAAGCCCTTCGTCAACATTTAAAATCTTCTTAGCTCCATCTGGGCCAAGTTGTGGCCCTTGCCAAAGTGCTTTAAATTCATCATGAGGCTCAACAAACACTACTTGCTTTTCTTTACCATCAAGAAATTTAATTAATAAAATTATGGCATTTTCTTCTTTAATTTCAGTTAAATAAAAAAAATTGCTACGTTGGCGAAAACGATAATTAACATCATTATTACGGTTTTGCGCATGTGAGGCAGAAACAATAAAAGCGGATCCTGCAGGCATTTGATCTAAGATCTTTTGGCGACGAATAGCATGTTCCATATCAAAAAATTCCATAAAAGCATTGAAGTATTAAGACAACCATTCTATTCTATCCATAATTCATTTTCATTAATTTAATTTAGGCTCCTTTTACAACTGAAAACAGGGCCTAATAGTAGATCATTAAATAACAGGGTTAGTTAACATGTCCCATGAAGCTCTTATGGATCTTGAGCAAAACGTCGATAATCTTATCGAACGTTACAATCAATTACGCCAGGAAAATCTATCACTTCGTCAAAGCCTATCTAGAATTTCTGAAGAAAGAGACAAGTTAAGCAGTCTGCAAAAAGCTGCAGCCACGCACGTCAAAAAAGTTATATCTCAACTTAAGGAAGAAACAGTATGATTGGAAGCGAAAACTCACCAAACAGAGTTACTGTTACTATTATGGATCGTAAATTTGAAGTTGTATGCCCTCCTGAGCAAATAAAAGAGCTACATGAAGCAGCTAGACACCTTGACCAATTGATGCGACAAACTCGTGATGCAAGTAATTTAGTTGGAATTGACAGAATAGCAGTAATTTCTGCATTAAACCTTTCTCACCAACTTATTGATATCAAAAGAAATAATAATGACGCTATTCATGACATGTCAGATCGCATAAATAAATTGCAAGAACGCGTTGAGCAGACGCTATCTGATGAGCTATAATTACAATACGCTCCTAGAGTTAAAGCGTGTGGTTAGAAATTAATGAACCAACACTTAAAACTAGGGACTCAAATCGCACTGTTGGTGTGCATTTTCTGTTTATCAGAGTAATCCTAAGATAGTGCTGCGATTCCCACCTTGAACCCAGGGTTCATTGTAATCACCATTACGCCTCTAGGAGTTTTTTAGTCTAGAGCATATATGCACCATATAAAACCACTAGTTAGATAACAAAACCTGACCCAACTGTATATCGTGCGACTCATGAGGTAACGATTCTACCATTTGCCACTCATAGGCAAGACCCAATAAATATGGATGAGTAGCATTTTCAAAAGCCTTATCATAATAACCACCCCCAAAACCTAAGCGATAATTACCTTTATCAAATGCAAGCAAAGGCATAATAACCAAGTCTAAATCATTTGGGTCAATCACTTGATCATTAATTACCTCAGGCTCGAGTATTCCAAATTTATTTGTATGCCAAGTGGAATTACCATCTACTTCAGCAAAAATTATTGTTCTCTCTGAATTAGTGTCTATTACAGGTAAGTAGCATTTCTTTTTCTGTTGAAGAGCCACCCCCATAGCTTCTAGAGGCGATATCTCCCCCTTAAAAGGCATATAAAAAGCTATAGTTTTGGCATTAATAAAATGAGAACTAGACACCAGTTTTTTGCAGATAAGTGCAGACAATAATGTCTGCTGATCTGATGAAAGCTGATTACGCTTTATCAGCATTTTTTCTCTTAAAGCTTTTTTATTCACCTACACTTCACCAAGCATTTCAAGGATCGTATTCCACTGATCTTCTGTAACTGGAGTAATGGACAGGCGATTTCCTCTGCGCAGCAATTGCATCCCAGCAAGGCTTGGTTCATTCCTCATATCATCTAGACTTAACTTACGCTTAAACTTCTTAATTAGCTTTACATCCACCATGCACCAACGAGGGTTATCTTCGCTTGCTTTAGGGTCAAAATATTTTGATTTAGGATCCAAAGCAGTGTGATCAGGGTACGCTTCTTTAACCACTTCAACCATCCCTACAATTCCTGGTGGCTTGCAATTTGAGTGATAGAAAAATATTTTATCCCCTACTTTCATCTCATCGCGCATTATATTACGAGCCTGATAATTTCTTATTCCGTCCCAATGTGTTATTTGATTTTGTTCGTTTTCAAGATGATCGATGCCATAAGCATCTGGTTCGGACTTAATTAACCAATAAGCCATTGATAGCTCCTTTTTGATAAAAGTACTGTATTGATAAGAATTATAATTATCTTATTCTAAATTGGTGTTTTTTAAAAATAAAACGAGACTAGAAAAAACTGTAAGTGTTTCGTAAGTCAAATTTTATCCCAGAGAAAACTGGGATTCATTAATTAAAGGAGTTTAAATGTATAAATTTTTTATGGGCTTTATTTTTTTTATTATGTCATCAGTTGGTCTAGCCGGCGGAGTAATCCACAACAATAAACCAATCGATATCAATCATGCAGATATCACCACGTTATCTCAGCTACCAAGCATTGGAAAATCCAAAGCTGAATCAATAGTTAAGTATCGAAGTGAGCATGGCACTTTTAAAAATATTGCCGACTTAAGCAAAGTTAAAGGTATTGGTAAATCCATTATTAATAAAATTTTAAGCAGTAAAAAAGCAAAAGTGTAAAAACATATATCCTAGGGTCTGCCGACAATTGATTTCACAGCTGCAAATTATAGATATTTTCGCCTTGTGACACCAATTAACAATAGCCTCTAATAATTCGTGACCTAACCATGTCGTTCATGCATATATAGCTTTATGGTTAGGTCGTACAACATATACTTAAATACTAAAATAAACCTTGGCGTCCTGGCTGAATAACAGATTCACACCGATCATCTTCTGACTCAGCTTCTACTGGTTTATCAACACTAGAACCGCTGCCGATGAAACCCTTGAAACACAAAGCACTTATACTAGATACAGAACTAGCCCCCGACGTTAAAGACATCAAGAGTTTAGATATAAATTTATGCCTATCAGGAGCTTGATAACTTTCGTGCGCCGCAATAAGAAGATAAGAAGCAATCGCTGATAATAAAATAATCCTGCTTGCCTTGGGATTATTCTCTATTTTTTGATCTAACAAATCAAACAACCCTTTACTCATTTGCCAAATAGCTGCAAATTCAGTCACATATAAACCAGAATAACGATACATCTACCCTCTCCTTAGAAATCATTAGAAAGAGCATCATATACCGCAGATAGCATTAAGACAAGATAACTTCCTAACCGGACACTCTGTAAGGCACGAAATTTTAATTCTAACAAATCTTAAATGCTCACCTTGCACAGGCTGTAAAGGTTTAGGGTAAACACATCTAAATTAATACATTTAACCTCTACAATTCCGGTCGACATAATTGCCATCCTAGTGCTACAGCCGTCATCCCGAGCGCCACAGCCGTCATCCCGAGCGCCACAGCCGTCATCCCGAGCGTAGCCGAGGGATCCGAACCAGCACATCAGTCAAATCTCTCCATTACGCACCTTCGGTGCTTCAGTCGAGATGACGCAGGCAAGAACCTTCGATTTCTCAGTCGAGATGACGCAGAGTGCTGGGACTGCATAGTGTTAGCTAACTCGCCCCCCAAAAAAACTCATAAAATTAAGGAGAAGCAAGCTCATTAATTCTATCAAGCTTATACTCAACAAACTTCCTGTCATTGGTGCGTCTATCACGATCGCGTAATTTAATGAGTAAACTTGCCTGCCCCTCATTAGCGGAATCATTAAACAACCAATCTATAGAAACTACTTCATCCTCATCTTCTTGAGACTCTTCTGCAGATTGATTAAATTTCTCATTGAAAGCATACCCATCAGCAGAATAATCATCATCGTTTCTTGGTGCAGATGAAAGACTAGCACCATCAGCTACCGCAACCATATTACTTGACCAAGAACTTACCGCACTATCTGCAGTAGTGATAATTTGATCTATAAAATTAATAGTACTGTCGGCAAAAGGCAATCTAAAGATTCTAAATATATAGCTAGCAATCCAGAATGCAGTCTTCAACTCTATTTTTGTTGCACCCTCAGCACCAACACCAATGGTATTAACATTAACAGCAGTAGCACCAATGCCAAAGAAATTAAGAAATTTAGTAACCTTATATACTTGCATATATCTATAGCGCTGGAGCTGTCCTTTAAGAAGGTCACTTTTTTTCTGCCAAGCTTTATATTCATCTGAAGTTTTGTTTGTTGGTTCTGGCTCAGTCATTTTAAATTGACCGTATAGATAATTATTAATATTCTTAGAATGCTTAGATACTGTAGAACTTAGTTTACGTGTAAATAACGCTTCTTTATAAATCCCGGCAAGCTCCAAACAACGCTTGTTTAAAGTGATGTAATTAGAAATACTCTTACGCACGCCTTTAAATAAATTGCCAAGCATCTCCATAAAGTTTAAAGTATCGAAAGAAGTATCTGTTACAGCAGAACAAGCAGTAACCGCCCATGACAAGTACTGAAAGACAACATGATTTGGATTAGCCCCCCACACAATATGGGCAATTTTACCCATTAGGTCAGCGACATTTTTCTGACAAAGCGCACCAAATAAAATACCACCCAAACCACAAGCTGCCACAACAACTCCGAGAAACAGAACATCAAGAGATGGCTTTACTATACATCTTGCAAGAAACACTATTACTTCAGGCCACGTAACTACTTTGAATGTCTTACCCTTAAACAAGCTATTAATTGTAAAAGTATCAACAAAATATCCGCCTATCTTGTTACCAATACCCCTTACAATATCTTTAAACTCTGCCCAGATAGTCTTAGACTCAGGACGAATCATCTTATTAAGATCTTTAGCAATTTGAATGAAGGCAAAAACACCCATCCTCTGAAAAGCTAGAATTGCGGCAATAAATAGTACGGCCGACATACCGACTGCTGCCACAGTAACAATAGGCACTGCAGCATGAGGAACTAGCGCTGAAATATGTAGCAACCCAACAACAGCTCCGAATACACTTGACCAAAGAGGCAAGTTATTAGTAAACGATAGAGCCCCTAAAGTAATGCCCGAACACACTGAAATACCAAAAGTTGAAGCGATAAACAATCTCGGCAATATACCTAGCTTTCGGTTCGTGTCAGGATCATGAGTAAACGCATTATTAAGCAGCAAATACTTCTGAGCTTCAGCACCGGGACGAGAAAACAAAATATTATTTGATATTAGTGCAAAGGTGAATACTGCAGCAGCTGCCGCTACAACAACAATAACTGGCCAGCCGAAACCTGAAGCGCCAAGCATACCAACAACCATTGAAGCACCAATCCCTGCCTCCCCGAGAGATACGAGCATATTAATAACCCTATTAGATGCGGCAAGCCTTTGTTTCTTTTTGCGTCTTGCATCACGGCGAGATAACACTCTTTGCAATTGTATATAATACTTTCCATTTTCCTCAAGATTTCTCAAATAGTTATCCCATTCACCTATTTTTCTCAAATAAACTTTATCGAAACCTTGGCCTTCTGCATGCTGTTTGGCTTTTTGTAACTCATTACGCAATAAATCAAAGTCATCATTGTAAATAACTTTGCTACCATCACCTTCACTCTGCTTATTTGGATCAGGTAAGATGAAGAAAGCATCATTAAACCCTAGCGCACGCTTTATTTCTCTTAACTTAGCAGTATCTTTTTCACTAAATACTGTTTTTTCAGAATGCTTTATATTTACAATTCGATGAGGCTGATGATACTTATCTGCAACCCTATGCAGCTGAACTTTTAAAGACTTCAGGAAATTAACTTGAGCACTATCAACAACCTCACTCCCAATCTGACCTTCATCAAAAATTGCGCACCTATTAGCATAATAGCTAAAAACTTCATAACTATTATTAACTAGCTTTTCAATATCCTCTGTAGACCAAATATCTTGAATTTTTTCAACCAACCCAGCAGGCGTATTATCATGGCTGTACTCATAAATCTTAGTATTAGGGTTTTGCTTAAAACTAGAGTAAAGCCCCATGGAAGCTTCAAGATTTGAAAAGCTATTACGAAGCTCCATAATATCTTTATCAACACCGTCTTTAAGATACCAATCACCTGAAGTCATAGCCCAAGCAGAGCGCTTATATTTCTCGTTCTGAAATTTATTTGTGACTTTAAGGCGTTCTTTGGCAATTTCTTTATAAACTGCTTTTAAGTTATAGTTATTACTCTGAGCAATCTGATAAAAGACTTCTTCACTTTTTTTCCCGCTTACTCTTTCATACTGCTTAATATCATTATATAACTGCTTATCGATTACTTTTACAGAACATGTAGATGTAAAACCAGAAGCAAGAAAATAGGCCTGCAGCTCATCATATGTTTTAGCATAAAGATCTAGAAACTCTTCTTTTGATGATAATTTTGAACTATGACCATCAAGAAGATTTTTTAGCTTTATCTCAAACTCGTCAACTGCATTAGCTAACAAATCATTTTTGTTTTTATCTAAAAAATCAAGAGCTGACCTGATATACGCCCTCTTTTCAAAAAGATCCTTATCAAAGGTACTAACAGGAAAATAGCGAGGAAGAATTCTCTTTAGCCCTGCCCATAATAAGTGATGCCACTTTTCATTAACAAATGGAATAACCAATAGATTACGCCAAGCCACCACAACAAACTCTTTTAATAAAGTTAAAAACCAAGTTACGGGTTTTAGAATGGCACCCACAAATCTGACAAATCTATAAGATGTTATTTTGCTCCATACATCTCTGGCCACCTGAAGACGTGGCAGCTTAATTTTAACTGAAGCAAATGCATGCAAGCCAACAAGGCCTTGGTTTTTAATTAAACTAGAAAATGAATCGCGCTTAGGATCAAGTTGTTTTAGTAATAAGGCTTTATCAACTTCATTTTGAAGAATTTCTATTTTTTTAAAGCTATCTAAAGATTCATAACCATCTATAGCAGAAAAATCTTTATTTCCAGTGTGTTTTTTATAAAGTTTTTCTAAACGGCTTTTTTTGTACCAATTAGAAAAATAATTACTAGGCCTGTGTAGATCCTCAAGAATGGCATTGTATAATTCTACAATACTACTTCCACTTTTATTATTTGAACCAAGCTTATAATCACTTTTTTCTTTAGCTTTTTGCAGAACAACAAACTTATCGATTGGTGAGGAACTGATATTATTAATCAAATTTTCATATAATTCCTCTTTCTTCTCTTTAGTAAGCTTCAATTCTCTTAGCTTTGTAAGAAGCTCAAAATCAACCTCGGCTTTTGGTTTATGACAAGCATCCTGCTCGATATAACAGTGATGACTCAAAGTATTAAGAACCACAAACAAACGTTTACCGGCCTCATAAACAGGAAGGAATTCAGAATATTTTTGAAAAGCAGGACTTCTATTGCCATCTTGCCCTTCTAAATTTTCATACCAATCGCTGATAATTTCTGATACGAAGGGCTTTAAGTCTGGCACTGAATCTACATGTTCCCAGTTTTTATTGTATTTTTTCTCAATCTTAAGCAAATGCTTAATTGCATTCCTAATGGATTTGCGATCAAAATCTAAAGCCTGTGACCATTTTAAAGGTCTTAGCTCATTTGTATTTGCTTGAGAATTATCTGCCATAACTATTTCCACGGATTGAATTCAAAAATAAAAAGGTAACCTAAAAATTGTACAAGAATTACCTTAAGAGAAAATTAAGTAAAAATAACACAGCAGAACCTTAATTGTACAGCTCAAAAACAAGTCATTTACACACTGTAACTATTGGATTTAGAATAAAATTAGAAACAATCTAAAAAAATGAAGGGAATCAAATGGATAGAAGATGGTTTTGGCTAGGATCTACTCTAGTGTTAATTGCTTATTTCTCAATGGATTACTGGTTTGTAGATCTATCAACTATTGTAACCTTTACTATAATACTTACTTTGTTTTCATTAATAGGAGTAGGAATATATGACATATTCCAAAAACGTTACAATATCTTACGAATTTATCCAATAATTGGGCACTTACGCTATATTTTATTAGCAATAAGGCCACAGATACGCGCCTATTTTATTGAATCAGACCAAGACGGCAGGCCGTTTAGTCGAGAAGATAGATTTTCTGTTTATAGTCGTGCCGAAAAAGCTAATGACACAGTACCTTTTGGAACTCAACGCGATGTAAACAAACCAGGATTTTCATCTATTCATCACTCATTACGCCCGGTGGTAACCTCTGAAACTGAATCTAGAATCATTGTAGGTAATGAACAGTGTAAAAAGCCATATTCTGCATCAAGGATTAATATTTCTGCAATGAGCTTTGGTGCTATTAGTAAAAATGCAGTTCGCGCACTAAATCGTGGTGCTAAAATTGGCAGATTCGCTCATAACACGGGAGAAGGAGGTTTAAGCTCCTACCATCTAATAGAAGGTGGTGACATAATTTGGCAGATCGGCACTGGTTACTTTGGGTGCCGAACTAAAGACGGCAATTTCGATGCTAATCAATTTAAAAATAAATCTAAAAACAAAGCTGTGAAAATGATAGAAATCAAACTATCGCAAGGCGCTAAGCCTTCACATGGTGGTATTCTTCCTGCTGAGAAAGTCACCAAAGAAATAGCTGAGATTCGAGGCATTCCAATGGGTAAAGATTGTGTATCACCCCCAGCGCACACTGCCTTTTCAACCCCCAAAGGATTGCTTCAGTTTGTCAAAGAAGTTCGCGATTTAAGTGGTGGAAAACCAACTGGGTTTAAACTCTGCATTGGTGATAAATGTGAATTCATGGCCATTGTCAAAGCCATGCTAGAAACCCAAATCTACCCGGACTTCATTACTGTGGATGGCGCTGAAGGTGGAACAGGCGCGGCTCCTATGGAATTTGCTGACTTTATTGGATTACCTCTCAATGAAGGCTTACCTTTCGTGCATAGTGTTTTAAAAGGAGCAGGGTTACGCAAACATATTCGCATAATAGCCAGCGGTAAAATAATCTCAGGGTTTGACATCATTACCAAACTAGCTTTGGGAGCCGATATGTGCAACAGCGCTCGTGGCATGATGTTTTCTCTAGGTTGCGTACAATCCAGACGGTGCCATTTAAACACGTGTCCCACAGGTGTTGCCACTCAAAAACCCTCTAGAATGTACGCTCTGGATGTTGACAACAAAGCTCCTCGCGTTGCTAACTTTCACGACGCTATTATTAAAGCAATGCTTGATATATTGGGGGCCTCAGGATTAACAAAGATTAAAGATTTAAAACCTTGGCATGTTTATTACAGGACTGGTGTTGCAGAAGTTCAGACTTATTCCGAACTATATACATTTATGAAAGAAGGTCAGTTGCTGGGTGATGATAAGGATATTCCAGATGAATTTAAAACTATTTGGAAAAAATCTAGTGCCAATTGCTTCACTACATAAACTATAAACATTTTTGATTTGCAACTGCTATCTAGATAACAAACAAAAAAAACAATACAATTAGTTGCTGTTAACAAATATTTTTTCCAACTGATATTATCAACACAAAATGCTTATAAATAATAAATACTTAAAACTAATTCGCTTCGACAAACCAGTTGGCAGCTACTTACTTCTTTGGCCAGTATTAACAGCGCTATGGATTGCTAACAAAGGCATGCCGCCTATCACGTTAATAATAATTTTCACAGTTGGTGTTTTTATCATGCGCTCAGTCGGATGCATATTGAATGATCTTGCCGATATTAAATTTGACAAACATGTCGAACGAACGAAAGACAGACCGCTTACATCTGGAGATTTATCAGTCAAGCAAGCCTTAATATTTTTAGTCACGTTACTATTTATTGCTCTAATGCTTGCTATGCAATTAAATTGGCTAGCAATCTCAATTACACCTTTAGCACTAGGACTAACTACCCTCTACCCTTTTTGTAAAAGATTCACCTACTGGCCCCAAATAATACTAGGATTAACTTTTAATCTTGGTATCTTAATGGCTTTTGCGGCAAGCATTAACCAAATACCGATTACCGCTATTTTACTTTATGCAATAGCAGTACTTTGGACTTTAGCATTTGATACAGTTTATGCGATGTCGGATATGGAGGATGATATCAAGATAGGGGTTAAATCCTCAGCCCTGAAACTAGGCAAGAACGGGATTAAATTTGTTGTAACTATACAAACAATTATTATGCTAGGGTTAATGGCGTTGGGATTTATAACAAATCTATCATGGCCTTATTTTGTAAGCTTAATGATGTCATCGCTTACTTTTATTTACCAATATAAACTTTGTCGCCAAAATAAATTTCATCAAGCATTCATCAACAACCATATATCATGGTTGATCGTTTTTATTGGTGTAATTTTCTCTTATAGCCTTATATAATAATAGTACTCATAGTTTTAATACTTAACGACCAAACCGTCTTTTAGAAGATGAAAACTTAGACTCATCTAAACAAAAAACATTAGTTGGGAAAAATCTCTCAGTCAGATTCTTATATGTTTGAGAATATAAACTCCTGACAGGTGAAGGCAAACCCCAACGTTTTTCTGTTTTATTCTTCTTACTTAAAATATCCTTCAAGCTAAAAATAACTGAATTTGTTTTAATCACATCAGACTTTGAATTTATTTTCTCAGGCAAGTCTTTTAATATTTGCCGCATTTTTGCAATACCAGATGGCAAGCACCTAAAAAACCCACATCCTCTAGCAACCTCCCAATAAGTAGTCTGAAGCTTTTGCTTTAACTTTATAAGGTATTCATGGGAAGAATAAACCTGGTTACTAGCTTCTTTATGCAGACAGGAAAGGGAAAAGCGAGCGGGATTTCCTGATTCAATAGCCTTATCAAATTCACACTGAACAGTACATATTAAATTAACACTAAAACAAATAACATCACTATTAAGATTGCTAGTTGGTTTAATATTTAATTTTGCAATCGCCGATTCTGTTTCTTCTATTCTTTCATTGACAAACTTTTCATTATCAATAAAGGCAAGCGACTTCTCCATTCCCCTAATTACTTCAAGGCAAAGATTTTGCCTTGAATAACTATCAAAATAATTAGGATTGGCAAGCATAGCGGGAGGAAAACCATTTGCTATCAATAATTCATTTAACAACCTCATACAAAAAGCTCTACAATTAGCATCATCAAATGGGTGAAGCCTTTCTAGCCTAATAATTAGATTTACTATTGCATAAAGAGTTTTGGCAGGATCTTTATCGTTATTAATTTTATTATACTCACCAATAAACTCTGAGATTTTTTTACTTAAAAGCTGGGTTCTTTCATTACACTCAGCAATAGAACTTATATACCAGAGTTTTTCTTCAATATTAAATTTATTAGTTAAATCCTCCCTGGACATATCAGTACGACTAACCTTCTCAGATATTTCATAAAGAGTATAAGCGTTAAAATTACTATTTAAATCTATATAATATAAATCATATCCACCTGAATTATTAAAAAAATCAATTAATATCTCATTGAAACCCTGCCCAATAAGAACATTTTCTTTACACAAGCTAAAACAAGAGGGGCTAAAACCATAATCCCCCCTTATTACAGTATTCAAATTAGTTTCAAACTTGGTAACATACTCTGTAGCGTAGTAATGCACTTCCTGTATTTTACTTTCAGTCAAATTTTCAAAATCAACAGTAAGACAACGCAATTGATCCATAATAAGAGACTTAAAATAACCAGGTTCAGATTTTTCAAAATCTAAAAAAACATTTTCGTTGTAGCGATAATCTTCAACATAAAATCGGAAAAACTCAGTCGCAGGGAATTTTACAAAAAAATCTTTATACCCTTCAGGACACTTTTTTAGATAACTTTCTTTAATGTCTGACAGGCGTTTACTAAAATTTTCTATATCATGACTAATCATATTCAACATCAATAGATCTAAACTTGGACAAATAATACTAAAGTTTTATTAACAGAAAATTAAAAATATTCTTGACTGTAATCGTGCAACGCTGTACCATTACAAATTAACAGGGAGATGTTTGATGAAACAAGAATCAAACTGGGAAAAATTTGTAGAAATTTGCTTTAGAGTGAAGGACAAGGAGCTATTACTTGAGCTTTTTGATCTGCTTTTCACACATGAAGAAAAAGATGATTTTGCAAAAAGATGTCAAATTATTCACGCATTAATTGATGGAGAAATGACACAAAGGCAAATGGCGCAAGAGCTTGAAGTTAGTATTGCAAAAATCACCCGCGGCTCCAATGCCCTAAAGCAAGTTGATCCAAAAATTATCGAGTTTTTTAAGTCTTGGGCTTACAACAAACAGTAAGTATCAAGAAATGATTCTGTTATGTTGCACAGCAACATATAGATAAGGAGAGTATATTTTCAGTGTGCTCCTCTCCTTATGGTAGGCTTTGGTGGTAATCATGTGTTACCACCAAGAACTTACCATTCTTACTTCTTCTAGGAATAAAGCAGCAATTGCTTGTTCCGATACATTGATAACCGAATCTAGCAAAATGGTGTAAAAGCTAATTTTGTCGTATGTGAGCTTATATGAGATTTATCAATCTGCTTATTATCTAGCAGAATGTACATCTCAACAGCTCTTGTCTTGTGAAAAAGACTTTTCATCAGGCCCTGCTAACCCGCATGATTGTGTGCGGGTGCAGCAGCGGGGTTCTTCAAAATTCAACCAAACCTAAAATCAAGTTGGCCTAAATGCGCAAATAAATTATACTTACCTCATGAAAAAAGAAAATATTTACAAACTCAACACCCCCACAGACTTAGAAGAAGTTTTGTTCGCAAATCGGCATGAAATTGAAAACTGGTTTAAACAACAGTGGGCCAAGCAATGCCCCCCGTTTTACTGCTCTGTCGACCTTAGAAATGCAGGGTTCAAACTTGCACCAGTAGATACCAATTTATTTCCAGCAGGATTCAACAATCTATCAGAAAAATCCAAACATCTTGCTGTTTCTTCTATTAATGAAACCATTCAAAAAATTCAAAGTGGCACCAAAAAAGTTTTATTAATCCCAGAAAATCACACTCGCAACCTTTTTTATCTAGAAAATATAGCAACCCTTAGAGATGTATTAACTAAGGCCAACTACGAAGTTAGAATTGGCACACTTTCTGAAAATATAACAGATGGGCAAAAGCTAACCACCTCTTCTGGAAAAACTCTTGCCTATGAACAGCTAAAGCGTGAAGGTGACTTCATCACCACCTCTGATTTTAAACCTTGCTTTATAGTACTAAACCATGACTTATCTGGAGACATACCAGATATTCTGAAAGGATTAAAACAGCATATTCACCCCCCCCTAAACCTAGGGTGGGCATATAGACTTAAGTCCAGACACTTCGAACATTATCAAAATGTAACAGAAGAATTTGGCAGCAAATTCAGCATTGACCCTTGGCTTCTAACTCCGTACTTCAGACGATGTGGCAACATTAACTTCCAAACACGCGAAGGTATTGAGTGCGTAGCACGCGAAAGCGAGACTTTACTAGCTGACATTGAACGAAAATACAAAGAACATAATATCAAGCAGGATCCATTCATTGTTGTAAAAGCTGACGCTGGAACCTATGGAATGTCAGTGATGATGATCAAAGATCCTGATGAAATTCGTAATTTAAACCGCAAACAAAGAACCAAAATGGCTCATGCAAAAGGTGGCAACCAAGTATCAAAAGCCATTATCCAGGAAGGGGTATATACTTTCGAATCGATTGGCGAAGAGAATTCTGTAGCTGAGCCGGTTATCTACATGATGGGCAAACAAGTACTAGGCGGCTTCTACCGAATTCATAAAGGCAAAGGTCAAGATGAAAACCTCAACTCCCCTGGAATGTTTTTCAAACCCCTCCCTTTCGGATCGGAAAGCGACATTCCCTGCAAATATCACGAAGAACGATATTTTGCGTATAGTGTAACAGCAAAGCTTGCTCTTCTTGCAGCTGCAGATGAAATAAAAGAACTGGAATCCGGAAATTAAAATGAATAAGCTTGGCGTTGTGATGGACCCTATTGAGTCTATATCCCCAGAAAAAGATACAACACTAGCCTTGATGCTAGAAGCCCAAAAAAGAGGCTTTGAAATAGAATATTTCACTCCACAAGATTTGTTCATTAAACAACATAATCCCATGGCGCTAAGCACCAATATCAAAGTGATGGATGACAATAACTATTGGTTTAAAGCTCAAAGGTCTAAGCGTGAAATTAATCTCGCAGAATTAGATCTTATACTTATGCGCCAAGATCCTCCCATGAACAATGACTATTTATATGTCACTTATGTGTTAGAGCTAGCACAAATCCTTGGCGTAAAAGTTTTAAATGATCCTACTGAAGTTCGTAGCGCAAATGAAAAGCTTTTTGCCCTCCACTTCCCCCAGTGCATGCCAGAAACCCTAATATCAGCTAACATTGAAGAGTTAAATAACTTTATTACTGAACAGAAAAAAGTCATCATAAAACCTCTGTGGGCAATGGGTGGATCTGATATATTTATGCTAACCCCAAATGATCCGAACCTTAACATAATCCTCGAAAACTCAACCCAAAAAGGAATGACCCCAATAATGGCTCAGGAATATATTCCAGAAGCCCAAAATGGTGACAAGAGGATTATACTTTTTGATGGAAAACCTGTTCCTCAAGCCTTATTAAGGGTACCTAAAAAAGGCGAAACTAGGGCCAATATTGCCGCAGGAGGCACAACGCAAGGCGCACAACTAAATGATAGAGACCTTTGGCTTTGCGACCAAGTTGGCAGTGAACTATCTAAACGTGGATTATATTTTGTTGGCCTTGATGTAATTGGTGATTATATCACTGAAATAAATGTCACCAGCCCTACCTGCATTCGTCAAATTGATAGAGAGTTTGGAGTTAACCTTGCTGCTCAATTTTTTGATGGAATTTCCATATTTTAAGCTTAAATCTTCGAGCCTGAAGAAAACGAAAACATACAATAAGTATTTGAACCACATTCATATATTAATTGAGTGAACTTTGATAAGTATTATTACCTTTACGCCCTCTTTGCCTTACTCTACTTTAAATTGGCTAGAATAATTCTCATCTTCATCATTAGGGACATTAGGGGTAGGCATATCATTTGCGTCGTACCAAGGGATTGACTGTGATTCTTGCGCTTGATGCACTATATTTTCTGGATCAGGTGTTATTTTATAAGGATTTTTTTTACACTCAATTTAATTAGAAAATCATTTGGATTTTCTTGATTAAACGATATATCGTTAACTTCCCATTTTTGTTTCCAATATTTGTATTTCATAGAATTTTACCCATATTTTTTCTTACAATAATTAATTGAGTTTTTAACTTATTACAATCAATTTAACTACTCAAGGTAATACAGGATTAACTGGTAGAAGTGCTGGAATTTTTCATTCGCCCTACTTATCCAGATCATAGTGTTAGTGAATTAATCTAGTGGTTTCTGTTGGATTTGTTTCTTTCGGCTGCTTCGCTAAGTTTTTAGCTGTGGTATACATTGCTTTAGAAATTCCTTCACGTTGTTTAAATATGCTACGTACGCCAATAACAAATAAAGGTAATCCAACAATAGGGGCAAAGAGACTTGCTAATGCTAACATAGCTCCCGATATTCTATGTAAATTCCCAGGAGCTTGCTTTGCTTCTTTTATACAATCAGCAACAGTTTGTTTTTTTGTATTTTTAAGCATTTTATATACAGATTCTGCGCACCTGTTTAATGCTTTATAGTCGCCATTATTACCGAGCTTAATGGCTAAAGAGTCCAGCTCTCTTATGAAATTCCGGGACTGATCCGGGAAATAACTTTCAAGATTGTACCTTAAAATTGAGTATGAACAATAATATTCAGAACCCGCTGTTTCAATAAATTTATATTTATTTTTTAATTCAGAAAAAGCTTGAATTGATTGAGTTTGTATAACCTTATCTTTTAACTCTTCTAAAATTTTAATACTTGTGCGTGTATTATTAGGGTGGTTATTTTGATAAAAATAAATTTTTTGTTCTAAAGTTTTTATAAAATCTTCTTTTACGATGAAATCATCATGAAGCTTATTGATGATGCTAACTTGCGTTTCATTAAATTCAAAGCTTTCTTCATGCCAATAATCTTGTAATGCATGACTAAGTAAAGCCTTTGAGCCTTCTATTCCTTCGTATAATAAGTGTTCCGATAATAAAGAGATAATACTTGGCTTTAGGTCTTCAAGTATTGAGGAATTCTCTAATTGCGTACAATACTCTTGTTTATACTCTAGCCTATAATCTTCATAGTAATATGTGTCATATTCTTGCCAGTTATTCTTTTCATTAAAATTATTTAAAGTTGCAGATAAAATTTCACCTATTTCAAGTGGGAATTTAGCTTTAGATTCTCCTGTGTTATAGCACAGGTCACCAAAATAAATCATTTGACCATTATGATGTTTTTTGTAAAAACATAGGCACCCTCGATTTCCGCATGAAGGATCTAGAAGCAATAAAACCTTGCCTGTATTAGCGTTTTCTTTCCAAGATGCTACTTCTTGCTCTACTTGTGACCGTTTTAAGCCCCATATAATTTCAACATTTTCTTCATTAAGATCATAATTTGTATAATCATAAGCTTCCTTAAAGTAAGGTATACTTTCAATTAGCCCTTTTTTTGGATCTTGATGTTGTAAAAAATATGTTTCCCCTATAATGAACTGTGCTTTTGGATAAAGGGAGTTATCTTTGGGAATTTCCTGTAAATCTTGGAATATACTTTCATGTATCACTTTAAGGTTTGTAATTAGCTTGATGTAACCATCAGGATAACTTTTTTTAAAAGAATTTTTTTCAGTTAAATAGATGTCAATTAAATCACTGTTACTCGATTCAATCAGCCTTTTCACAATCAATTCTATTGAAAGAGGTTGTTGGGAAAGTAAAGTATTGAATAAAAGTCCGGAAGTTTTGCAAGTATGCTCCCCTTCATATCTACCACTACACCTACATAGAGACTCACATTCATACTTCTTTAAGATATTGTTAGTTTGGGTGCTTAATAAAAATTCGCTAAGCTCTTCATCGGTAAGAAATTCAAGAATAAATCTCAGAACTTTTTCAGAACTATTGTATGAGGCCACGTGTAAAACGGTACATCCTGTTTCACGCTCATACGTTCTTTCGTATGTACCTATTGCACGTATGGACGTAGAAAAAAGATCTAGCAACTTCTCCCTATCATTACTATACAGATTTGCTATAAACTTAAATATAGTATGAGCATCATGACTGGCAAGATGATGCAGCAATGAACAATATGCGCTTGAGTAAATCCAAAAGTTTATATCATCATCTTTAAAATATAGAAACTTATAAAGTTCTAAACTATCTGATAAAGTAACTAATTCGAATAATGCTAACTCTGTTGGATCTTTTATGGATTTGAACTTGCTGCTTTTTGTTAGCCGAAACCTATCATTTGGTGGGGAGCGAAAGAAGGATTTTCTATCACATTTATTATTATATTCATTTATTTCATTTTCAATAATTGCTTGGAACTCATTAAGCATTTCAATAAGTACATAAATATTTTCATTATTACTAGCTTTA
The DNA here is from genome assembly GCA_030425295.1 of Gammaproteobacteria bacterium. Taxonomy (GTDB): domain Bacteria; phylum Pseudomonadota; class Gammaproteobacteria; order JAUIAT01; family JAUIAT01; genus JAUIAT01. Next base: position 50,222 of record JAUIAT010000003.1, read on the forward strand.
AGTTTTTTTTCTAATAAATCAATAATAGGTAGATAGCTTTGGAAATAACTCTTTCTTTCTTGAGGGTAATATTTGTCCGGAGTTATTTCAGCTATTAAAACTGAATGCCTAATAGACGTAATTTTCTCTGAAATTATACTGTTTGGATTACTACCACCTGGGGGCATGAAAATATTCTCTTCTCATATTAATTATTAAATAGTTTATTTTCCATAAATTATAAAGTTCTGTTATAGAGGTTTTCTTCTTCTGATTCATACAAGGTTGAATCACATTCAGTTTCGTTATCACTATAAGGTAGAAACTCACCATCGTTGCGTGCTACTTTTGCAGCATGCTTATCTTCTGCTTTCTCAAAATATTCTGCAGCATTTTCATATTCACCTTCCGCAAGCAAATAGTGCCCGCATTCAGCCATAGCATGGCGATATTTTTCTTCACTAATAGACTCTTTTTTAAGATCTTTCAGTGCTTCAAATGCTGATTCTGGTTCTACAAACTTTAGATATGCTAAGCCAATTTGATATAAAACAAGCTCAGGTGATGTGGTATCTTCGTTTTCAAGAGCCTCACTTACTATTTGACCTAGTTTGATTTCTCTTTGTATATCTCTATATAGCTTTAAAGGCTTGGTAAATATAAGCGATGGTGGAAATAAGATTCCTGCCATAATGCTTTTTGCTAAATGGAATTTAAACTTAGATTTAATTGCTTTAATTCTGAGATTTATATAGTCCTTAGGGTTCACTCTTAGTATTTTAGTTCTACTATCATTATTAGCTTCCTTTAAGGTATTAAAATACATATCTAGGTTTATTGTTCTTACTGCATAATGATTAATGAAATCACAATTGTGCATCCTTGGTAATAATGCTGAGCTAGGTAACTGTTTTTTTAGATTTTTTAGTTTTTTTAAGGAAGTAAATTTTCTATGTAACGCTACTTTATAAAAAAACTTGTTAATTAGAAATACAGGAACCGCATATGGACTTATTAAAAGGTGTCCTGTAATTTTACCTAAAGTTTTAAAAACATAATGTGTAGGTATTAGGGGCCAGGTTAAGGCAGATAGTCTATATACTTCACTTTTTCGTACAAATCCAGAAATAGCTGGCGTAAGAATGCCAAAATAATTATTCTGTAATCTTACTTGATAGCCATAAGATGGCAAACTAATTTCTTTATATTTGAAGTTTTTCTTTAATGTTTGATTATGTAAAAAAGTCAATATAGGCTCTAGTCCAAGTGTATTTGAAAAGATATATTTGAATATTAGTTCAGAGGCATAAAGCGGAGCACCTACCAGGTTAGATTTTCTATCTTCATAGCCATATTTAGTAATCTCTATCTGGTCATGTGCCTTTGCCACTCTATTAATAAGGCAATCTGTGCTTAATGAAAATATTTCTTTTGATAGCAAAGGCTCAATGTTAGACAACTCAGATGCAAACTTATTACAATTATAAATAGTTTTTTTGCATGGTAATTCATACATTCTATTTAAGGCCTTCATAGATTTTATCAAGTGTTGATATGAGCTATTTCTTTGAAGTTTTGCTTCGGCTTTTTCAAGTTCACAAATGATATTTTCTCCACTCTCTCCTAAAGTATTTTTTAATCTTGCTTTTTCAATAGAGTAAATATAAAAATCTTCACTATCTTTTTTGATATCAACTTGTATTCCAGAAAAACTTTCTGGTTTATAAGAATGCTCTTCGCCTCTATAAGAAAATTTTGCAGACTTATGAAAATGCTCTGCAGCTTTTAAAGCGCCTAAATGATCGTCAAAATAAATAACATCTCCCCATCCAAATCGGCGAGAATTTATGAAGTATTCATACATCATTCCTTTTTGGGGTTCGAAATTAGAATTCTGGGAATGAATATCCAGATTTGCTATGTGATTCTTAACATCTTCACGATTTAGGAAGTCATAGTAAGGACCCCCTGTGGTCGAAGTGCCGAAATGTGTATTAAAAGATTCAACAGCCTGCTCGTATTTTTCATTTTCTGCATAACATTGAACTATTTGACCATTTTCCAACGCAATTGTTTCAGCTCCAATTTCGCCTCTTTCATACAATTCATTAACAGGGACATAGTAATCATTATATGCAGCACCTAGCCCTTTATTGTATCCAGGATCTTCATGAGTAATAACGCTCAATACGTTAATTCCATACTCTTCTTTCAGCTTTTTGATTAAGCGAGGACGAGAAAGGTAGGTTCTTTGCTCCAAAAAATCACCCATCTCTACGCCTATTTGGGTAGCTAAATTACTGATATTCATTCTAGTAAATAGGTAAATGTCTTTTATTTTACTTTTTTTCAGAGCAGTTAATAAGTTTTCATTAACTTGGGCCTGGCTGCTGCTTTTTATTAGTGTGTTATCTACATCAATTAAAACTACCATTTTATTTCCGCACTCTATTTTAAAATTTATAAATATCAGTTAATTTGCAATTAATATCGAAATAAAATCCGTTTTTTAGAGTAAATATCATAACATAATATAATTGTTTGTTCAAATTTTATACATATTGATTTGTCAAATTAAAATGACATCTTAGGATGCATTTTTAAAAGGAAAATCAATTGATGGTTCATCCTGGTGAATTTCAGAAACAGTGCTATTGGCGCTAGATTTATGCGTCAAAGCATTATCTTTAAAATCAAAAAGTTTTATAGAATACGTCAAACTATTATTTTTCTGACCCTCTTCTTCTTTAATATTTGCATATATATTTTTACCATTATCGCTAACAATATCTAAATGCACACCATCAGGAATAGATTCTTTTACTAGTGCTGAAAACATTATGTTACAAGCTTCAGGGCCAACCTGATGAATTACAGATATATATGCTTTTGACATTGATTTCAAAGTGGTTTGAAGAGCTTTCACTTTGGAACTAGCCATAATTTGATTGGGGTTAACACTAGATGCAAAATCATTAAATGTGTTAAAAACATATTTAAATAAAGATGGCTGCATCTTGCTTGAGTTTAATAATGATAACGATTGGTTATTAATCATAGAGGATACTTTTAATGAATCGGAAAGAATTCTTAAAATTTGCTTATTATTAATATTTTTATCTTTCAAATACTCTAAAAACATTGTCTTATTAAATATAAAATTAGATTCTTTGAGTAAACTTGGTAGCGCTCCATCAAAAGCAAATGCTAAAAATTGATGCATTATTTTGTATGATGCATTGAGCTCTACTACAGCGCGAGTTAAATTATGCTGCCCGTCTTTTTTCAAAATTAATACATCATTTCTTCTAACCTGATGCATCATTTCCTCTTGCTTCAATCTCAATTGTTGGTTATAAACTTGCTCTATAGCATTATTGCTCAAATTACATGCTTTACTTAGCTGCTGAGTATTTATGCTATAACCCAATCCTTTATAATTCATTACAAATTTGTAAGGAGCAAATATAGAGTATCGATGATGATTCATTTCCATACGCATGGGATGGATGTGGTTTTCATAGATAGCACTTACACCGAGTTGAAATTTTCTCCCTCCAACGAAAAACATCCACAGAGCTTCTTTGCCTACATAAATTCCTGGGTCGTATTCAAAATTTGCCGATGTTAGATATAACTCTGGTACATTAATATTCGTTAATTTTGATATTAAAACCGTAGATATATTGAAAACATTTTTGTTAACAGAATACCTAGTTTCAATATCAGCTATACCGTGCATCCAAAGTTTTTTAAATTTAGATGGAATCTCAATTTGAACTTCATTTGGCCAAGGCAAAATTAATTCTTTAATTTCTGAGTTTTCCGCAGGATAAACGAACATAGGAATATAATCTGGAGTAGTAAGTGTATCTGACGCATTTAACTTATTCGTCAAATTTTTTATTCTTCTGGTAATTTTAGTTAAATAGTCTGTTTTAGAGTTATGTGAATCTATAGTATTCCCAATAGACTCATTAATAAATTTTCTCTGCTCCTGTATGTATTCATTTGGCAAATGATTGCCATATGCGTGGTTACAAGGAAAATATGTACTATTAACAGAAACATACACTTTTCTCCACCATTCAGAAGGTTCAGAATAATTGCTTTTGATCTCAATTTTCCCAATTTCTGCTTTAAATTGCTCATACTCGTTTTCTTGATTTAATAGAAAAATATTTAGCATATTATTCTTGAAATCATTTGCGACTACTTTTTGCACCATGTGATCATATATTTTGGTTTGTTCCGTAAAAGCGTCTAATAAATTTGATATTTTAGTATTATGGTTATTAACTATCCTTGTAATAAAACTTGGTTTTGACACCTGATTAATAAAATTATTAATTTTGGCTCCTTCCGAACATGCCAATTTAATCAAGTCAAAATCATAATGTGAGACTTTTTGAGTTTTTTGCTCGTAATATCGACTCATTAAATCAGATAAAACTAGAGTTGCATAACTCCAAATCAAAGGGCTAGATAACCTCTCTATATGAGATTCATCGTTATCGTTAAATCGTTTATTGTATAGATCTGCTAAGAAATTAACATGAAAATGATGCCTGTTATCAATCATTACATTATTGCTTGATATAAATTCATCACCGACGTTAATATGCCCTGTTAAGACACTACTTTTGCTATCTTTCTCAATTATGGTTTTAATGTATGCCTTTCTTTCATTATATGATTTCTCATCAATAAACTGATTATTTAATATATTTTGTAGGTTATGTTCTATATTACCCAATGTTTCTTCTAGTTTTGCATCAGAATTTAAAGATATTTGGTCAAGAATCAATTTATATATATCAGTTTGGCCAGAGTTCAAATCAAAATGATTTTTATTAATGTTCTGTCTTAAAGCTTTTAATTGCTCTGTGATACTTTCATATTGTAAATTTCTTACGCTAAATCCATCAAGAAGTAGAATGCTATTTTTATCTATCTTTTCTTCAATATTTTTAAATCCACTGCGAATTTCCTGGCTTAATTGATAATACATATCTTGTAAAGCTGATAGCATCATAGAGTAACCATCTATTTCTTTGGTGTCACTGCCTCCGAAAGCACCCACCAAACTGGCAATTCCACCAGTTAAACAATAAATAGCCGTTAGGGGGCTTCCTATCGTGAGTGCGTATGCGGCAAAACCAAAATTTGCAACGCCTGATGCTATGGCTATGGCCTTGTGAACTTCAGGCGAGGTGCCTGCTATATTTGCAATATTACTAAGAGTTCCCGTGATTTCATGGGTGGTCTTCATAGCATTATTAAATTGATCTCTTTGAGCCAGAGCAATAGCTTCTTTCTTTTTACCAGCAGACCAAGCATCCACTACCTCTTTAAGTTTTGGTAACACTTGTTGATGCAGTGTCTCTACATGAGATTGGTATTGATTGTTAGTTTGTTGAGGCTCAGCCGCAGAAAAAATAATATCGCTGTCATTTTGAGGTTGTAAACATTGCCCCTTATTAAAAGGATTTTTTTGTGGGGCAGGTATTGAATTTTTTTGGGTAGTAGTTGACCCTGCTGCATAATTATTTATCTTAGCACTACTAACCGATTCTTGTTCTCCTAAATTGGAAGAGAATTTTCTATCAATGTTATGATAATTATATATCTCAGAAATCCTGCCTTCTGAAATATAGGGGTAATTTGATCTGCTTTTAGGGATAGCCGGCAACTTATTAACAATATATGAGCTCTTATCATATACAGATTCGCCAGCTTCTGCCCCATGTTTGACTCCACCAACCATTCCAGTTGCTTTACTAGCTACTTTACAACCTATTTTAATATGCGCTCCTGGAAGAACGTTACAAACTGTATCAAGCATCCTATTACCTAATACTTTCCCAGCATAACCACCTGCTAAGCCACCTGTTATTTTAGCTGTTTTTTTTAGCGCGGAATCATTATTTTTTTCTTGAGTATTATAAGGTGTGTTTTTATTTGTCATTATTTAAATTCTGCCTTCGTATCAATGTGCATTTAAATCGCATCAATTAGTTTATTTAATGATAAATATCAAAATTTAAAGAATTTTATATTAAATAAACTGAAATGGATACCCGGGAAATTTACTAGAAAAAATTATAAGATTAGGGGCTGGAGTTTTGCTTAATTAGCTTATTGGAAAGTTTTGCCACCATATGATTCATAACAACGATAACGTCTTTTCTTGGTATGGCTCCAGTCATGTGTTAGGATCTTGTCACTATCACAGTGAATACATAAAACTTTTTCATAAACTGCCATGTCCCTTCCTTACAGCTATCCTTGAACAACATATATACAATTTACATCTTTAAAACACCACTGTTTATATAATCTTAAAGTTGTTCGGGTTATTTAATCCTTCTGGGGATAAATAGTACTTATCCTGCAATTAGTATTTACTTCTTAACTACTCAATGCAAAACATAACAACCTGCACATCTTAATATTTCTATCCAATTCGGTAAGATCAGGCCATGGTTGCATCTTAAGTCCAATTTTTCTAATTGTGTAAGTTTTGATAGAGATTTAGGCAGTTCTTTAAGATTGTTGTTACGTAAATCAAGGTAAAGTAGATTTTTTAAATTGCTTAGATTTTCAGGTAAAGTTTCCAGGTAATTATTGCGAAAGTTAGCAATTTTTAACTGAGAAAGATTACCAAAACTATCAGGAAGTGTCTCAATTAGGTTATCCGTACAATCTAATATCCTTAGCTCGGTTAGCTGCCCAATTTTATCAGGCAATGATTTTAATGTATTGTTCATTAAGTGGATTTCACGCAATTTCTGGCAAAGGGCTACGCTCTCAGGGATGGCCTGTATTTGATTGTTGTATGCACGCAACTCTATCAAACCTTGCATATTACCAATATTTTTAGGCAGTGTTATAAGGTTGTTACCTGAAAAATTCAGATATTTCAGATTTGTGAGAGAGCAAACCACTGGAGGAATACGCTCAAACTGATTGTTTGCCATGTATAGATATTCATCCATTGGTAGTTTAGAAAGCTCTAAAGGTAAATCGGATAACTGGTTGCCATTCGCATCTAATGTTTTTAATGATTCAAGAGTGCCAATAAGTTTAGGTAAATGTGTAAATCTATTTGCTGATATATTCAACCTATTTAGTTGGGATAAACCCCAAATTTCAGCCGGCAGGCAAGCTAACTTATTTTTATAGAAACTAATTTTTTCAATATCTCTGAGATCAAAATTGTCACATACAAACTCAGTGAGGTTTTGTTCGTCTAGAATTAGTTGATTATTAAATATTCTATTTTGCATGAATAATAAATACCTGTCATAAAGTAATAGTAGTCCCTTCACAAATATTTATGTGTTTAAACGATTCTGTTTTATAAGGCATCTCAAGATTTTAGCCTTTAAAGCTCAGTATTTGTTAGATACTTGCTGAATTGAGTAGGAAAATTATAGTAAATGCCTAGAATCAAGCAGCCAACTTTAGTTTCATGAGGCAGAATATTTTTTGCTAGTTCGCATTTGCCCATTTCTGTAATTAGCCCAAAGTTGGACTCCATGCGCCTTGTTCAATATAGGTTACCTCTTCTGCTCCGGGCCAAGGAGGCATTGTGATGCATAAAAACACTAAATTACCACCATCGCTGCGATATTGGAACTCAGTGCCTACTGGAATATCGATACTAACACCTGTTTTAAGTGGGGTAACACTTTCTTTTCCTAGGTTTTTACGCCAAATAGCGCCGTTACCTTGTAAAATATGCCAAAATTCACTTACAGTTTTATGACGCACCGCTTTTGAAATTGCTCCTTTTCTTAAAGTACAATGTGCAATGCCACCATGACCATTACTTATCAACGTTCTGACCTCTGCTCCCGCTGGGGAGATGTGTTGGAATTCATTAGGTATGTTTTTAGTTTTCATAATCGGTACAAACCTCATATTGATATTTTGTTAGACAATGAAAATCAATATATATTATGTGGCCTGATGCGGTTACCCGGGAAATTTACTAGAAAAAATTAAAAAATTAGGAATTTTTCTTAATTAGCTTAGATGGAATGTTAAAGATAAATCCAATATCTATAGCTTTTTCAATAAGCTCAGATTTTTTCAAACAAGATAGTTTGCTTTTTATTTGATCTATATAGTATTCAATAGTTTTAGCAGATAAATTTAATCTTCTTGCAATCTCTTTTGCAGTATAACCTCTAATTAAAAAGAAAAGGCACTCAGACTCACGACTGCTTAAATTATACTTATCATAAAGCCCACCAATTTCATAAAATCCGGGTCTATTAATTTCCAGATGATCTTTTAGTATAAATAGGTTGGTATTTTGCATTTTAAAACATGAAAATATTGTTCCTATGATTTGATTTTCTTCATCGTATAAAGGCTTTTTAGTGCTAAAATGAATTTGAATTTCACCATCACAGTATCGGCCAATATCTATATGCTGTTCTTCTCCGTGCTCAACAACAGTTTTATCTTGCTGGATGAAATCACTTGCTAATTCAGCCATTTGGTTTTTAATATCTGTATCTTTCAATCCAATAATTTTTTCTGGATTATCATATCCCATGTGCATTGCAAGCTCATTGTTCCCGGCAATATAGGTTGAGTTAAGATCTTTTATACCTATTGCACCTGGGAGGCAATCTATTATCTTATTAAGATGGTTGGGTAGAGAAGGTATCATTGTCACATTCATTTTTGTTCGAATATAAGACATTATACACTAAATTATTTGTATAAAAAACTGACAGCAACGTCCAGTCTAATAATTTTTATTATTTAAAAGCCAGTTTATATGAGTTTTGATTGATCTCCATTCACTGCACAAAATGCTATAAAAAATCATATCAATAAAGTCACCGTTTGGCATGATCGCATAATTTCTAATTATTCCATCGTTCTGGGCACCAAGGCGTTCTACTGCTTTTTGACTTGGCTTATTGAGCCTATGAACACGAAAACCAACGTATATACAGTTTAGCTTTTCGAAGGCATATGTTAATAGCAGTAGTTTACACTCTGTATTAATAGCAGTTTGTTGAGCGCTTTTGGAATACCAAGTCCAACCAATACCTAAACGTCTATTATGAGGCTCTAGCCAACAATAAGTTGTCATGCCGACAATTTTTTGAGTTTTATTGTCAACCACAATAAATGGAACCATTTCACCTTTTTTCTGTAAATTTAATCTTCTGGAAATTTCTTGTTTCATTTCAGCAGGACTTGGGACTAGTGCAAAATAAGACTTCCAAATTTCTCCATCATTAACAGCTTCCACTAAAGCATCATGGTGCCCTAGCTCTAATGGCATTAAAGTACAATTTTTTCCTTTTAGCTGTATTTTGTTAATCCACATAATTAACCCTCTATGTTATTAATTATAAACATTTTAGCAGTTATACTATGAAAATTTCTATTTTTAATAAACATGATTAGTTACAATAATTATTATTTACCATCTTTAGGATTTTTTAGCGATATCAATTAAAGGTTTTTGATTTCTTGTGGTTGCTCTCTCTGATCTAGAAAAATCATTCCAAAAAACTAAGTTAAATTCCTTCATTTCGGCTTTACCTGTCATGAGAGATCCTTTGTTTTTAAGCTTTTGATATATGGAAAAGTTCAGTGTTTGTTTAAAATCATTTAATCTAATTTGATAGCGATAATATTCTAATGGCGTTTTGCCTTTTTTGTTTTTCAAATAAGGATCTGCACCATGAGAAATCAATTGATTAATTAAAGTATCATCACGGCGCATACATGCCCAATGCAGCGCAGTAAACCCTTCTGAGCAGGCTGAATTAATATTATTTTTATCTTGCATTAGGATAGCTGCTTTATCTTTCTCACAATTAAAAACAGCAGCGCTTAGAGGTGCATTGTTAAATCTATGAGGCAAATATAGGCTATTAATTTGTTTATTTGTTTGTAGTATTTCGCTAAACAAGGGTTCATCGAACACTTTGCATTTTTGCGCAATCTCATCTATCTGTTCAGGAAAACATGTTGCTAATTCTTGTAAGATTGATGCATTTAAATCTGTTTTTGTTTTGAACAAGACATCCTCTTTTAGTATCTTACCAAGTATCTCATTTTTATAAGTTGGCAGCAGTTTGATAAATTCAGATAAATCCTTTTTTAAAAAACGTCGCAATAATTGTTTATTTCTTAAAATGGTGGGCATTATTACAGAACCTACATTTTCTGTTAATGTGCAAATCATTTCTGTAAGATGATCAAATTGTTGTAAGGAAAGTAGTAATAATGCTTCATTCTGTAGAATTGTTTGTAACAAAAGCTTACGCTGCGTAACTGATTGATTAACATTAAATAAAGGTCGTAAACTAGGAAATCCACCAGTTTCAACAAATTTTGACAGTATGGCAGGGTCTTTATTTATTTTTTCTATAATCTTATCTTTAGCTTCTGGAAGTAAATTTACTATTTCTTTAAGATATATTGCTGAACTACAAAGATTTGCAAGTACCTCATTATCTTCAAGGAGCACATTAATAACATATTTACGGTTCGAATTAAGATTATGTTCTGTTAAAAGGTTTAATAGATCTCGCAATTCTGATATATAGGTAAAGCGTTCTTTCATAAAATTAACATCACTTAGTTTTTCTGGTGAATGTAAAATTGAACGCAATTCTGTATTCGTTATCATAAATAATCTCGCTATCAGTTTTACAAACAAGATTTTGCTTTGGTTAAATTTGGAAAAAAATGTAGCAAATATTCAGTTAAGTGTATACCCAGGAAATTTACTAAAAAATTCTAATGCTAGGCGGGACCAATAAGTTAAATACTATCCTGGAAAAAACTAATCTCTTCTACATATATTTTTTAATTTATTTTCTGGTAGAGAAGCATACAGTTTTTTTACTATATTAGGATTATTAAGTCCGCGTGAAAGTCTAATTCGATTTAAAAGTGTATATGCTCTTTTGCGATAAATATGCGGATTTAGTTTATACACAAGATCTTTTAGCGCGGATTCTAGTGTAATGAACTGTACACCATGGTTTTCATATTGATGCAATAATTTATCTAATAAGTTTGGAGAAATGTTTTTAAGATGCAGCAATAAGATATATTTAATATCTCTATTGAATAACTGATGGGATAGTTCCCTGGCTATTACAATTGCATTATTTGCTTGATTTAAATATGAATTTTCTAACCAATTTATAGACGTTTTATTATTGGCAATTTTGCAACGTTTAAATGCTGGTGACCATTCTGAATCAAAAAAATCCATAGTCACAAATGCTGTTTGATAATCATTTTGCTTTAAATATTTTTGAACCTCTTTGTATTTGTGTTTAGTATTTCCATAAGATAAATATGGGTAGCGCATGATTTTATAATTTTGATTGCCCATGAACTTTTTGAGCACAGGCTCGTTTTTATTAATATCTTCAATAAATTCAGATGAGCTTACTTTGGCAAGATCTAGATGAGAAAAAGTATGATTACCAAGCTTATTTTCTGATGCTATCCATATTTTTAGTTCCTTTAAAAGCTTGGGGTTATTTTGTACTTTCTTGGCATTAAGCATACCCCAAGTAGGTGGTAAATGATGCTTTTTCAAAACATTTACTACTTTAGTTGTTATATTTTCTTTTAAAGGTAGATCATCAATAGTTAAAGCTACTTTTATGTTATGTTTAGCATTGGGTGATGCTAAAGAAATAGCGCAAGTTAATAAAATAGTTATAAAGGTAAGTAATTTGAAGCAAACATTCATTTGGCAGCCCTAACAGGATTTTCTATAGTCATTTATGATTTCTGAAATTGTGTTCCAAGAATGTTTTTTCTCAACAATATTTGTATCGGTTAATTCGGCTGAAACGATTAATGCTTTCCATAGTGCCCAAGCGCGTCCGCGTGACCATGTTGCTTCATCTAATTGCAACTTATTTTTAAATATACTGCGCGCATCGTTATTGAAAAAAGTCCAAGCAATGGCTAAATCACATGCTGGATCTCCTATTGCCAGTCCTCCAAAATCAATGACAGCTGATAGTTGACCGTTTTGAACTAATAAATTTCCTGCACTAATATCACCATGAACCCATACTGACGGTTTATTCCAAGTAGTTTTAAGCGCGTCGTTCCAAATTTTAGTTGCTATATCATTATCAATTTTACCATTTAGTAGTTTAATAGCTTGTCTAGTTTCGGAATCATAAATTGATAAAGAGCCGCCTCGGTAAAAGTTATGCTTTCCTGCTTCTGGCCCACCTGTAGTATCGATACTATGTAGTGAAATAAGAAAATCAGCGAGATCATTTGCTAAATTAATTTGGTCTATATTTTCATAGTTTGCTAAAGTTTCGCCCTCAAGCCATTTATAAACGGACCAATGAAAAGGATAACCTAGCTCAGGATTGCCCATAGCCATTGGCTCAGGAATAGCGATAGGTAATAATGGTGCTAATTTTGGCAGCCAGTACTGCTCTTTTTTAACTTTATCGGCATAGTCAGCAGAGCTGGGCAATCTGACTAGCATGTTTTTACCTAATCGAAAAATCCTGTTATCCCATCCGCCGGGTAAAACTTGCTCAATAGATAAATCTTTCCATTGAGGGAATTGAGAGGCTATTAGCCTTGATACAAGATCTTTTGTGATTTTAAGTTTTTCAAGCATCTTAAACCTCACTTAAAGCAATGACTCTACAAGGTGCTTCAGTTGCATGTTTTATTTTCAAAGGCAAAGCAATTACTTGTATATTGCTAAGTGGCAAATCATCCGTTATTTTAAGATTTTCAATAATAATTTTACCCTTTGATAATAACCTGTGGTGAACTGGAAAGGTTTCATCTCCTCCATCTGGTGACAATGTGTCAGTGGCAATGCCAGCAATATCTTTGCTTAATAAGTATTCTGTAGCATCTTTCGAAAATCTTGGAAAATGCATTTTGCCGCTTTTATCTGCGTTGCGATATTTTTCTGGATCATACCAATATTTGCCCCAACCTGTCTTTCCTATGGCAATGCTGTTAGGAGGAATTTGTCCGAACTCAGATTCAAAATTTCTAATGTCAGTTTTGCTAATGGCATAATCGGCATGTGCTTTTTTCTCTACATCGATCACAAAACCTGGGCAAATTAATTGGTCTATATCAATTGAGGCAATGTCTTTCTCATCCTTTATAAAATGAGAAGGTGCATCCATATGAGTACCTATTCCATTAGGCGTTGTCATGCTTTGAACACGCAACCCTTTTGGGTAGTCAATATCCACTTTCATCTGAAAGCCACAGTTACCGTCCCAATCTGGCATGCCTTTTGACATGGTTTGAGTTAGGTCAAAATATTTAAAGGAATTTTTCCATAATAAAGTTTTCAAGTTTTATACCTTTTTTCTCTACTATTTGTTTCTTCACAACAGAAAACCCTTTAGCTATGAAAAATGGTTTTGCTGTTATACTAACTTCCGCATAAATGCGATTTAAGCTAAGACTGTGAGCAGTTTGTTCAATTTCCTTCATTAAAGCTGACCCTACTCCTTCGCCAATCCATTCATGATGACAATAAAAGCAGTCAATATGGCCATTGGGTTCAAACTCTGCAAAACCAACAATTTCATTATTACAAATAGCCACCAAAGGCTTTAGCTTTTCCCATTTTTTCTTCCAACTAATTGCATCAAGGCTAGACTGAGGAGCCCAAACATTTATTTGATCTTGGCTGTAATCTCTAGCATTAATCAGATGAATAGTATTGTAATAAATAGAGGCAAGGTGTTTAACGTCACTATCTTTATAAGGCCTAATTTCAATGTTACTTTTACTCAAACTAATTCACTCCGAAAACTTAACTTTACCTAGGGTCTGTTACTTAATTCTTTTGTAAACCATAGAATTAGGTCATCATCAATTGGGTAGCTTTCTCCAGGATGTACACATTTATATTTCCAAGTAACGCCATCCCCATTTGGCAAATAACCGAGTTTCACATATAATTTTTGAGCTGAACCGTAGTCATTATATAGACCAACATCTATCCCAACAATTTTTGATCTAGACGCAGCAGTTTTTTCAGCTTGTTGAATAAGTCTTGTACCTACCCCGTTTTTTCTAAAACTCGGCAATACATTTAAATCCATTATCTCAGGGATATTATGTTGTCTAAAGTATTGATATTTAGATTTCCAGTTTAATATAACGTACCCACAAAATTGATTATTAAAGTAAGCAACCCAAGCTGCAAGATTTTCCCTTTGTTTTTCTTCTAGGTAAAACTCAAAAAGAGAAGCAGGTTTAATTGTCCATTGTGATTTTTTAAACGCTTCAACTATGATTGGTATATCTGATTTAGTAAGTTCTCTTATTTTAATTAATTCTTCAGTCATATTTTTTCCCATAATGACTCATCCCTAGTGCCAGAAAGACCAATAGCGGAAATGTTGCACAAATAATCTCCGAAATTGCTTTCCATGCGTAAGCATTGTTTGGAGCCCCTAATGACTTGTTATTTTATCAAAAATTTTGTTGCACTCTGTTAGCTGAATAATAAAAAGTAAGCTGGCAGCACTCCATATATTTACTGCTTCAGTTCGCAAATTTCAACTTCATTCCCTTCTGGGTCACTAATATAAAAAGAGTAAACCATACCTTGTGCTCCATAGCGCTTACCAAAACGCTGTGGTTCAATATTGTTTCGTTTAAAATGTTTTTCCAAAGCACTGTAGTCAAAAGGCGTTACCCGCAAACAAAAGTGTTCTAAATTTTTCCCTTGGGGTTGCTGACTATCTATTGAAACTAAATCAATTAGGTTGTCGCCCGCTCGCAATTGAGTTAAGCCAATTTCAGGTTGTTGATTTTCAATAATACAGTTGAGCATATCACAATAAAACCATAGCATTTGTTCTATGCGATTAGTTCTTAAAACAATGTGATCAATACCTTTTATTGAAAACATATTTAAACCCCTTAATATCAAATTCTGGAATAACTACATCATATATACCGAATAATTCTGAAAATTTATGAACCATTTCGTTATTGGTATATGAGGTATTTAAAATATAAGATAATTCTTGAAAATATTCGGCTAAACCAGAAGCACCTGAGGTTGTTACCCACATTTTACTCGTTCGGCTGCCGTACTGGTGAAACCCATGTAATGTGCCTCTTAAAACCGGAATGAAATCCCCTGGTTTTGCAATAAAGTATTCTCCTGAAATGATAAATCTTACTTCTCCTTCAATCACAAAAAAGAATTCATCTAACTCATTGTGAAAGTGTTCTGGAACAGGATGTGATTCCTTTGAAAGTGTATATAAGAAACACTCATTCTTACCAGAAGAGTCGCGTTTTTCTAAGAACATATCTATAGTTTGATTATGAAATTTTATTTGTTTTCCAGATTTGCTAGGTATTTTAACCATTGGCTACTCTTAAAATTGTTGTATCAAAATTAACACCATTCGCTCTCTCAACAACCTCCCAGCCCATTTTTGTATAAAAACTTACTTTGTCGCTGGTATGTAAATACCAAAATTTTCGGTTGAAGCCACTGGCTATTCTCATGATTTGAGCAATAAAGTTTGTACCAATTCCTTGTCCTCGCAAATGTGGTGCGACAACTACATTTGCTAACCATGGTCCATAATGTTCATATGAATCCAAATCGTGCTCAACAAGGCTGGCTGTTGCAAGTAATTGGTCACCCTTTAAAAGCACATGGCAGATAGGAAGCTTATTAATATTAGAGGCCTGATTTTTAAAGTCAGCTAACCAATCCTCATATGATTCTTCTGGAGTTTGATAGCTGAACTCTTCATAACACCACTTAACCACTTTTGGTATTAAATCAGGACGATCGTGTAATAATTCAATATTAATATTCATAATGAGTAGGGCTAACAACAATATCCCGAATGCATACATTTTTGGGTTGCTGGTAAATCCATAAAATTGTTTTTGTAAAATCTTCTACTTCAATAACCTGATTATCTGATAATCCTGCCTTTACAAGCAATGGTGTTTTAATTTTGGCAGGTGCCACATTGCACACACGAACACCATATTTAGCATTTGCCATTCTCAATGAGTCACTTAAACTTTTAACAGCAGCTTTTGTTGCTGCATAAACTGGTAAATTTGGCCTTGGGTAACGATCTGCTACGGAGCTAATATTAATGATAGTTCCAGATTTTCTGGCTCTCATACCTGGCAATACAGCTTCAATGCAATTTATCACTCCATTTAAGTTAACCGATATCATTGCTTCGTGATCTGCATGAGAGATTTCTGTATAATCGCCACTCTTGCCAAGACCTGCATTATTGATAAGACATGCGGTTGGGCCAAATTTCTGCTCAGCTGTACGTATAGCTTGTTTTACCGATTGATGATCAGTGACATCAGTTTTGATGCAAATTGAATTAGGTATTTTTAATGCTTGCATGGCTTCTATATTACGAGCAAGCATACCAACGTAAAAACCAGCATCTGAAAAAGCTTTAGCAATACCTGCCCCTATTCCAGAACTTGCTCCAGTTACAATAATTAATTCTTTAGTCATATTTCTTTCTCCCGTAATGGCTGAGCCCTAGTACCAGAGTGGTCAATATGCTTAGCACACAAAAATAAATTGGCATAGGGTAAATTGTACCATTATGAATAGCACCCATAATCAACGTTAGCATAGCTATCACTACATAATAACCAAATCCAAATAAAGCACCTGCAGTACCTAGTACCGAAGTATATTTTTGTAATGCGGTACTAAGTGCTAATGGCACTAAAAATCCAAAACCACCAAATATAATGCCCATCATAGGCGCCATCAGAAAAAAAGTAGATTTTATGGGGGTAGCTGGATCAATTAAGTCATTTAATGAAATAGCTACAAGAGATAGGTTGCTTATAACCATGATGGCACCACCAGCGGCTAGCAAGGTGTTTACGCGATAGAAGCTCACCAGTTGCTTAGATGCAAGACTACCTAATAGCGCCGCAACTGCAATTAACGTTCCCAGCCAGCCAAACTGACTTTCACTTAAATGCAAAATCCGAATAAAGATAAATGGCGCTTCTGCATAATAACTAAATAAAATTCCATTAACTGCGGCAACCAACCAAATACAACTTAAAACATGTTTATCAAAAATCATCATTTTAAAGACTTCATACACTTTGCTTCTTGCTGTATTACTTTGTTGCAAGGTTTCTGGCAACCCTAGATAGGTGACGAAATACAAAAAGACACCTACAACAACAAGTAATGCAAAATTGCTTCTCCATTCAAGCCATTCAGTCAAATAACCACCAACAAAAGGACCAGCTGCAATAGAAAAAGCTATTGCAAAGCCTGCTGCTGAGAAAAATTGATGTCTTTTATTTTCAGGCAAAGATTCTCGTGCAATCGTCTGGGAGAGAACAGACCCAGAGCTTGCACCTAATCCTTGAATAAGTCTTGCGATTAAAAGCCAGTTAATTGATTGGGCAATCATGCATATAGTGCTGCCTATTACATAAATTATTAATCCTAAGAGCAGCGCAAAGCGCCTTCCTTTCAAGTCAGACCATCGACCCCACAAGAATACACCTAATGCAAACCCGATAAAATAAATACTTAAAGTCCACTGTACTAAATGATTGTCTGTTTGCAGCATTGAGGAGATATTGGGAAGGGCTGGTGAATAGACAGTTTCACTAAACTGTGGAAATCCTGCTAATAAAAATAATAGCCAAATTGGTGGCAAGACTTTGTTATTCACGATTTTCTCCATGAGTTAAAAATTGATGGCAACACATATCTAAAATCATCTTTTTATACTGACTTTTTTCCTCTTTAGTCATTGCAATAATTTTTTGCATTGAAGTCGCATAGCTACTAAATATGATAAACAATACGATTTGCATTGGTTTAATATCTGATCGAATCAAACCCTTTTTTTGAAAATCTTCAATATGCTTAAACCAATGATTAGGGGAGGTGGGGTCATTACCAATTAACGCTCCACTTTCATCGGTTAATAGTTGCCATTGAATAAAGCGAACAAAGTCAGGATTATTTTCATATAGCTTAAAACGATAATCGAGGACACTGCTAAAATAAGCTTTTGCAGAACTAAAATCATAATCTGGTTCTTCATTGAATTGGCTGAGTATCCTATCTTTAACTTTTAACCATAATGTTTCTTTATTTTTGAAATGATGAAAAATTAGGTTGGTATTCACACCTGCAGATTTTGCAATTTTCTGAATAGAAGCACCAATAAACCCCAACTCTAGAAATTGTTTTTGCGCTGCATTTAGAATATTTTCACGTGTTTGATCTGCAGAAGGACGCTTTAATCTAGCCATTTTCTCCATTCCAAATAATTGATCGATTGATACATTATACGTTAATTGATTGATCAGTCAACTAACGAAAAACCAAGTAAAACTATTGAGTGCTTTGTATTCTAGTATTATGCCTTTAGTGGGAATAATATTTTTAAGTGTGAATTGGCATCTGTTGACAATTGGTATTGCAGAGCGAAAATATTTAAAATAATGCAAAAAAATTAAGGAAAGGAACCCCATGCAAGCACAGAGAAATTATATTGAAGATATTGCAAGAGAAGAAGCAGAAAAGCTGGCAAAGATACTACAGGATCAAAAAAAGCTTGGTAGAACTAGTACGCTTAACATCTACTCCCCTGGAACTGGAGAGACCTCAAAAGATCTTAGCATTAACCCTTATAAATATATTCATTCGGGTTTACTTGCACTAATAAATCTTAATGGAGTTGGAACCAAAAGAGATAGCAACCCTCTGAGCCTAAAAACAGAAAAAATAAAACAAAACTCATGGTCATTTAGTTCATTTTTTACACCTCCTAAAGTAAGCTCTGCGGAGTGCGTAGATGACCTTGCAGGGCTTAACAGCACTTTTCTTGAGGGCTATGGAATTATTACAGGTAGAGGTGAGCTCAACAATATTAAACTCGTGCTCACAATTTTATCCATATTAGAGACACAAGAAATATTACCAGAAAAATTAGTTCTTATAGGTTTTAGCCGAGGAGCTTGCCAAAACATTGCTCTCGCCAATGAAGCCTATATCAAATTTGGCCAGAAAATTAAAGAAATAAATTACTTTGGACTTGACCCTGTGCCAGGCCCCTTAAGACACCACGATAAACTAAAACGTGTTTTTCCACCCAATGCTAAATCAATACTTATTGCATATACAACAAATACCGAATCTCAATTGTTTGCACCTCTAGACTGGAGATCTATTATTGGAATTCATCCCAACCAAACTATTACTAGTTTCGCTGTAAAATCAAAACATACAGAAATTAGTCAATATGTCATGCAACCTGTCTATGCATTTGCTAAGTACCATTGTGATGATGAATCTTTCAACAACCTATTTGGTTACTTGAGTAGATGGCATAGACAACTCTGCGATTCCATTTTAACAGATAGCAAAGAAGTTTCTGAACAAAACAATATAATTTCTCAATATAAACTAATAAAAGTTATGGGTGATGACAAAACACTCCCATTTCATCTTACTTTAAGGAATATTATGGGAATGAAAGAAACAGATAAACTAACACAAAATGATATTGAAACCTTGTCAAAATGCACTGATAAACTGCAAGCAACACAAGAAAACAGAAAGCTATTGTTGAAAGAAATTTTTAATTACCATAAACAGTCGAAAGAGTTAAACACAACGGTATTAATGAAAAATCAAAACGTTTAATTATATAATTGTAGTAGATGAGGCTGAAGATATACGGTAGCAATACCAGCTATAAAACCGAAAAGATGCCCCTCCCAAGATACACCCTTTTCAAATACAAATAAGTTTACAAATAAGCCACCTAAATAATAAATACAAAGCCCTGCAAGAATAAGAGTCATTATTGAGGGGTTATAAATCGCATTTACCAATAGGTAGCTCCAGTACCCCATAATTAAGGTGCTAGCTCCGACATGGATTGATTTTCTACCAAACAACCAAACTAATCCGCCACCAATTATTATTATCATTAAAGTAGTAATATAAAAGAGTTGGTAACCGTCAATAAGAGCAAGATTCATTAATAAAAATAATGGAATTGAATTAAAGAATAAATGTTCCATATTTCCATGCAAAAATGGCGAGAAAAATATTCCAAGGAGTCCGATTGGATGACGTGGCAAAATCCCCAAATATAGCAAACGATTACCAACTATCATATTAACAAGCTGGATGACCCAAAGTAGAGCTACTACCCCAAGCGTAAAGTGAAGATTATTTTTACTTGCTGCAACAATAGCTGAAAGCTGGTAACTAAACTCATTAAGACTAATCATCAGCTCTCACTCCCTAAAAACCCGTATGCACCACTGACAGACAAAGTCCAAACAAAGAACCTGGAAAAATACCTAGAACCAAAACTGCAAGGCCATTAACCGATATAGCAATATTTTTGTCCAATGGTAAGTTCACAGCCTGCTGTTTGGCCTTTGATGAGTCAAAATACATTACCTTAATAACTCTAATGTAGTAATAAACCCCAATAATGGCAAATAATAAAGCAAGGGCTGCTAACCATACTAAGTGAACAGAAATCAGCGCCTCAAGAACTGCTACTTTAGCCATAAAACCGACAAATGGAGGTATGCCTGCCATTGAGAAAATAACTAGCAACATCATGAAGGCAAGCCATGGATTTCTATCACTCAAACCTTGGAGATCGGCAATATTTTCGATTTCGACTCCATTTCGAGACATTACTGTTAGTAGACCGAATGCCCCAGAAGTCATAATTGCATAACTTATAATATAGAAAATAGCAGTAGAATATCCTTCATCTGTAGCAGCTATTACGCCAAGTAGAGCATAACCAATATGGGCAATTGAAGAATAAGCAAGCATACGCTTAATATTTGATTGTGCAATTGCCACAATATTACCAAGTGCCATTGAAAAAATGGCCAGCACTATTAATATTGGCTGCCATTGCAAAACTAACCCTGGAAGAGCATCCACAAAAATACGTAAAGCCATTGCCATAGCAGCAATCTTAGGAGCACTGCTTATAAACAACGTTACTGCTGTTGGAGCACCATCATAGACATCTGGAACCCACATATGAAATGGTACAGCACCAAGTTTAAATGCGACACCAGATACTACAAAAACCAAAGCAAAAACTAGTAACATAGATTGTGGAGCAGAAGAATCAGCAACTACTTTTGCAACATCTGCAAAATTAAGAGACTGAGTTGCGCCATAAAACATGGATATACCATATAAAAGCATACCAGAACCGATAGCTCCCACTATAAAATATTTCATAGCGGCTTCTGTATTTATTACAGATTTACGCTGCAGAGCCACCATTGCATAAACCGGCAATGAAAACAGTTCCAACCCCATAAACAAAGTCAAAAAGTTATAGGATGAAACTAAAACTAACATACCAAGAATTGAGCTTAAACCTAAAATATAATACTCACCAGATGGCATATTTTTTTCAGTTATATATTCACGAGAATATAAGAATACAAAAAAACTAACCGCACAAATAGAAAGCTTCAAAAGCCGAGAAAAGGCATCATCATCGAACATTCCAGAAAAAGTTATAATTGCAGGATCATAAAGTTCACGCGCTAATAATATAAACGCCGCAACTAGTGATATTTGCACAAGATAATAAGCAATTTGCTTAACCTTATCACCTAAGAACGTCTGCGCCAGTAAAGTAACACAGATCATAATCCCGGTTAAAATCTCAGCACTTGCCGCTGAAAAAACTGGTAAAGTTTGCATATTAATCAACCCTTCTACAGATTAGACGCTACAGGAACGCCTCTTAAACTCAAATCAAGCAAATGGCCTACAGAAGCATGATACATATTAAGTAATGCCTCTGGATATAGACCAATAAATAAAATACCTGCTGCTAGCAGTATAAACACACAAATATCCGTGCCATGAACATCTACTAGCTCACTAACTTGGGCGTTATCAATGTTCCCATAAAATACTTGTCTAAACATCCAGAGAGTATAAGCAGCGCTTAAAATCAATGTTGTTGCTGCAAGTGCTGTAATCCAGAAATTAGCTTTAAATGAAGCAAGGAGAATCATAACCTCACCGACAAAACCAGAGGTACCTGGAAGACCAACATTTGACATTGAAAACAACATGAAAAATGCCGCAAACACTGGCATAGTTTTTGCAACACCACCAAAGTTTGATATTAAACGTGTTTTATATTGATTATAAAGAACACCAAAGCCTAAGAACATGGCTCCTGCCCCAAACGCATGAGAAACCATTTGCACCATACCACCTTCTAAACTCATATATGCTTCACGATAATCTCCAGTATTCTGGACAATTATATACAGCATGAATATACCTAAAGTCACAAATCCCATATGAGCAACAGATGAGTATGCAATAAGTCTTTTCATATCACGTTGGGCTATAGCAATTAAACCAATATAAACAATTGCAATCAGTGAAAGAATTATTAAAACTTCATCTAGCTTGTAACTCGCAAGAGGAGTTATAGGCAAATTAAATCTTAAAAAACCATACGCACCAAGCTTCAACATTAAGGCTGCTAAAACTACCGACCCTCCAGCTGGTGCTTCAGTATGCGCATCTGGCAACCATGTATGTACCGGCCACATTGGAACCTTAACAGCAAAAGCCAATAAAAACGCTAAAAAGATGAAAATTTGCTCGGTTTCATTGAAACTATAATTATAAAACTCAAGGATACTAAAGCTCTTAGTTTGAATGCCCATGTACAAAAAGGCAACAAGCATTAAAGCTGACCCAAAAAAGGTAAATATGAAGAACTTAATAGAAGCATAGCTTCGTTTTTCAGCTCCCCAAATACCAATGCTCAAGTACATTGGAATCAACATTGCTTCCCAGAAAACATAAAAAAGAATAGCGTCAAGCGAAACAAATACACCAATAACCGTACCTTGCATCAACAAAAACATAGCAAGGTATTGCGAAACCTTATATTGCACAGCGCGCCATGCTGCAAGCACAACTAATAAAGTCACATAACAAGTAAGAATAATAAGAGGTAAGGAAATACCATCAATTCCTAAATGATAATTAATACCGTATAGAGGAATCCATGTAAGATTTTCTTGAAATTGCATAGCAGACGTTGAATTATCAAAGTTCATGTATAACAACATACACCAGAAAATACAAAGCAACGACACGCCAAGAGCTATGCAGCGTGAATATGTTACCCTACTTTCGCCACCAGTAAACAACACCAGTAAAGACCCTGCAATAGGAGTCCAAATTAATAAACTCAACAACGGTAAATGAAATGGGAGCTGACTCAACTTACATACCCCTTTAGAAAACCAATAACCAAATTAATAAACCAAATAAACCTAGTATCATTGCAAACGCATAATGATATAGATAACCAGACTGTAATTTTTTAGCTAGATTAGAAATCCTAACTATGCCATTACCAGAACCTGCAACAACCCAGCCATCTATCCATTTAACATCCGTTACATAATATAGAAAATCTGAGAACTTCTTTAAACCATGCACAAAAATAATATTATTAAAAGCATCAAAACCTAGTTTATTAACACAAGCTTTATACGCCCAACTAGCTTTCTCAACAACCTGTACCGGCAAACTAGGATGCTTCACATAACAATACCAAGATACAAAAATACCAGCAGCAGCAAACCAGAAAGGTGCATGTAAAAATCCAGAAAAAATGATGGCAAATGTGCCTGGGAAATCTGCAGCTAACTCAGCCGCCACATCATGAGATGAAGCAACGTAAACTGAATTACCAAGCAAGCCCATCATTGTATATACCATTGGTTTAGCTAAAACCGCACCAATAATCACAGACGGAATAGCTAAAATAATTAGCGGAAACCTAACAGTTTTAGGGCTTTCGTGTAACACTTGTCGTAAAGAGTTAGACATTTTTTCTTCGCCGTGAAAAACAACAAAAATCAACCTAAATGTATAAACCCCTGTTACAAAAGCACCAAGTAATAGGCAAAAATAAGAATAAGTTGCGCCTGGAATTGTAGACAAACTTACAGCTTCAATAATTGCGTCTTTTGAATAAAACCCTGCAAAAGGAGGAATTGCAGTAAGCGCCAATGCACCTATCAGGAAAGTCACATAAGTCGTAGGAATGTATTTTTTCAAGTTCCCCATCTTAAAAATATCTTGCTCGTGATGCATAGCTATAATCACAGAACCTGCAGCCAAGAATAATAAAGCCTTAAAGCAAGCATGCGTTAACAGATGGAAAATACCTGCAGAAAATGCAGAGGCACCATTTGCCGCAACCATATAACCAAGTTGAGACATTGTAGAATAAGCAATAATTCGTTTAATGTCAGTTTGCACTATTGCTATAAGCCCTGTAAAAAGGGCTGTAGTTGCACCAATTACTAACACCAAAGAAAGTGCAACATCTGACAATTCAAACAAAGGTGACATTCTTGCAATCATAAATACGCCTGCTGTTACCATGGTCGCTGCGTGAATTAGTGCTGAAATAGGAGTTGGACCCTCCATTGACTCAGGAAGCCACACGTGCAGTGGAATTTGTGCTGATTTACCCATAGCGCCGATAAATAACAAAATGCATATAACTGTAACAACCAACCAAGGACTATGAGGGAAAATATTAATTGTGGTCGCAGCCATAGTCGGTGCTTGTGCAAAAATTTGCGCATAGTTAATAGTGCCAAAATAGTCCAGTATTGCCGCCATACCAAGCAAGAAAGCAAAATCACCTACACGATTAACTAAGAAAGCTTTGAAGCTACCGTTAGCAGCTGAGTCTTTTTGATACCAAAAACCGATTAACAAATATGAAACCAAACCAACACCTTCCCAACCAAAGAAAAGTTGGATTAGATTGTTAGCTCCAACTAATAGCAACATTGAAAAAGTAAAAAGTGACATATAGCTAAAAAATCTTGCATAACCTGAATCTTCAGCCATATACCCAACGCTATAAATGTGAACAAGAAGTGAAACAAACGTAACAACCAAAAACATTACAGAAGTTAGCTGATCAACTAAAAATCCCATATCAAGATTAAAGCTGCCACTAGTAACCCAATCATAGGCTATGAAATTAACAGCTGGATATCCTTGCAATACAATCATGTCAAAAATATAACAAGAGCATAAAAATGAAATCGCTACACCCGAAATTGTAATAGAGTGAGCAATAATTTTAGGTATTCGCATGCACAAAAGGCCAACAATAATTGAGCCAACAAGTGGTGCCAGAACTGCTAATAAAGTAAGTGTATGTATGGTCTGTTCCACGATTTACCCCTTCAAGGAATCAAGTTCAGATACATTGATAGTTCCACGGTTACGGAACATAACAACCAAAATTGCCAAGCCAATCGCTGACTCAACAGCTGCTACCGCAAGGATAAAGAAAACAAAAGTCTCACCTTCAGTAGAGCCAAAAAACTGAGAAAATGCGATAAAGTTAGTATTAACAGCTAGCAACATTAATTCAACGCACATTAATAAAACAATTAAGTTTTTACGATTTAAGATAATCCCTGCAAGAGATAAGCCAAATAAAATGGCGCCAACTATTAAAAAGTGTGATAGTGGAATCATTATTTACGACCCCTTTTCTTTGTTTTTTTGATTTTCACATTTGCAAATGGGTCAGATTTCTCATCAACATTAGCAAAAATTAACTGATCTTCTGAATGTGTTGCAATCTGTGTAGGAATATCTTGAGTTCTAGTATTTGGACGTCTAACTCGATGAGCAAGACTGATTGACGAAATAATAGCTACCAAAAGCATCATACCTGCAAGCTCAAACGGCATTACATACTGCGTATAAAGGGTGTCCCCCACTTCGGCTACGTTACTGTAATCACTACTATGCATTTGATGGCTTGCAAAAGTATTTAAAGAAAAATGGTGTGGACCAATAACCATAATCATAAGCCCTACCAACACAGCCATCACTAAAACACCTATTGGCAAAAACTTAACAAAACCTTCCTGATCTGGAAGTTTGTCTATATTAAGCATCATGACTACAAAAAGGAACAAAGTCATAACCGCACCAACATACACAAAAATCAGAGCAAGAGCTAAAAATTCAGCTTCTAGAAGCAGCCACAACACTGCCGAACAGAAAAATGCAAGAATCAAAAATAATGCACCGCGCACAGGGTTACGGGAAACAATAACCATAACACTCGCAGCAACTAAAATTGCAGCAAATGCATAAAAAACCAATGGCACTAAAATATTCATCTTTGGCCTACCTATATTCCGAGTCTAATTTTTTAGCTTTAGCAATCTTCTCTTCGAACATATCGCCAATAGCAAGAAGCTTTTCTTTAGTCATTATATTCTCACCGCGCTCTTCCATATGATAATGGCTTTCAGGAACCGTTACGATCGAATCTACAGGGCAAGCCTCTTCACAAAAACCGCAGTTAATACATTTAAAGGCATCAATATCATAACGAGTTGTACGACGCGTCCCATCAGCACGAGGCTCAGACTCAATTGTAATTGCTAGTGCTGGGCAAACTGCTTCACATAGCTTACAGGCAATACAACGTTCTTCACCATTTGGATAACGACGAAGTGCTAATACTCCGCGGAACCTGAAGGATACTGGAGTTTCTTCTTCAGGGTACTGTACCGTAATTTTCTTACGCCACATATTACGCCAAGTAATGCCTAACCCTTTGAATAACTCGAATAAAGTAAAGCTTTTAGCCCACATTTTTACTTTTTGAATCATATTATTCTCACACATACCAAGGTGGAAGGTGCAACTCAATTGCAAACCCGATCAAAACAATCCATACGATTGTTACTGGAATCAAAACTTTCCAACCCAATCTCATCAACTGATCATAACGATACCTTGGGAAAGTACCTCTCATCCAAATAAACACAAAAACAAAAAATGCAGTTTTAGCAAAAAACCAACAGAAACCTGGAACCCAGGAGAAAGTCTGCTCTAGTAGTGGAATACCCTGAAACGGTGACAACCAGCCACCCCAAAAAAGCAAAACAGCAATTGCTGAAACCAACATTATATTGGCATATTCTGCTAAGAAAAACAGCGCGAAGGCAATACCAGAATACTCAACATGATAACCGGCAACAATCTCCGCCTCACATTCGGCAATATCAAATGGAGTGCGGTTTGTTTCAGCTACAGCGGATATGAAATACACTACAAATAAAGGCAACATAGGAACAACATACCAATGCCAAATACCACCGCTCTGCTTCATGACCATAGTAGTTAGATTAAGTGAGTCAGCTGACATCACCACACCAACTAGGGCAAATCCCATTGCTATTTCGTATGATACTGTTTGAGCGGCACCCCGCATTGCCCCAAAAAATGCATACTTAGAGTTAGATGACCATCCTGCTATCAACATCCCATAAACACCTAAAGATGTCATGGCAAATAAATATAGAAGCCCAGCATTTACATCAGCTAAAACAATACCTTCGTCAAAAGGAATAACTGCCCATGCAGCCAAGGCTGGTGCCAAAGTTACTATTGGTGCAATTGAAAACAAAACCTTATTAGATGCTGCCGGAAGTATTAGCTCCTTAACCAAAAGCTTTAGGGCATCAGCCAAAGGCTGAAAAAACCCAAAAGGGCCAACACGATTTGGACCAATTCGCCCCTGAATGTAGGCAAGAATTTTTCTTTCAGCTAATGGTAGAAATGCAACACAAACCAGAAGCGGAATTAAAATAGCAAGAATTTTTAAAACATCTATAAATAAAGGTTCTGCTTGAACTAATAACTCAATCATGGAATTTTAACCTCTACTATGCCAGCAACCTCACCAAAACCTGCTGTTTCTTCCAAACCGGCTGGCAAATAAACATGTTTTTCTGGCACATTGTCGTCAATTACTAACTTTACCTGTATAGACTCATCATTTTGAATAACTTCGACCATGTGTCCAGAAGGAATATTAAGCTTCAATTGCTTGACAGTCTTCGAGTGAATTCTTGCACTTCTTTCTTCATCTGAAATAGTTTTCTGCAAAGACTTAGCATACCTAGTTGTAGCATCAACTCGATACATAGGCCAATCAACTATTCGAATCAAACCTTTAGGCTTGTGCGCCACAAAATCTTGCTTCATATATAGCATTGGGCGCTCAAATTTACGATCATCATCACTTTCTTCTTTGAAGGACATCTGCACTTCTTCAAGGTCTTTATAATCAAAACCTTCAAATTCAAAGAAATTACCCATCACGCGTAGCACTTTCCAACCAGGACGTGCTTCACCCATTGGAGCATTTGCTGAACGAAAGCGTTGCGTAGTTCCTTCTACATTTACATAACTTCCTGAGATTTCAGAAAAAGCACCGATTGGTAAGATTACATTGGCATAATCTTTCATGGTTTCACTAACAAATGGACTTAAAACCACAACGTGAGGCGCATACCTTAAGGCTGTTAGTGCTTGCTGAGGGTTAGCAACATCAAACTCAGGTTCAACCCCATGCAAAAGATAACCATCTAATGGTTGAGAAAACATTTGTTGTGCATTCAAACCAGCAGAATCATTTTCACCGGTCGGCAAACGATGAGGAACAGCACCTGCCAACCAAGCTCCTGCACTATTAGCACCAGTTGTTAGCTCGCCATAATTACCCTTTTGTAATATTGCCAAAATAGCTATAACAAGCGATTTTATAGCGCCCGCCTGCGGGTGGCTCAAAGAATCGGCACCGAGAAGAATAGCTGTTTCAACACCCTTATCAATTTCTTCAGCAAAATCAATGGCATCTTGAGATGGTTTAATATCTTTCAACCATTCTATAAAACGTTTATTTTTGTATTTATCAGCAAGAGCTTTAACCACTTCAGACAAAAATGGCACCATATTGCTAATGCCAACCGTCATTTCTTTGGCTGTATCAAAATTATAATTGCGCTTAACTGGGTTAATAGCTAGAACTTTTCCGCCATTTTTCCAAGCTTTACGAACACGAACACCAGCCAATGGCTGTTCATGTCTAATATTAGAGCCAATCAATACAATCGTGTCTTGCTTTTCAAGCTCTTCAATATTAATACTTAAGCCAGGGAAAGTAGGCGAATCCATACTATCAGAAAAATCAATCTGGCGAATTCTATGGTCAATATTGTTTGTACCGATAGCGCGAAGCAATTGCTGGAACAAATAATGCTCCTCAGTTGTTGCACTTGGTGAAATCAAACCACCTATTGCATCTGGATTTTTCATTTCAACTATTTTAGCAAACCCTTGGTATGCCATATCCATAGCTGACTGCCAATCAGTTTCAATCCACTTACCACCTTGCTTAATCATTGGCCTAGTTACACGGTTTTCAGAGTTTAAACCTTCATAACTAAAACGATCACGATCAGACAACCAGGTTTCGTTAATTTTTTCATTATCGAGAGGCACTACACGCTTTACTTCGCGCCCTTTTTGGTACTGGTTGCTCGCAGTATGAATATATATATTTGAACCCAAACAGTCATGAGGAGCAATGCTTGCATGCTGCTTTAACTCCCAGGCCCGAGCCGTGAATTTATATGGTTTTGAAGTAAGTGCACCAACCGGGCAGATATCAATTATATTTCCTGAAACCTCTGACTTAACCGACTTGCCGACATAGGTTGAAATTTCAGTATCTTCGCCACGATTCACAGCCCCAATTTCTGGCATACCAGCAATCTCGTCACCAAAGCGCACACAGCGAGTACACTTGATACAACGCGTCATATAAGTTGAAATTAGTGGACCAATATCTTCATCATCAACACACTTTTTACGCTCAGTATACTGTGAAACACCTTCACCATACCCCATTGACAGATCTTGTAGCTCACACTCGCCGCCTTGATCGCATACAGGACAATCAAGTGGGTGATTAATAAGTAAAAACTCCATAACAGCTCGTTGAGCTTTTAAAGCAACTGGTGATCTAGTAAATACTTTCATATCTTGTGATGCTGGAAAAGCACATGCAGGTGTTGGTTTTGGTGCTTTTTCAATTTCAACAAGACACATACGGCAGTTTGCCGCAATTGAAAGTTTTTTATGATAACAAAAACGCGGAATATAAACGCCCGCACGGTCAGCGGCCTGGATTATTGTCTCACCAGGCTCCGCTTTTACCTTAACACCATCAATTTCAAACTCGATCATTTATCAATCGCACTCTTTTATTTTTTTATACACGCCTCAAACTCATGCCTAAAGTGGCGCAAAAAACCACCGACTGGCCAAGCAATCGCTTCACCAAATGCACAAATTGTTTTACCAGCAATTTTATCTGCAATTTCACCAAGACGATCAATATCTTCGAGCTTGGCATCACCTTGCTTAATTTTTTTAATCATTCGAGCAACCCAACCAGAACCTTCACGGCAAGGAGTACATTGTCCACATGACTCATGTTTATAAAATTCAGCTACACGCTGAGCAACTTCAACCATACAAGTATCTTCGTCCATGACAACAACGCCACCAGAACCAAGCATAGATCCTGCTTCACGTAAGCTATCATAATCCATATCGGTTTTCATGATGATATCCGCTGGAAGCACTGGCATTGATGATCCACCTGGAATAACAGCTTTCAACTTTTTACCATTTTTAACTCCACCAGCCATTTCAAGAAGATCCTTGAAAGGAGTGCCCAGTGGAACCTCAAAGTTACCAGGATTATTCACATGCCCACTCACACAGAAAATTTTGGTACCACCGTTATTCGGCTTACCTAATTCTGAAAACCATTTACTACCTTTCTCTAAAATGACAGGAACAGAGGCAAAAGTTTCAGTATTATTAACTGTAGAAGGTTGACCATAAACCCCATAAAATGCTGGGAATGGCGGCTTATAGCGTGGAAAACCTTTTTTGCCTTCAAGAGAATTTAGAAGTGCTGTTTCTTCTCCACAAATATAGGCACCAGCACCCAAATAACTATGAAGCTCAAAATCAAAGCCTGAATCTAGAATATTTTTTCCGAGAAGGCCTGCTTTATAAGCTTCTTTTAGCGCGTCTTCAAAACGGTTGAACGGCTCCCAGAACTCACCTCGCAAGTAGTTATATCCTACTGTAGCACCCATTACATAACCAGCAATTGCCATACCTTCAATAACTTGATGCGGATTAAAGCGTAAAATATCACGATCCTTACAAGTTCCTGGCTCTCCTTCATCTGAATTGCAAACCACATATTTTTGACCAGGAGCTGAGCGTTTTATGAAAGTCCACTTCAAACCTGTTGCAAAACCTGCACCACCACGACCACGTAATGAAGAATTTTTAATTTCTTCAATAATATCTTCTGGAGGAGTTTGTTCTTGCATAATTTTTCGCCAAGCAGAATAACCACCAACACTTTCATAAGCCTTTAAGGTCCAGGGCTTGTCAAGCTCAAGCGTTCGATAACAGACTTGATTTAACTTCACTTGCCATCCTCCTGCTTATCGATATCATCAAGAATTTCATCTACTTTCTCAAGGGTTAAATTTTCATGATATTCACGATCATTAATCTGCATCATAGGTGCGTTTGTGCACGCAGCCATGCACTCACAAGTCCTTAAAATATAGCGACCATCTTCAGTGGTCTCGCCACAATTAACGCCCAAACGACGTTTAATATGATCGACAATCTTATCTGCACCATTCAATTTGCAGGAAATATTATCGCAAACGGCGATCTTATATTTACCAACTGGCTCCAGATCAAACATGCTATAAAACGTAGCAACCTCAAAAGCTTTAATATGAGGCACATCTAAATAATCAGCAACAGCCTTAATTAAATCTTCGCTTAGCCAGCCGCCTGCAGCATCTTGTGCATAACGTAGAGCTGGTATAATTGCTGATTGCTTCTTTTCTTCTGGAAACTTAGTGCACCAGTGATCGATATGCTTAATAACATCTTTAGATAATATGCCAAGTTGTAACTTTTCTTGAGTTGTATCACTCATTAACGGTCAATCTCCCCGAATACAACGTCAATGCTAGACAAGATTGCAGCTAAATCTGCAATCATATGGCCTTTTAGCATTTCGTTCATAGCAGCTAAATGCGCGAAACTAGCTGCTCTAATTTTCATGCGATATGGCTTATTAGCGCCATCTGATACTAAATACACACCGAACTCTCCTTTTGGATGCTCAACTGCGGCGTAAGCCTCACCTGGTGGCGTGCAATATCCTTCCGTAAATAGTTTAAAGTGGTGAATCATTGACTCCATACCAAACTTCATTTGTTCTCGCTTAGGAGGAGCAATCTTATAATCATCTAAAATAACCGGTCCGTTATTATTTCTTAACCAGTCAATACATTGTTTAATAATACGAGTCGATTGACGCATTTCATTAACACGCACCAAATAACGATCATAGCAATCGCCATTCTTACCAACTGGAATATCAAAATCAACTTTATCATATGCGGCATATGGCTGTTTTTTACGAAGATCCCATGCAATTCCTGACCCCCTCAACATCGGCCCAGTCATACCATGAGACAAAGCCATTTCAGGACTTACAATACCAATATCAACCGTACGCTGCTTCCAAATTCGATTATCTGTTAACAAAGTTTCATATTCGTCAATTAAGCCAGGAAAACGATTTACAAAATCTTCAATAAAATCAAGAAATGAACCTTCTCGGTTTGCATTCATTTTCTTAACTTCTTTTTCACTATGCCAACGAGATGGTTTATATTTTGGCATTTCATGCGGCAAGTCACGATAAACACCGCCTGGGCGATAATAACTTGCATGCATACGAGCACCAGAAACAGCCTCATAACAATCAAATAAGTCTTCCCTTTCACGGAAGCAATATAAAAGAACCGTCATCGCTCCAATATCAAGAGCATGCGCACCAAGCCATAACAAATGGTTCAAAATACGAGTAATCTCATCAAACATGGTACGAATATATTGAGCACGAATCGGAGCTTCGATACCTAATAACTTTTCAATCGCCATCACATACCCGTGCTCATTACACATCATTGATACATAATCTAGACGATCCATATAACCAATTGATTGATTAAAAGGTTTAGATTCAGCAAGCTTTTCAGTGGCGCGATGCAAAAGACCAATATGAGGATCAGAATGAGTGATGACCTCACCTTCTAGCTCTAATATAAGGCGTAAGACACCATGTGCAGCCGGGTGCTGAGGGCCAAAATTTACCGTATAGTTCTTTATTTCGCTCACTATTTCTGCCCTTCTTCTATGCTCTCATAACGAGAGTCGTCACGGATAACTTTGGGCACCAAAGTTCTATCTTGAATACTAACTGGCTCATACACGCAACGCTGCAGAGTTGCATCATAGCGCATTTCAACTTCACCAATTAACGGGAAATCTTTTCTAAATGGATGCCCAGTGAAACCATAATCGGTCAAAATACGCCGCAAATCAGGGTGGCCATCGTATAAAATACCAAACAAATCGAAGGATTCACGCTCAAACCAATTTGCCGAAGGCCAAATATCTACAACTGAATCGATCCTTGGTGGTTCCCCGACAGGAAAAGTACGCACACGAATACGATGATTGTGGGTCATTGATAACAAATGATAAACTGAGGCAAAACGTCCCTTGCCCCACTTCACGTCAGACTCACCACGATCTTTTTCAACACCGCGACTAAAACCTGTGCTTGTTGCCGCTTCTGTTTGCCAATCAGACTTACCGTATTCAAGGTAATCTACACCACAAACATCAATCAAATGCTCAAAACTAAAATCATCTTCATCTCTTAATGCAAGACAAACTTCACGTAAGTCAGCAGGCTGAACTTCGATAGTCAGTTCATCAAGTGCGACAACTGAATCTGTAATTTTGTCTTTAAACCTTTCTGCAAGCTTAGATGCTAGGTTTTCAATTTTACTCATTAATTAATCGCTTATTTCCGTTTGAAAGAATTCTGCCGTTTGATTTTATTCTGAAGCTGAATAATGCCGTAAAGAAGCGCTTCCGCAGTTGGCGGGCAACCTGGAACATAAATATCCACCGGCACGATACGATCACAGCCCCGCACAACAGAATAAGAGTAATGATAATAACCACCACCATTAGCGCAAGAACCCATAGAAATCACATAACGAGGCTCAGGCATCTGATCATAAACTTTACGCAAAGCTGGCGCCATTTTATTGCAAAGCGTACCCGCTACGATCATAACATCACTTTGGCGTGGAGTTGGACGAAACATTATGCCAAAACGATCTAAATCATAACGAGACGCCGCACAATGCATCATTTCTACTGCACAACAAGCTAAACCAAAAGACATTGGCCACAATGAACCTTTGCGGGCCCATTTAACAAGATTGTCGACTGTAGTCATTACAAAGCCGTTGTTTTCGAACTGCTCTGCTACTCCCATTCTAAAGCCCCTCGCTTCCACTCATAGATGAATCCAACAACTAAAATTGCTAGAAATACCATCATAGATAAAAATCCAAACCAACCAATATCACGTATTACCACGCCCCAAGGAAATAGAAACGCAGTCTCTAAATCGAAAATAATAAAGAGGATAGCCACAAGATAAAATCTGACGTCGAATGGCATACGAGCATCATCAAAAGCCTCGAAACCACATTCATACGGAGAGTTTTTTTCCTTATCTGGACGACGTTGACCAAGGATCCAACCCACCGTGAGCATAACAAAAGCTATAGCGACACCAAAGCCGATAAATATCAAAACGGGCAAATAGTTTTGTAACACGATAAAACCTTATATGGATTTATATAAAATAATTGATCACATAATAACGCTTTAAGAAGATGTAATCAAACAGTAAAAAGCTTATCTTTAATACATTAATAGCAACGCAAAAGACGAAGTGATATAGTAGGGTTTGTTGCTAATTGGCAACATACCCCATTCACAACTAATATTATCAGGTCAGAGCTAAAAATGACTATCAAGGACAAATTAAACCTGGCGGTTTTCTACGGTGGGCAATCGCCTGAACATGACATTTCATGCATAACAGCTAAAAACGTTATAGCCAAATTAAACAAATCAAAATACAACGTTACTCCTATATATATAACTCGCTCTGGCGAATGGCTAATTAACGATCAAGCCATATCCATCAAACCCATTACGAATGGGGCCCTGCTCACTACGCCCGACGGAAACCAAATTAAACTTGATGCAGCATTCCCCCTTTTACATGGCCCAGGAGGAGAAGACGGAACGATTCAGGGGCTACTTGAAATCTTAAATACGCCTTATGTTGGCTGCGACACTCTAGCTTCCGCTGCAACCATGAACAAAGCAACTACTAAAGAAATTTGGCAATCCCAAAACCTTCCTGTTGCTAAATTTTTATCAATTCATGCCCCCGACTGGTCAAGCAACAAATATGCCATTTTAGAAAAGGTAAACAAACTCCAAAAACCCTGGTTTGTAAAGCCTGCCAATCAAGGCTCAAGCATTGGATTCACTAAAGCTAAAAGAAGCGATGACCTTGAACCCGCTATTGACCTTGCATTCAGCTTCGACGATCAAATTGTAATCGAGGAGGCTATCGAGGGGGCTCGAGATATAGAGGTAGCTCTACTTGGGGGGATTGAGCCAATGGCCAGTCTTCCTGGTGAAATTATCCCTGAAAACGAGTTTTATGACCATCATTCAAAATACTTTTCCAACAAAACAGAATTAGTCTTACCAGCCAAAACTAGTCTCGAGTTAACCGAAAAACTACGCGAGCTAGCAAAGAAGGCGTACAGAGCACTTAATTGCTATGGGATGATAAGAATAGATTTTCTAGTTAGATCATCTGATGACGCAATTTTCTTATCAGAGGCAAATGCAATACCGGGATTCACTGAAATAAGCCTTTACCCTCAACTATGGAACCTTGAGGGCATTAGCTACCCTGATCTATTGGATAGATTAATAGAATTAGCGCTCCAAAGACCGCGCACTAGACACAACTGCACAGGAACTGCAAATGAAACAAAAGCGTCAACACAAAAGTAGCAAACCTAATACCAAAAATCGAGAGCCTTTCATTTTGCCATACAAGAAATTTAAGTGGGCAGCTATAACAGTTCTGCCAATTTTGGCGCTCGCACTTATTGCATCATGGGTAAGTCATCACCCCTACTTCAAAATACAACAAGTCGAGATTAAAAAGCATCATGCTCCGTTACACAACAGAGAGCTCAGCGTTATATTACTTCCCTACATGGGGCACTCGCTGTTTTCACTTGACACAGAAAAACTTCAAACAGAATTAGAATATATGGGCTGGGTCAAACATGCAGCCGTTCGCAAAAAATGGCCTCATACGCTTAGCATAGAAATCCAACCACAAAACCCAGTTGCAAAGTGGGAGCATCATGGCCTTGTTGATAAATACGGGAATGTATTCCAGCCAGAAGATTCTATCCCTTCCAACATACCACTAATAATATCCAACACGAAAAACCTTAAAACAGCACTAGATGCAGTAGCTGCAATCAATGAGGATGCAATTCCTTCCAGACTATCGCTAACAAAACTAAAAATTGAAAATGATAAGCTCTGCCAATTCAGCCTCGACAATGGACTAACCCTGCTCAGCGTATGCAAAAAAATCAAACAAGTTTTACCTCAATTTCTTGCCGCTTACCCAAAAGTATTTAGTGAAAAGTCTCCAGATGGGGCTTACGTTGATTTACGCTACCCCAATGGCTTTGCCGTTAAAAGGAGAGTCAATGAATAACTTGAATATCAATCAATAACCACATAAAAATAAAAGACAATTACCTAAAAATTAAATTAAAACTCAAGAAAACACCTGAAATTTACTGTTAGCACGGGTTGTTTTTTAATTCTATTTAGTTGAAAATGTGGTATAGTACTATTGTATTCAATAGCTTATAGCTTGATAAGGAAGTGGAAGGTGAGCGCAAATGGCTAAAAGGACTGAGAAAAACTTAATTGTCGGCCTCGATATAGGCACTACAAAAGTGCTTGCACTTGTTGGACAAGTTACTGAAAGTGGAAACGTTGAGGTAATCGGCATAGGCTCCCACCCTTCATTTGGACTAAAACGCGGCGTTGTTGTAAACATCGAATCTACAGTACAGTCCATTCAGCGAGCAATTGAAGAAGCTGAGCTAATGGCTGGCTGCGAAATCCAATCTGCATTCACTGGAATTGCCGGAAACCATATACGAAGTCTTAACTCGCACGGCATCGTTGCAATTCGAGACCGAGAAGTTTCCAGAGCTGACATTGAAAGAGTTATTGATGCTGCCAGAGCTGTTGCAATCCCAGCAGATCAAAAAGTCTTACACATACTTCCCCAAGAATTCATTATTGACAACCAAGAAGGTGTTCGCGAACCCATCGGCATGTCTGGAGTACGCCTTGAAGCCAAGGTGCACATCGTCTCAGGAGCTGTCAGTGCAGCACAGAATATTATCAAATGCGTTGGACGCTGCGGACTTGAAGTTAGCGACATAATCCTTGAACAACTCGCATCAAGTTACACTGTCTTAAATGAAGACGAAAAAGAACTGGGGGTTTGCTTAGTAGACATTGGTGGCGGCACTACAGATATTGCCATATTTACAGACGGGGCCATTCGCCATACGGCAGTAATACCTATTGCAGGCGATCATGTAACCAACGACATTGCAGTCGCACTGCGCACCCCTACTAAGTGCGCAGAAGAAATTAAAGTCAAGCATGGCCATGCAATTCCAGTCAGAGTAGCAGAACTGGAAGCTAGCTTTGAAGTACCAAGCGTTGCTCAAAGACCACCTCGACAACTTTCACGTACCTCACTATCAGAAGTCATTAACGCTCGCTATGAAGAATTATTCAGACTTGTGCGAAATGAACTCATAAAGAGCGGCCTAGAAAAGCTACTAGCTGCAGGCATTGTACTTACTGGAGGCGCGTCTAAAGTTGATGGAGCAATTGAACTTGCTGAAAATATATTTAACATGCCTGTAAGATTAGGCAAACCGCAAAAAGTACGCGGATTAACTGACGTCTTGGATAACCCAAGTTATGCGACTGGCGTTGGTTTGTTGCTTTATGGATTAAAACAACAAGAGTCGGATGTATTAGTCAAACCGGCATTTAATGAGAATAGTATTTGGGCCCGCATGAAGCGATGGTTCCAGGGGAATTTTTGAGGAATTACTATGTTTGAGTTGTCTGAAGGTCACGCACAAAATGCAATAATAAAAGTTATAGGTGTCGGTGGCGGAGGCGGTAATGCCATTGCTCACATGATAGAAGAGAATGTAGAAGGCGTCGAGTTCATTTGCGCCAATACGGACGTGCAAGCACTACAAAAATCACAAGCAACCACACTGATTCAACTTGGAGAACAAATAACAAAAGGTCTTGGAGCTGGTGCTGACCCAGAGCTGGGGCGCAAAGCAGCCGAAGAATCTCGCGATCGCATTTACGAAACCCTACAAGGTGCCGACATGGTATTTATTACTGCTGGAATGGGCGGAGGCACAGGAACTGGAGCCGTGCCCGTAGTAGCAGAAATCGCCAAAGAACTAGGTATTCTTACCGTATCAGTAGTTACAAAACCATTTGAATTTGAAGGCAAAAAACGCCAAGAAGTTGCTAGGCAAGGCATAGCCAAGCTTGCAGAGCACGTCGACTCCATTATCACCATACCTAACAATAAACTACTTAGTGTACTAGGTAAAAACATCTCATTATTAAGTGCCTTCAGAACAGCAAATGAAGTATTACAAGGCGCTGTCCAAGGCATTGCTGACCTTATTACGCGCCCCGGCCTAATCAACGTTGACTTCGCTGATGTTAGAACTGTTATGTCTGAAATGGGCATGGCAATGATGGGTACAGGAAAGTCAACTGGAGAAGGAAGAGCTGCAACAGCTGCAGAAGCTGCCATCTCTAGCCCTCTACTTGAGGATATTGACTTATCAGGCGCTCAAGGAGTTCTTGTTAACATCACAGCTGGCCTTGATATGTCTATTGGTGAGTTTGAAGAAGTTGGCGAAGTCATCAAAGGATTTACATCTGAGAATGCCACTGTCGTTGTTGGCACAGTTATTGATAATGACATGAGCGAAGAGCTTCGCGTCACCGTTGTTGCAACCGGCCTTGCTAACAGTGGAACTAATGCCGCAAAAGGCAGTGATGACGAAGTAATTAAAAAAACCACCAAGAATGATGGGTCATTAGATTACGACCAGTTGGAACGACCAACTTACATGCGCAAAAAAGGCGAAGATACAAAACAGCAACACAAACCTCAGCGCAGCCTTTCTGATATTGACCAGGAGCTGGACTACCTCGATATTCCAGCATTTCTACGCCGACAGGAAGAAAAAACCTAGACTTCCACTCTTAAAAATACTGCGAAAGGAGAGACTATATTGCACGGATGCACAATAAATAATTCATTGTAAATAATTGTAAATTTACGCGATTATTAACTAACTGCATTGAATCAAATATTTGTTGTGTTAGAATAGTTCGGCTTAACTTCAAAACTATGAGTGAACAAATGTTAGAACAACGCACACTAAAAAACGAAATCCACTGCTCGGGAATAGGGGTTCACACAGGAGAAACTATTCACCTAACCTTTAAACCGGCACCTGTTGACACAGGAATTGTTTTTCGCCGCGTGGATTTGAATCCTGCTGTTGAAATAGAAGCGAAAGCTGAAAATGTTGGCGACACAACCCTTTCTACTTGTTTAATTAAAGATGGTGTGCGTGTATCAACAGTAGAACATCTTCTATCTGCATTTGCAGGACTTGGTGTGGATAATGCTTATGTAGAGTTAGACTCCGCTGAAGTACCAATTATGGATGGAAGCTCTGGCCCATTCGTATTTTTGATTCAGTCTGCAGATATAGTTGAGCAAGGCGCCCCTAAAAAATTCATTCGTATAAAGAAGTCGATATCTATCAAATCTGGTGATAAATATGCAAAAGTTACGCCATACAATGGATTTAAAGTTAAGTTTACCGTTAAATTTGACCATCCACTTCTAAATGATAAAGGGCAAACTGCTGAGCTAAACTTCTCTAGCACATCATTTGTCAAAGAAGTTAGCCGCGCGCGAACATTTGGTTTTGTTTCTGAATTTGAACAACTTCGCAAAGCTAACCTTGCACTAGGAGCTAGCCTAGACAATGCAATAGCATTAGATGACTATAGAGTTATGAATGAAGAAGGTCTACGCTACTCAGACGAATTTGTCAGACACAAAATTCTTGATGCCATTGGTGATCTTTACCTTCTAGGATACCCAATCATTGGTGAATTTGAAGGTCACAAATCAGGGCACGCACTAAACAATAAACTACTTGAAAAAATCTATGCTGACGATGAAGCATGGGAGCTTGTGACAGTAGGCAGCAAAGAAACTTCTATTTCTTACACTCCTGTCATTTCCGATGGTGATGCAGCTGCAACGGCCTAAAATAAATATCTTACATTTAAATGATGAGCCTATTTAATATAAGGCTCATCATAACTGAAAACCATATCAATTTATTAAAAAATAAATCATTTCCCACAACTTAAAGCCAATATAGTTACGATTAAACAACACATCTATGCTTTAAACTAAATTCAATAACTCTTATAAATTGACAGCACCATGCTTAATAAAAATACAAAAACAAATAAAATATCCATTGCACAATAAAACATACAATGTTAAATTCCCCAACATATTAAAATTAATAATAAAACATACCTTATGAAAGAAGAACACCCAAAAAACACTAAAAAAGTTAACTACAGGCAGTACAGCATCTACCCTAAATTATTTTTAAGCCAAGACTCGTTATTTACTAAAATTGTATGGAATGATAACAAATTTTATTTAATTCTGAGACATGACTACAATGAAGTCACGAATATGAAACAAATAAGAAGATGCATTTCGAATCAGCTCAATAGACACAGTGAATACTACAAACAATTTTTCAAAAAACCAACACAAAAACTATTTATTAATTACAATGGAACCCCTTCCCTACATCTAGAGTATTTAAAAAGAGGGCAACCAAAACTAAAGAAAATATTAGAAATTTTCAAAAACCACATGAATTTCCCCCCAACCAAAGGGCCCACAAAACAAATTTTATACAACGAACCAGAAACACAATCAAAGTACCTCTACTTACCTTTTTTCGAAAATTTTAAAGATTTGCCAATGCCTCCTGTGCAAATATTTAATTCCCCCCTAGAATACAACCAACCCCACAGATACAAATAAACTATGAACACTGAAAAACACAACTTAGAAGCACAGATTAGTTATCTAGAGAAAAAAATCATATACGAAATGAGCCCGATCAAAGCAGCTTACAAACGTAAAGAAGAAAAGCTACATAACCCTACATATGAAAATATATCTAAAAATCTCCACCAAAAATTACCAATAGGTCACCGGCGGATGTTTGTAGTTGCAAAGGATAAATTAACTAATAACCTTTCAGTATCAATTGGTATGAAAAATAGCGAATACTTTGCTAAAGAATTTCAAGCAATACTAGACCGCGAAATAAAATCATTAGAGGAACAAATTGATAAGCGTAAAAACAATAATCTAAACACCAAAAACCATAAAAAATACCTCGAAGAACTCAAAAATTATTACCCAGAAAATAAAAGTGATAGATTTGGGCACCCATCAATCGCATTTGATAGAGATATTTATTTAGCTGGATGGATTATTTCAAGAAAAGAATCTGTGCATTGTTTTATATATTCTGGAAGATACAACAGATTCCAGGAAAATGACTACCAGGGACAAATTAAGCAAAAAATACTCGAAACATATGTCTCTCTAAGCTTACAAAAAGCATACTCAAAAATAAAAACTTTATTTTTTGATTGGGATAGCGACTCAACAGATGAAAACTTTGAAGTTCATAATAAAAATTTAATGGACTATAAAAAAAATTATCGAATGATCACGAGAGATTTGGCAACACACTTGATTAATGAACTAAAGACAAAAGACGAAGAAAATATTAAGCAAGCAGTAAAATTAAGGAACAACCTCATCAATAAACTGATCGCCTCGAGAAACAATATAAGCAAATGCCAAACTCCAAATATTATAAAAAAACCGATTAGTTATGAACAAGAAAAACCAACATCTTCAAGACCTGTAAATAAAATGTAAGTAAAGTATGCTAGCAATTAGTACTGCATATGGAAAATATCTAGCTAAAAACAAAAGTCTCCCCCTTTAATAAATAGATAAATAATTTACCTGTTAAAAAAATAAAAGGTGAGATTTTATACAATATAGAGATTTGCAGCTGCTACTAACAGTACTTAATAATCATTAGTATAAAAAACATCGGCACCAGATGAAACTGGACTCGCCTCGGTCTGCACCTGCCAATGTTTACCAAGATCATACCGTATGCGGAAGGTATTTGTAATATCTACCAGATTAACACGATAACTAACATACAATTGAGGCAAAATATACTTACCCACCACTAAAGAAGGGCTTGAAGAGCCAGTTGTCAAATCAGCTTCAGACTCAATATCAAGGCGGGTCAAGCCAAAGGTATCTTTTATTTTATTGGTAGCATTAGCAACTTCGCCACCCCCGCCTGGACTTATAAAACGGGAAGCTTGCAATAATATCTGAGCCTGCCCTGCTTGACTCACCTGACTTGCAGGAACACCTAATACCAACAGAGACATGATATCTGTATTTTGAAATCCAGCAGGATCTGAATATAAGTCAGTCTTTAAATTATTAACATCTCCCCTAACTCTAATTCCAACCTTTAAAGTTTCACCATCATTTATGCTTGTTGGAATTCCTGATGGGTTCATACTAGACGTGGTAGCTGCACTTAAGGTTATGGTTCTATAAGCATTAACTTCTAGATTGGGGTTCGTAATATCTTGCTTACTATATACAACTTTTCCTGGATTTATTATTAAACGCTGACCATACCTATCAAAAGTAGAGTCAACTAAATTAATCACACCGTCAGCATATATAATATCTTCATCAGACTTCTTAATAATATCAATGCCACCTTTAGCACGCCCTTTTAACCCAATTACATCAACATTAATTTTAGCTCCAAGAGCCAATTTACCATTCAAAGACCAAGTAAATGGCGCTGCTTTTTTATCCGATTCCTCATTTGAAAATTTAATATCAGCAGGCAATGTTATTATTTGCGAAAAATTATAAGGAGATATATTTGCCTTAGGAACATTGATAGAACCAGAAATATTTAGATTGGTGCCCAAAAGATTTAATACAAGATCAGGTGAAGCATATATCTTATACTGATTTGTATCCATAATTAGAACATCATTACCTTTAATAGTAAGAACGGTAGGCAAGCCTTTTTTCTTGAACTCAGACTGCAGCCTCAAGCCAATAGAATTTGAACCAGTTTTCAGCGAACCTATAC
Organism: Gammaproteobacteria bacterium; assembly: GCA_030425295.1. Classification (GTDB taxonomy): domain Bacteria; phylum Pseudomonadota; class Gammaproteobacteria; order JAUIAT01; family JAUIAT01; genus JAUIAT01. The sequence goes on from JAUIAT010000003.1 coordinate 93,683, forward strand.
CAATAACTTTTTCCAAATCCCCCTTAAATTCAAAAACAAAAGGCTTCACATTTATTCCAAGCTCAGGAATAAATCCATTCATACTGAGCAACACTCTGTAGCTAAAATCTGGATGAAGATTTCCCTTTAGGGTTAAATGCTGAGTACCAATCAAATAGCTATTTATTAACAAATTACGCGCCCAGATATCCCCACTTATGGAAGGATTTTTAAAATCTCCACCAATACTACCTTTGGTTTGTAGAGAACCTGCAAAACCCGGGAAGAACCTACCAAGAGAAGGGAGGTTTACAAACCAGTTAACTTGAACATTAGGAGTTGTTCTACCGTCAAATCTAATATCTCCACCAGAGCTTTTAATTAAGACAAAAGCTTTCCTTAGTTCCCCATTAATAAGATTAAAATCCATCTTTCCATCAACAGGAAGATGATTAATATTTCCAATAAGCTTACTAATGCTTAATTTTATATTATTCTTATCACCAGATGATTTAAGATCAAAAGATAAAGAAGTTGAAAAATCTTTTATAAATTTACCTGCATTTAACCTTCTCCCTTTGACCTCAATATCCCAATTGGGTAATTCTGAAAAATTCACCTTGCCACTACTTTCTATCTGACCATCTAAAGTATTTACCTTTAAAGACTGAAGTTCAAAGTGATCGACCCCACCTTGTCCGCTTAAAAACACATTAGCATATTCGCTATCGACTCTACTTTGGACAAAATAATTACTCAAACTACCGTTTACATTCATATCAAATTGCCAACTTTCTTGATTAGCAAAAGCATGGCCACGAACGGTTTTGTCATCAATTTTTAAATTTTGGATTGAAATATTATCTATTGGGTAGCCCATGATATTTAAATGATTAGCCTGAAAATCATCAAGCTGCAACTTCATTGCAAAACTTGGTTTAAAATAAGAACTTTCAGACGTCTGCTTTTTTGCACCAACTGACTTATTACTTGATTTAATCTTATCAGCTTGATTGTCTTGATTAACAGTTAACCCATCGATAAACAAATAGTTAATATGAAGTTTACTTGAAAATAGGGAGCGAGGACGCCAGCTTAAGCGCAAAGTATCTAATTTAAAATCTACATCGCTATTTTTATATTTAACCCCCTTAAGTGCAAGATCACCAAGAAAATTACCTCGAGCCTTATCAATTTTCAGCCCAGGCACAGCAGACCTGGCGACTGCCACAACAATTCTCAACCCGGAATTTGTGCCCAATAAAAATGCAAAGAAAAAGAAAATAGCCAACAAGATAGAAGTTAATATGATTATGACTTTTCTTATTCGCCCACTCATAGCTCCGGCCCCATACTAAACTGAACAATTATAGAGCTATCATGCTTACTAACAGGCGTGCCGACACTAAAACGCAAAGCCCCTACTGGTGTCAGCCAACTTGCAGCTACGCCAGCCCCCTCGTTAATATCGTGAAAAACGCTATCTGAAGCATTACCAATATCATAAAATGGCCCTATATATAAATTATTCCAAACATCATGCTGCAACTGAACACTTGCTTGAACTAAACTCTTGCCTGGCCCAATTTGATTAAACCTAAAACCACGCAAGCTATCTGGCCCACCAGTATAAAATTGCAAAGATATTGGAAGATCATCAATACTATTTACAAATGTATACCCACCAGAACCCCTCAGGACCACCCTATTTGACAGAGGAAGTAAGGTAACGTATTTCACATCTCCTCTAAGCTGTAAGAAGGAATCATCGGCTAGCACCCCCTCCTTGGCACCTTTAAAATTAAAACCAATGCGATATCCATAGTTTGGCTTAATAGGGTCATCTTTTTTGACATATAGCAAGTCCAAGCTTGGAATTAATAAGGTAGATTTTATATCTGGGCCCTTTTTAGGGCGAGAATCTTCTCTCTGCAGTGACAAGCCCCAAGTATGCTTCCACCCATAGTCCTCAAAAATTGCATGGGCAGCTACAGATCTTTTTAAACTTTCACCATTTCGGTAATCCTGAAAAACATAAGAAACAGATCCCACATACCTCTCCGTTGCAGGCCGTCGCCCAGGAATGGTGTAATTCCCAACAAACTGTTGGTGTTTAGCAGAAATTCTGGTACTAAACGATAACTTGTGACCATATCTATTAAGCCGTCTAAGCATAATTATTCCAGACCCACGAGGACCAGTATCAGTACCAAACCCCAACCCTAACTTAAAATGAACTGAGGCTCGCTCTCTCATTTTCACATCAACAGGAATCTTATAGTTCACTGCCTTATCTTTTTCAGGAACAACCCAGGCCTGCTTAAAATAACCACTTTGTGCTAAATCTTGCTGAAAAGTTTCTATTTGTGCCGCTTTATAAGGGTCGTCGGATCTATAAGGGGCATAGCGCATCAACAGACTATTACTTAAAGAGCTTCCATCAAATTTGGTAAAACCAAAGTAATATTGTCTGCCTGTATTAAGAGTTAAAGTGACAGATGCTTTATTTGCTTTTTTATCAATAAGAACTTCAGATTTTTCTAATTTAGAGTCCAAAAAGCCCCTAGCAATAGCAGCATTTAAGAGCTCATCCTTAGCAGTAACATAGGTTTCAGAATCAAAAAAATCGTTTGTCTTTATAGGAAAATTCCCTACAGTGCGAATAATCTGGTGATCATTCTTACCCTCACCTTTAATTATTAAGCTTAAATGGGTAATTTTAGTTCTCGGGCCTGGATTAATATGAAATGACACTATCCATTCATTGTGCTTGCGCTTAACTTTAGTCTCAATTTTAGGATGAAAATAGCCAAACGGAGTTAAGCCTTCACGTATTTCGTTGGGGCCAGAAATTATGAAACGATCCACCTCAAGCTTAGTAAGCCCATCTTTTTCCATAGATAATCCCAAAATATCAAGCCTATGCTTAACATTCATCGCTGGTTTTTCTGGAAGACCATGTAATTCATAACTTAGGACTGAGCCAAAAGCAGAGGCTACCCAAAAGCACACAAAGAACAAAGCAATAACAAATAGTTTGCTCCATAAACTTTCTAAAGTAAAATATTGCTTTATTGACACGCCACAGCTCATTCAAAGGAGTTTAGTACACCATTTTTCATTATATCATGCGACTAATTTTTGTCACCCAAGACAGCAGCTCCCGCCCGATTAAAAAACACCCAGATTTCTTAAATTATACAATTCCTAGCAAGAACTACTTCACCCAAGATACTGTACTTGACCAAACTAGAATCGTAAAGTAACGTCATTCAGACTCACCAAACAAGGACGAAATATGCTAAAGCGGATTATAGCTACTATTTTTCTTTTGGCAATTACATCACCATCTCTAGCCTGGAGCGCCACTGGCCACTATGTAATCACCAAAATTGCTTATGACAATTTATCTATGCATGCCAAGCATCGAATTAACCACATATTAAAAACAATCGACCCCAAACATCCACTGGAACAAAAATTACTATACAGCTCATCCTGGCCAGACACTCTTAAATATCATGGAATCAGCGCATTCAATCATTGTCACTATATTAATTATCCAATAAATCATGGTGGCAAAGCGAAAACGCCTTCAAAATACAATCTTGTTTGGGCAATCAATCAAACCCTGCAGACAATAAAAAGCCCAAAATCTAACGAGATTGAAAAGGCTATTGCTCTAAGATTCCTGATACATTTAGAAGAAGATGCCCACCAACCTGTACACTGCTCTAGCCTTTACAGCAAAAAGTTCCCTAATGGCGATCGCGGTGGAAATCTATACCATATTGAATCCCATATAGCTAAAAATCTACATGCCCTATGGGATCGAGGCGTCGGTTCTTTAACCAATAAACGTGGGAAACCCCTAAAAAAGAGAGAGTGGCAAGAGTTAGCATCTAAAATTCAAGCCCAGCATCCAAAAAATAAACTAAAAGCAAAAATCAATGACCTAACCCCTGATGCCTGGGTCAAAGAATCATTTAATATAGCTAATAATTTTGTTTATAAAATAAAGCCCCTTGAAAAACTTAGAAAAGACTATATTGCAAAAGGTAAAGAGATATCAAAATATAGATTAGCGCTAGCTGGATATCGACTTGCTACAATGTTGAACCAAATATTCTAAAGGCGTAGAATAGGAAACTTCAAAATTCCGACAAGAGGTTCAAATGAGCATAAAATTCATTGATGAAATTGACATCAAAGGGAAAAGCATACTTTTGCGACAAGACCTCAATGTCCCAATTTCTGCTGGCAAAGTCACAAGTGACTCCAGAATAATTGCTGCTCTAGAAACCATAAAATATGCTATTAATCAAGGCGCTGGTATACTGGTTATATCACACTTAGGACGACCCAAAGAAGGAGAAATAGACTCCAATTTATCCCTAAAACCTATAGCAAAACGCCTATCTGAACATTTAGGAAAGCAGGTTAGATTTGAAGAAAAATGGATAGATGGCATTGAAATAAATCCTGGTGAAGTTGTTCTAGGAGAGAACGTAAGATTCTTAGAAGGTGAAAAAGCCAACACCCCTGAGCTATCCAAGAAAATGGCAAATATTGCTGACATCTACGTAATGGATGCATTTGCTACAGCACATAGATCTGCAGCATCAACAGATGGGGTAGCTAAATTTGCCAAAGAAAAGTGTGGTGGATTCTTACTAAAATCTGAACTGAAATCTCTCAATAAAATCTGGGAAGACCCAAAGCCCCCTATTGTAGCGATAGTAGGTGGGGCCAAAGTGTCAACTAAGCTTGGTGTTCTAAAGGCTATTATCCCGCAAATTAATTTATTAATTCCAGGGGGGGGCATTGCCAACACTCTTCTTGCAGCAAAAGGATTCAATGTCGGTGATTCGCTTTATGAGCCAGATATGGTCGATTCTGCAAAAGAAATTTTTGCTCTTGCAGAAAAAGAAGGTGTTGATATATTGCTGCCATCTGACGTAGTTGTGGGTAATCACTTAGCAGAAGATGCAATTACAAAAATACTAAAAAGTAATGAGGTTACCGAAGGAATGATATTAGATATCGGCCCTAAAACCTCAAAAAAATACAAAGAAGTCTTAATGAACTCAGGAACAATTATATGGAATGGCCCAGTTGGTGTATTTGAATTTACTCCATTCGCTGCAGGCACGAAAGCTATTTCTGAGGCAGTCGCCGAAAGTTCCGCATTCTCAGTAGCTGGCGGAGGAGATACCGTTGCAGCAATCGAACAATTTGAAGTTACCGAAGGGATCTCCTATATTTCAACTGGAGGTGGTGCATTTTTATGTCTTCTTGAAGGCAAGCCATTACCAGCCCTTATTGCATTGGAGAACTAAATAAATGTTAAAACGAACTAAAATTGTTGCAACCATGGGTCCCGCATGTAGTGATATTGAAGTCTTGAAGAAAGTAATTAAAGCTGGTGTAAATGTAGTTAGACTTAACTTCTCGCATGGCACTGCTGAAAGCCACAGCAATCAACTTGAAAACGTAAGAAAATGCCGTCAGGAGTTTGATGCACAACTTGGAGTTATGGCCGATCTTCAGGGACCAAAAATTCGAATTGGATCTTTTAAGAATGAAAAAGTTCTTCTCAAAGAAGGCCAGAAATTCACCCTAGATACCTCTCTAGATGAGGAAGCTGGAGATGAAACTCAAGTCAGGGTCAATTATCAAAGTCTAACAACCGACCTCAAGCCTAACGATTCATTGCTGCTAGCCGATGGACTAATTGAAATGAAAGTTTTATCAATCAAAGGGTCCTGCGTAAACTGCAAAGTAGTAATTGGCGGCGAACTAAGCAACAGAAAGGGGATAAATCGACGGGGTGGTGGCTTATCTGCCAATGCCCTAACAGAAAAAGATGAAAAAGATCTAATACATGCTGTTGAAATGGGAGTTGATTATATTGCACTTTCATTTGTTAGTAGCGCCGAAGATATCCGTTATGCAAGAAAACTTATAGACAAAGCTGGCGGCAACTGTTCCCTTATCGCAAAAATAGAGAGAAGTGAAGCGGTAGATAAAATTGATGAAATTATTAAAGAAAGTGATGGTGTCATGGTTGCTCGAGGTGACCTAGCCCTTGAAATTGGTGAAGCAGAAGTACCAGCGGCTCAAAAACATATTATTAATAGAGCCAGAGCTCTAGACCGCCCAGTGATTACAGCCACACAAATGATGGAATCCATGATACACCAGTCCATGCCAACCAGAGCTGAAGTGTCGGACGTTGCCAATGCTGTCCTTGATACAACTGATGCTGTTATGCTTTCAGCAGAAACTGCAACCGGCAACCACCCTGTAGAGACAGTAAAAGCCATGGCACGTGCCTGCTTGGGAGCAGAGAAAAGCCCTATGGTACAAACCTCAGGCCATAGAGTTGAATGTGAATTCGAGCGTGTAGATGAAGCAATAGCTATGGCAACTATGTACACAGCAAATCATATTCCTATTAAAGCAATTCTATGCCTGACTGAAACTGGCTCTACTCCTCTTTGGATGTCAAGAATTCGTTCAAAAATACCTATCTTTGCACTCTCAAGGCATGGAGAAACATTACGCAAATCATCACTTTACCGCGGCGTTTACCCAATAGAGTTTGACGTAACCAAACTAGATCGCGCTGAAGTTAACACTGCTGCTGTAGCCTGTCTTCAAAAATTTGGTTATATTCAAGAAGGTGACTGGGTTATTCTGACTAAAGGTGATTACGTTGGTGTTCAAGGCGGTACTAATACAATGAAGATAATCGAAGTAGGCCGAACTGGTTACTAATGGCCATTAAAGGGAGCTTCTTAGCCTTGTAAATATCTGTTGCAATTATTTTTTTAAAAAAGAACAAAAAAGGAAGAATCGTGGAACTAGGAATTTGGACTCAAATTTTAACTATAATTGCTCTCATCTTCTTAGCATGGTGGCTTTATAGTGTTATAAAAGGCAACAAAGAGTCATTCACTAAAGAAAACATGGGCAAAACCATCCAAACCTTAGGATGGGTAGCAATTTTCTTAATAGCAGTAATTGCTTTCTCAGTATTAATGCTAAAATAAAAGCGCTCCCCTAAAGACCTTTTAGTGGTTAGGGGCGCGCCTTTAAAAACCTAATCTTTCTTTTTAGTTTTTGTTTTAAACGAAAGCTGACCTTTACTGCAATCAACACCAATAAAACTTCCTGGCATAAACTCTCCGCCTAAAATTGCTTTTGACAGTGGATTTTCAAGCTTTTGCTGGATAGCGCGGCGTAAAGGTCTAGCACCATAAACTGGGTCATACCCCGCTTCAGCTAACAAGTCTAAAGCTTTATCACTTACTTCAAGAGATAAATCATGTAATTTCAATCTTTTGACTAACTGACCTACCTGCAGCTTAGTAATCTTACGAATTTCTTTCTTATTAAGGGAATGGAAAACCACACAATCATCAACACGATTGATAAACTCAGGCTTAAAATGCTGGCCGACTACATTCATAACCGCATCTTTCATTTTGTCATAAGACTCGCCCACCATCTCCTGAATCAAGTGGGAGCCAAGATTTGAGGTCATTACAACAATAGTATTTCTGAAATCTACAGTGCGCCCCTGACCATCAGTTAAGCGACCATCATCTAGTACTTGTAGCAAGATATTAAAAACATCTGGATGAGCTTTTTCCACTTCATCAAGCAAAATTACAGAGTACGGCTTACGGCGCACGGCCTCTGTCAAATAACCACCCTCTTCATACCCAACATACCCTGGAGGTGCGCCAACAAGACGTGCCACAGAATGTTTCTCCATAAACTCAGACATATCAATTCTAACCATGGCGTCTTCTGAATCAAATAAGAACTGAGCCAATGCTTTACAAAGTTCTGTTTTACCAACCCCTGTAGGGCCTAAGAACAAGAAAGCACCTATTGGTCGATTCGGATCAGAAAGGCCTGCTCGAGAACGACGAATCGCATCAGAAACCACATCAACTGCTTGGTTTTGGCCAATCACCCTTGAATGAAGCTCATCTTCCATACGTAGAAGTTTTTCCCGCTCACCTTCCAACATTTTCGAAACTGGAATACCAGTCCAACGAGAAACAACCTCCGCAATTTCTTCGGCTGAAACATTATTTCTTAAAAGCTGAGTTTCCTTAACTTCTTCTTTTGAAGCTGCTTCTAAACGTTGCTCTAACTCAGGAATTTTACCGTATTGAAGCTCTGACATTCGGTTTAAATCCCCAGCACGTTTGGCGCTTTCAAATTCATAACGCACGCGATCTAATTCTTCTTTAATTTGATTAGCGCTTTGCAAGGTTGCTTTTTCTGCTTTCCAAACTTCTTCCAAATCAGAATATTCTTTTTCTAAAACTTTAACTTCTTTTTCTAAAGTTGCTAAACGTTTTTTTGAAGCGTCATCAGTTTCTTTCTTTAAAGCCTCTCTTTCCATTTTTAATTGAATCAAACGACGATCAAGCTTATCCATCTCTTCAGGCTTGGAATCAATTTCCATACGAATTCGGCTTGCAGCCTCATCAATTAAGTCAATTGCTTTATCTGGCAAGAAACGATCTGAAATGTAACGGTGGGATAATGTTGCTGCAGCTACAATGGCAGGATCTGTGATATCAACGCCGTGATGAACCTCATATCTCTCTTTCAAGCCACGCAAGATTGCAATTGTATCTTCAACCGTTGGCTCATTAACCATTAATTTTTGAAAACGCCTCTCTAGTGCTGCATCTTTCTCTACATACTGCCTATATTCGTTTAAAGTAGTAGCGCCAATGCAATGCAGTTCACCTCGCGCAAGAGCTGGCTTCAACATATTTCCTGCATCCATGGAGCCTTCAGCTTTACCTGCTCCAACCATTGTATGTATTTCATCAATAAATAAAATAATACGACCTTGCTGTTGAGATAAATCTTTAAGTACAGCTTTCAAGCGCTCTTCAAATTCACCTCTAAACTTAGCACCTGCAATTAACGCTCCCATATCAAGAGATAGAACTCGCTTATCTTTTAAACCTTCTGGAACTTCCCCATCAACTATACGCTGCGCCAATCCTTCTACAATTGCCGTTTTACCAACTCCAGGCTCACCAATTAATACCGGATTATTTTTCGTGCGACGCTGCAAAATTTGAATTGCACGACGAATCTCACCATCACGACCAATTACTGGATCAAGCTTACCTTGCTCAGCACGCTCAGTTAAATCAATTGTGTATTTTTCAAGGGCTTGACGCGAATCTTCAGCATTTGGATCATCCACCTTTTCGCCAGCTCGCACATTTTCAATTGCTTTTTTAATTGCATCAGCATTAGCGCCACATTGTTTCAAGACATCACTTAAACGCCCTTTACCTTCAACCGCAGCACGAGCAAAAAGCTCACTTGAAATATATTGATCTTTATTTTCTTGAGCATATTTGTCCATCATATTAAGCATACGATTTAGATCGTTTGAAACATGCACGTCACCTTCTTCTGCCCCACTTACCCTGGGCAAAGAGCTAAGTTCAGCATCAAGCTGAGTACGAAGTTTAGGAATATTAACACCAGCCTGATCGAGCAATGGCCTAACAGTCCCACCATCCTGATCAAGCAATGCCTTCATTACATGAACTGGCTCAATAAGTTGATTATCTCGACCTAATGCTAAAGATTGCGCATCTGCCAAAGCCATTTGGAATTTGGTAGTCAGTTTTTCCATTCTCATCGTAATTCACCCTAATATTTATCAATAACCCCTATTAAATATATGAGGATAGAACAATATATTTCAAGCATCATAATAAATGGCATTTAAAAAAATAAACAACCTAAGGCCTGTTACCAATTGAGGTCATAAAGAAAAACTGGCTAGAATGAAAAGAAAACTCATGCATTAATAGCGTTACTTTTTACTTAAATTCCTAGCCATCACGAGGCCTTAATAACTATATAGTAAACAACATATGGCTCGCTGGACATTAATTTTTCAAGATTAATGCAAAATGTATCTAGAGGATTTTGACAATTGGACATTCACCCTCTAAGCTGGGTCCCTTAATACCTTAGGCAGTGGGAATACGATTGTTTCTTCACGACCAGCAATTTCTTGAGCTTCACTGCCCCCCCACCCCTTTAACTGCGCAACTACTTCTTGCACGAGCTTTTCAGGAGCCGAGGCACCAGCTGTAACACCAACGGTGTTTGCATCTTTGAACCATTCACGATTAACATCACTCGCACGGTCAACTAGATATGCATCACAACCAAAACGCTCTGCTAATTCACGCAGTCTATTTGAGTTTGAACTCGTTTTGGAGCCAACAACTAAAAACACATCAGAACGAGGAGCAATTTTCCTTACAGCCTCTTGACGATTGGTTGTTGCATAACAAATATCTTCAGTTTTGGGAGATATAACTTTAGGAAACTTTTTATTTATAGCCTCAAGAACTTCTGCAGTATCATCTACCGATAAAGTAGTTTGTGTTACAACACCTAATTCTCCAGGATTTTTCACCTGAAGCTTTTCAACGTCTTCAACGCTTTCTACAATATAAATACCACCTTCTGGGTTATTATATTGGCCAGTCGTACCTTCAACTTCCGGATGCCCCTCGTGACCGATTAAAATACATTCTCGACCAAGACGACTATGGCGTGCAACCTCAATATGCACCTTAGTAACCAAAGGGCACGTTGCATCTAGAACCGTGAGATTTTTCTCTTTAGCTTGAGCTCTAACAGCCTGGGATACGCCATGGGCACTAAAAATAACCGTGTGTCCTTCAGGAACTTCTTCTAAATGATCAGTAAAAATGGCACCACGCTGACGTAGATTCTCAACAACAAATTTATTATGAACGACTTCATGACGAACATAAATTGGAGCGCCAATTCGATCTAAGGCGCGTTCAACCATTTCGATTGCTCGATCAACGCCCGCACAAAACCCCCTTGGGTTAGCTAGAAGAATCTCCACATGCACTCCAAACAAATTTAAATAGTCAGTTATTTTACAACTAAGAGATCATTTCAGCAAATTTTCACAAATCATCCATAGTAAACGCATCTAAATTTGCACAATAACTTGGTTAATGATGTGATGTTTTTACTGAGGCGCGACAATTACTGCCAAATAATTGAACAACAAGCATCTTATACTATACTTAAGATATGAACAAAAATTATCACAAAAGCAACCAAATTTTCGAGGTAATAAGCACGAGCGATTTAAATCGTGCCTATGCTAAGGTGCGGATCACATCCGCATTTCACAATATGTTCGTCGATGGCTTGCGTGGGCTACAGCAGGTCTGTAACCACGTTAATTGCCTTCGGTAACAAACAACAGGTGTTTCGTATGACAAAAGCAAAGAAAAGCCCAAAATTGAAGTCTAATATTAATGATACGAACATACTCAAATCCATCATTGGTGGGATGTCTAGAGGGGAAAACTGCTCTCCATACCGTAAGGGGCCGTGCAGGCACGAATACGGTGGAAGGTATGATGTCAGTAGAAAAGCTTGGGTGTCCAAGTGCGTGGTGTGCGGGCACGTTAAATAAATAATTCCCATTTAAAATCTTGGTTAGGTTATCTTTTATCTTTGGGCAGTTATCATTTTTGGAATATAATACAAAAAATACACAGGAGTGGTTTTATCTACGGTATTTAAGATAGATGGCAAAAGGCCGATAACGTTCTATGTCGTTATGCTATAATACTAGGTGACCAAAAATGAGTACAGGTTTGCGTAAAGTATACGTTAAAACTTTAAAACATTTGTTTAGGTTAAAAATATATTTTTTTTGTTTAGAATAGAAAGCCAATCTAAAGATCATCCCGAAGCTTGGTTTCCTACGAAAACTTTTCATAAATGGCTTGATGTATATAATGTATTAAGTTTTAGAAAAAATTTTACGTTGCACTCTATAATTTTCTTTTGCGTATAAAATTTTCCCGTGCACTTAGTCATGATTTGCATCTGCAAAACAAGTTATGCACCGATCATAATTTAAAAACAGTGTCCCAATCTAGCAATTGTACAATTTAATGTAACTATCAAATTTTCAATCAACTCTGGGGGTTCAATAAAATAGCGAAAGATACTGACTCAGAAGCGCTCTATAATTCTACAGCCCAGCTTGACACTAATATATATTTCTAGTCTAATGAAACTAACATACTCTTTAATCTAGTGGACCAGAGTGCTGACAACAGGATATTTTTCGGTTATGAGAAAAGTCATTTTTGCACTAATTTCAGGGATCATCCTTTCAGGATGCTCGATGCCAGCTAAACATTACAAACCTGATACTTTTGTATATGCACCTTCTGATAAAGACGTGCAGGCAAAACTTATCGAGGCAGCAGCGTCAATAAGCGACTCATTACGTGACCTAGCTTCAATTGACAAAGCAACTCATCCAGGAATTAAAATGCCACCTCGCTTTAATCCAGCAATGGTTGGAATGGCAAAACGCGCCTCTATAAAATGGACTGGACCAGTTGAACCATTAATCAAGCAAATTGCTGAAGCAACAAATTACCATGTAAAAGTTCTTGGGGTAGCTCCACCAATTCCGCCAATCGTCTCTATTAATGCTAAAAATACTCAAATCCTAGATATACTTCGTGATGCTGAGTTCCAATCAGAGAAAAAAGCTCGTATAAAACTATATCCAGGTCAAAGGATTATCGAATTAAGATATGAGACTACTGATTAAGCAACATTATAAAAAAGCATTAAAAGCTGCTGCAAGCATTCTGTTACTTTTCCCTGCAGTCTTTATGACTGGATGTACACAGGAAGCTCACGTAGATACCACTCTATTATCCGCAGAGACAGCTGGCCTACCACCAATAAGATACGACGCCATCAAAAGAACAGCCATGACTTATGGAGCTCAAACAGGTCTGGCTTTTAGGTCAAGACAAATTAACCACACCACAGCTCACCTTGCAAAGCAATTAGACTCGGCGTTTAACTTTACACAATTATTGCTGAGCAACAATATAATACCTCCTGTTTTGACAAAGGCTTCAGTAAATTTAAATGCATCAAATCCATTTGCACTAAGAACTGCAGATGCTACTTATAGAATTATATCCCCTGCTCACTTTGTTACAGCAGCTCCAACTTGGCGCGACTACTTGCACTTAAGATATAAAAAACCCCCAGAGCCGAACCCAGCATTTTTGCCAAAAAACGAAAAAGAGTCAGATGTTTGGCAAGAATACGTCCAAGTTGGCTGGAAACATGGAATAGAACAGGCTAATGATATTTTTGAATATCAAATATCACTTCTCAAGCGCGACTATTCCGGCATGGCCTTGTATCGCAATTTATTGGCCCAAAATATGATTACAACACCTGAAATTGAAAAAACTCATTTAGGTGTGACTGGTGGTGGGCAAGAAATTAGAGTAAATGACAGATTCTCCAGAATAGTTCGTAACTCCTCGCTTAAATCTGATAGCAAATCGTGGAGGCCTGTTCTACACGGCATCAAAAATGATGGAAGCAAACTAAAGTCTAAGCCTCACAAAAGATGGCACCCAGTCCTTTATGACATCAAATAATCTTTTCAATCAAACTAGAAAACTAACAGTAGTTCTCTCTAGGAATTGCACAATTTAAGGAAACTCTCAGACTTGAGTGCAATTTTGATGAAAGAATGAGCAAGAAGCGCAGTGTGATTGATACATGAGCAGCGTAGTGAGTTTTTTCATCAAAAACGCGCCAAATCTGGGCGCTCCATAATCGAGCGGGAGCTGCTGGAAAACTAAAAACTTCTAGACTAAAATATTAAACATGAGCGATATTCAAGGAAAGCCTCCTCAAAGAGATGGAGAAAATAAATACGATTGGTTCTTCCCCAAAGAACCGAAGCGTGTTGGCGCTAGAGACATGGATGCAATTCTTGCATTTGCCTCTGAGAATGAGGCTTCTGATATTACAATTCAATCATCTGAGCCAATTATTGCTGAGATTCAGGGGCGCCTTTATCGTCTAACCCGTAGATTATTGACCAACCCTGAAGTTGGTGACCTAATTAATTCAATTTATGGACCAAATGGTACCGCCCAATTACTTAGCGGCAAAGATATAGATACCTATTATGAAGTTCGACCTGATCGAATGCATCGTTACCGCTTTCGCGTCAATGCTACAGCCTGCCAAGTTGAAGGGCAGCACGGCATTCAAATAACTCTACGTACAATTCCAACTGAACCACCTGACCTTGAGTTTATGCAACTCCCCAAAGAGCTCGAAGACTCACTAAAGCCAGAAGATGGCGTGGTTTACGTAACAGGTGCAACCGGCTCAGGTAAAAGCACATTGCTTGCATCAATAATTAAAGATATTGCGATGGATCCTGAAAGCCACCGTAAAATCTTAACCTATGAATCACCTATTGAGTTTGTATATGACAATGTAATTACTCCGACATCGATAATTAGTCAAACTGAGATACCACGTCACCTCGAATCATTTGCTGCAGGCGTGAGAAATGCCTTGCGTCGCAAACCTCGTCTTATTCTAGTTGGCGAATCACGTGACCAAGAAACCATGGCTGCAGTTATTGAAGCAGCATTAACTGGTCACCCAGTTTATACAACTTTACACAGCACTGGAGTTGCCGAATGTATTCGTCGCCTTGTAGGCACATTCCCAGCCGAAGAGCGAAACGCTAGAACTTTAGATATCCTAGAGACTATTCGTGTCGTTTTATGGCAAAAATTGGTACCGACTACCGATGGCAAACGAACACCACTCAGAGAATATCTAATATTTGATGACTCTATACGAGATCAACTACTTTCCGTTCCCGTAGAAGAGGTAACAAATCAAACCCGTAAACTTCTGAAAAAATATGGGCAGACAATGGAAGCCGAAGCAAAAGCAAAATATGACTCAGGTCTTATTGACAAAAAAACATATGAAACAGCCTGCTCTAAAAATGCATCTCTTGAAAAAGATTCAGTAACCAAAAACAAATAGGCGCCTTGGTAAATTCCAAACAATATCTCAATACTAAGCGACATACCTAAACTTGACAACTAACAACCATCCAATTAATATTGCACACAATATAAACATCAGGACTTGATCCACAGAGACAGGTACCAAACATGACATTTATATCGCTATTTAACAGTAAAAAACATGCCGGTGACAAAATCACCATGGTCACCTGCTATGACCATCCTTCAGCAAAAATTATTAATAGAACCAAAATTGATAGCGTCCTTGTTGGTGACTCAGTTGCTATGACCGTGCATGGGCACCCCCACACAACTGCCGCAACCATCGAAATGATGACCCTGCACACTGAAGCTGTAGCACGAGGCACAAACAAACCAATTGTTGGTGATCTCCCATTTATGAGCTATCGCAAATCTAAAGATGAAACAATGAATGCAGTTCATAATTTAGTGAATGCTGGAGCAACTGCCGTTAAGCTTGAAGGATCTGATGGCAACCTTGAAACTATTCATCATATTGTGCATTCAGGAGTACCAGTTATGGGTCATATTGGCCTAACCCCTCAACATGTCTACACTCTTGGTGGCTATAAAGTTCAGGGCAAAACTGAAGAATCTAAAAACTTACTTATACAACAAGCGTTGGAACTACAACAAGCCGGCTGCTTTGCAATTGTTCTTGAGTGTGTACCCAGTGAACTTGCATCGACAATAACTAGCAAGCTAGATATAGCAACAATAGGTATAGGTGCTGGCCCTTATACTGATGGTCAGATCTTGGTTTGGCACGACATGCTAGGCATTCAAGATGAATTCAAACCAAAGTTTATGAAGAGATACTTAAATAGTGCCGAACTTAAACAAAAAGCACTTGATCAATATACAAAGGAGGTTGAAGAGGTTAGCTTCCCTGGGATAGAGCACACATATAAGTAATAAAACTATGCTACAAATTTCAAAAATTAAAACATGGAAGACATACAGAAAAAATCTCAATGAAAATGAAAAGCTTGGTTTCATACCAACAATGGGATGCCTACACAAAGGGCATGCATCACTGATCGAGAATGCTAAGCGCGAAAATGACATTGTTGTTGTAAGTATTTTTGTAAACCCCACCCAGTTTAATAGCCCAGAAGATTTGAAAAAGTACCCGAATAGGCTGGAGAAAGACCTTGAAGCTCTTGACCAACTTGGAGTTGATTATGTTTTCACCCCCAATGTTAACGCTATTTATCCTAACGGCAATTTAACCAAAATCACAACTAACCACCGCCTTGCATCAATTTTGGAAGGAAAATACCGCCCGGGGCACTTTGATGGTGTTTTGACTGTTGTTATGAAGCTATTACAAATCATCAACCCTAATAAAGTTTATTTTGGGGAAAAAGACTATCAGCAATTAGAACTAATTAGGTCGATGGTTGAAGATTATCACCTTGATACCGAAATCATTGGTTGCCCGACGATTCGCGAGGAGTCTGGCCTAGCAATGAGCTCAAGAAATACTAGGCTAACAACTAAACAAAGAGACTTAGCTGATAAGTTCGCTACAATTTTCACTTCTAACAACACTTTGAATGAGATAAAAACTAGCCTGTTAAATTTAGGTTTAGAAATAGAATACTTAGAAGAGCATAATGGCAGACGATTTGTGGCCATAAAATTAGGCGACATTCGCCTAATTGATAACGTAAACTTTATTGAACGCCCCGACTTGGGCAAGGTGGAATAAAATGATTTTGTGTTTGGATATTGGCAACACGCATATTTACGGTGGTGTATTCTCAGGAGAAGAGATTCAACTCCGTTTCCGTTACCCTTCAAAACAACCCTGCACATCTGACCAACTCGGACTATTCTTAAAAAACGTGCTGCGTGAAAATGGCGTTGACCTAAACGAAATTGAAGCAATCTGCCTAAGCTCTGTAGTTCCGTCAATTGACTACTCTGTACGCTCAGCCTGTATAAAATATTTTGATATCACCCCCCTTGAACTTAAACCTGGCAGCAAAACAGGAATTAAGCTTGACGTTAAGCAACCACAAGAAGTTGGTGCTGATAGAATTGCTAATGCAGTAGCAGCAGTTGAACATTTCCCTAACAAAAATCTGCTTATTATTGATTTTGGAACAGCAACTACAATTTGTGCTATTTCCAAAGATAAAGCCTTCATTGGCGGCGCCATCTTACCGGGGCTACAGGTTTCAATTAATGCTCTTTCACAGAACGCTTCCAAACTCCCAGCTGTTGATATCTTAAAGCCTGAACACCCCCTTGGAAAAACTACTGAAACCAATATTCAAGCTGGCCTTTACTATGGACAACTTGGGGCGATAAAAGAATTAATAAGTCAATATAAAGGCACCACCTTCCAAAATGATGATCCAATTTGTATCGCAACTGGAGGATATGCTTATCTTTTTGAAGAAGAAGGGATATACAGCGCAAATATTCCAGACCTAGTTTTACATGGTATTCGCCTAGTTTGGGAAAAGAATAGATAGTTATGAGAAATATCTTACTGGGAGTGAGCGGAGGCATAGCTGCATACAAAGCAGCTGAGCTTACTCGTCTTTTCATAAAATCAGGTTATAACGTTAAGGTTGTAATGACTGAGGGTGCCAAGCAATTTATCCACCAAAACACTTTTGCCGCTCTAACTAACAACCAAGTCTACCATGATACATTTGACCCCAACCACCCTATCATGATGCATATTGATTTAGCAAAATGGGCTGATTTGATAATCATTGCTCCAGCAAGTGCTGCAAGTATCAGCAGGCTAGCAAGTGGACTTTGCTCAGACTTATTAACCACAGTTTGCATTGCAAGTGAAGCACAAATCTTTATTGCTCCCGCTATGAACAAAACAATGTGGAATAGCTGTGCTGTACAACAAAATGTTCATCAACTCGAAAAACAAAAAGTCAAAATCATATACCCTGCAAGCGGGGAACAAGCATGCGGTGACGTCGGTTTCGGAAGGATGCAAGAGCCAGAACATATTCTAAAATCAGTTAATAAATCATTAAACTATGAAAAGAAATTAGATGGTCTAAAAGTGGTTATAACAGCAGGACCTACTAGAGAGTCTCTCGACCCAGTACGTTATATAAGCAACCACAGCTCAGGAAAGATGGGATACGCTCTAGCGATTGCCTGTGCAAATGCGGGTGCTGAGGTAACGCTAATTTCTGGCCCAACAAATATTGAAAAGCCCAAAAATATTAACAGGCTTATTAATGTAACGACTGCTGAAGAAATGCATAAAGCTGCAGTAGAAAAATCTAGTAAAGCAGATATATTTATCTCTGCTGCCGCGGTTGTAGACTATAAACCTCTACAGAAAGCTACAAATAAAATAAAAAAACATGGGGACAAACTCACCCTTGAGCTAATAAAAACGCCTGACATTCTTACAGCAATATCAAAACTTAAAGACAGACCTATTTGTATTGGCTTTGCCGCAGAAACCGAAAACCTGATTGAAAATGCAAAACTAAAACTTCAAAAGAAAAGGCTTGATGCAATTATTGCCAATCAAATATGTACCTCAGGTGCGCCCTTTTATTCAGATGACAACAAAGTTACTTGGATCGACAACAACAATCAAATAGAGCTTAACCTTATGCCAAAAGACGAGATTGCTGAAGAGATAGTCGAGTTGATTCACTCAAAAATTCTGCACAAAAATAATCATCAAAGTAATATTACCTAGCTATAGAGAGACATCTTCCTTCAACGATTCTAATTGAGAAATACGCTCTTCAGTTAATGAAAGAGCACAACTAATTGACTGTACATGAGCGATTGTGCCAGTAGCCTCTCCAAAGAAAACTTTACAAAAAGTGTTACGGTAATCTAACCACTTCGACTCAGAATTATCCAAGGTTTTAATTTGAGACGTATCTAAATGTTTTTTTAAACTATCAAGCAATCCTAACTTTAAGGTCTCGAGCTTTTTTATTTCATTGTCTGTACACAGCACCATATCATTTGTTGTACCAGAAGTTTTGGCAATGCAATTTTCAACATCCCTTTCAGATGCTGACATAGATAAAGCATTTTGAAAGAATAAGACTAGCAAGAAAAAAGCAAATTGTTTTAGATATATCATAATTCAATCCTTAAAATATTAGTCTAGCCCTTGTTCGTATTGACATCAAATAAAATCTAGCCAAAAATGAAAAACCCGGTTAACTCAAATACATGGAGAGTAAGAAGTTGACACATGACAATACAGATGGGTCTTTAACCCCAGTAGACAGCCCTTTACCTATGAGCAATGCTAACTATAGCAACAATCAAAACCAACGCCACAAACAGATTCCAATGCTAAATTTTACTTACCAATATGACGACTCCGACATAAAAGAGTTTATCTCAAGCAAAGGTATTCCAGTTGGCCTATCAAAAAGACCAATAACTAACCAAAAGGACAAATATCATTTTTATTGCTCTCTTCCTTATGCGATAGATGATTTATCTATTGAAAACAACCAAGATTTTTTTCTTAGGGATTTACTCGCATACTTTACAAATGTTGATGGCAACATAAAGGAGCGCAGGGTTGCTTTTCCTTTAAATATGAGAAGTGAAAGACACTGGATAACAATAGGGTTAACTTGCTCTAAACCCAATATGGAAAAAGCTAAACAATTAAATGCAAAAATTGAAAAATTAAACCAAGATGTCTTTGATCAAGATAATGACTTAATAGAAGAATCAATTGAAAATCTATTAGCAAATGAAGAAATTAAAACTCTACTTAGAACATTATACTCTAGCACATCGGTGAGTATATTTAATTCATCATCTGTTGTTAAACCAAATCAACAAGGTGAAATGGCATTATTTCAAAGCTTAACCAATGCCTATAATAATCTCGATGACAATATCAATTACCAAGTTCCATTTAAACAAGAAGGCCTTAATGACTGTGGTGTTATTGCCTCAAGAGTTGCTTGGCAACTATTTTACGATGAATACCCACACCTAGAGTTTGAAGGGAGCGCGGCAAAGTATGTTCTCAAGTTAAGACAAGAAGACTTTAACAACTGCCCTGGCATTAGTGATAGGCAACAACCATCTGAAGTTGCCAAACAGAATAAGAAGCTTAAGCTTGCAGAAAATCAAACTTTCTGGAAGCAATTCATCAAAAAGAAACGAAAAAATGCTGAAATTAGAACTAGACAATTTGCCGATGAAGTTTTATCAATTGATACAAACAAGTCATTCATAGACAATTATCACCCCAAATTACATAATTATATGGTCAGTTGTAACAAAGTAATTGACGAAATACTTGCAAATGACAAGCTAACTGAAGACCAACAACAACAAATGATCGACCCAGTTTTATCCAGCATGATTACAGCTAATAATAAATTAATTAAAAAACTAAATAGTAGTTTGAACAGTGAAGAGGATCAATTAAAAATCAAAAAATTAGAGGTTGAGATTGAAAAAGCTCAAACTTGGCAAAGGCGCTGGGGACACATTAGAAACATGTTTGCCTCTGTCTCTATTGTGGGCTTAGCCGCCAATCAAATCATAGAAACTATCGTACAAAGCATATGTGATTACACAAAGGATCAACTATGTCACAGAGTTTCTAGCTGGGTCTCGCTTGCGGTTTCTGGATTTGTCTCTATTGTACCTGGAACACTCGCTTATTTTGCTAATCGAGCTGAAACTTATTCATCAAATAACAAAAGGATAGCAGAAGAACATCTAAGGTCTGTACTCAGAGGAGGTGATGAGACAGATGCCTATAATATTGAAATGGAACCTGGCCAAACAATGCTCCAAATTCAAAACTAGAAATTTATTTAAGGCTATAAAATCCCGGTCAATGCCGGGATTAAAGCCAAATACTTCATCAAAATACAAAAAACAACATGCAAATGATATAATAATTTCTCAATTCATGGAGGAAGTTAATATGACCGCATCATTGTTGTTAACAAAAATATTTGGATTTTATTTCTTTATTATGGCCTTTGTAATTTTTGTTAGGCCAATAGAACTGCAGGAAGTCTATAAAGATGTAATGCAACATCGTGGTACTATGTTTATCTTTTCTGCTCTGGGCTTGCTTTTAGGTTTATTTCTTGTGCTAATTCATAACATTTGGACATTTGATGCAAGACTTGCTATCACAATTATTTCTTGGTGGATTCTTATTAAGAGCATCTTAGGCTTATTCTTCCCTAAATCTTTAATGCAAATAGGAAGAACAGTTTCAACTAGGAATTCTATTTTATTTAGCATTGGCGCAATACAACTATTTCTAGGATTGTTTTTGCTTTACAGTGCTTACTGGATTTAGTAATTGGAGATTACTAACAATGAGCAACAACAGGGACAGCATAAAATACTTCTTTCAATCAATGCAATTTTTCGCCTTGTTTGCAAGCAGTCTTGCTGTTCCTGTAAGTATTGCTAGTGTTGGCAACTTTTCAGATATAGACAGAATATCATTCATCAGTATTTCAATGCTGGCTGGAGGACTGGCAACTCTAATGCAAAGCCAGAGATTTAAATTTATGGCCCCACATAGGTTTCTACCTATGGTTCCTGGGGCAGTTTATTTAAGCCCAACACTTTTAGCTCTACAAGCTGGTGGATTACCTGCAATCATGACAATGGCATTTTTTAGTGGTCTATTGAAAGTGGTAGCAGCGCCAACCCTAAGATTTTTAAAAGCCCTATTTCCACCTCAAGTGACCGGAACAATACTACTATTAATTGGAATTGATATCGGACTATTTGGGCTTGCAAACAGTGACGTTCACTTAATGCATTTAGGGCAAGCTTTTGACGCTAATCATATAAAGTTATTTTCTATTAGTATTGCTCTAACGTTTCTTATATTCCTACTATTTACAGCCAGACACAACATAATTCAGCATTACTGTGTTTTTGTGTTTTTTTTAATTGCCTACCCTGTATGCTTAGTTTTTGAGGAAGAGGGAAGAGGTTTTTACCCAGCATTTGCCAACGCCTCTTGGTTTCATACGCCAACAATTCATGGTCTTTGGAACAATTGGAGCTGGTATAATAGTTTGATTTTACCATTTATAATTGCCAGCATTATTTCACTTACCACAGATATTGCATTGGTCAGTGCAATTCAAAGAAGCGAAGACGACAACATGGATGAGGCTGATTTTGGCAATATTTCAAAAGCTGGATTTATTGATGGAATGGGGAACATGCTTAGCGGCCTATTTGGCGGTATGGGGCTAAATGCAAGTGGGCGTGGAGTAAGTTTCTCTATAGCTATTGAAGAGACCAACCCCACTCTAGCTTATGGTGTATGTTTGATTATTTTATTAATAGCATTTTGCCCCAAAATAATCATGCTTTTCGCTTTTTTACCATCACCACTTGTTACAGCAATTCTGTTATTTACAGGAAGCTTATTTATGAATACTAGCTTTAAGGCCATCAGAGAAGGGTTTAAGCGACATGTATCATCTAGAGCTGTTGCACCACTGTCAATAATCATGGGTATAGCCTATGATACCGACCCCTTATTTTTTCAAAAAGCACCCAAATATATGCAACCTTTTATGGATTCATCGGTTGAGGTGGGAGCCATTACGGCAATACTTTTAAACATTATTTTTAAGTTGCTAGAACAAATTAAAACGCATTAAAAAGGTTAGTACAATAAATATTATTTAGTTACTCACCTTTCGCAGCATGTAAAGGTTAAGGTGAGATTTTTTAATTTTATGAGTTTTGGAGCCAAATTGTCGAACCTATACAACTCCAGCATCCTACGTTATCTCGACTGAAGCACCGAAGGTGCGCAATGGAGAGATCTGACAGGTGTTCAAGTTCAGATCCCTCGACTACGCTCGGGATGACAATTATAGCGCTCGAGGTGACAATTATAGTGATCGGGGTGACAATTATAGTGAACGGGATTGCAGAGATTAACTGCATAAATTCAAATGAGTTCACCCTAAAGCTTTACAGACTATGCGTAAGGTGTGTTAGTTAATACATTATACACAATCACCAAGACAAGTATTACAAATAATCTAAGTCAAAGAAAACTTATAACCAGGATATGCGCAAACTATATTAATATTATTGATAATTAGCGGTAGATAAATATGATTTTCACCTTACAAAACAGTGAAATCTCTAATATATGCCAACATATTGCTGAGGAGTTTTTGATAAAACACCAAAATGTGGAGATTTATATACTCAAAGCAATTTATCATCATAAGCAACAAAGTTATCTCTCAATTGCCTGGCAGTTCTCAACGAATCATTAAAAATATCACTTATTGAAATAGCTATTGAGGATGGAGAGAACTTTTTAGATACAAATGCTACCAATGATGATACTCGAACAAATGATCAATATGAAAGTCTGCTAAATGATTCAGTCCTAAAAATACTCAATATAATAACTTTGCAAAAATTCATCCTTTAAAATAAACATTAGAAAGATCATCAACTTCCACACTAATATGTAGATACAACTCTTTTATTGTTTGACTAAAGGTATTTGTAATAAGATCAAATAAACTCTTTGCAACTAGATCTTTAATCGCTTTAGACCTACCGGGTAAAATTTTCAAAGATAAGTGGATGAATGCATTGTCATGGCTACCATTACCAACATAATATTTATCAGACTCATAAGCACGACTTTTACAGCTTTCTAACTTGGTAGGCAAATCTTTTACTAGAATTTCATGAGCGTTCTTAAAGAAGGTATTAATTTGGTTCTTATCAATGATATTACTACTGTATTCTAAAACTAAGTGAGGCATATTTAACTCCTTATTAATGCTAAATGCAGAGCAAAAAAAAACCCTAGAGACTAAGCCTCTAGGGTTTTCCTAATAAAAATGTCTGGCAGTGACCTACTTTCACATGGGATGGTCCCACACTATCATCGGCGCTGAACAGTTTCACTTCTGAGTTCGAGATGGAATCAGGTGGTTCCTGTTCGCTATTGCCACCAGACAAACTGTCGTTGCAATTGCAACATCAATCTGTAGCTAGCTTTCGCTATATTGGATAAGTTTATTAAAGCTTAGTAATTATTCGTTACTTCAGCCTAAACGATTACTTATGTTAGTCATTTAGGGTTGAATGGTCAAGCCTCACGGTCAATTAGTACTAGTTAGCTCAATACATTACTGTACTTACACACCTAGCCTATCAACGTTGTAGTCTTCAACAGACCTTTAGGGAACAAAGTTCCGGGAGATCTAATCTTGAGGTGGGCTTCCCGCTTAGATGCTTTCAGCGGTTATCCCGTCCGTACATAGCTACCCGGCTGTGCCACTGGCGTGACAACCGGTGCACCAGAGGTACGTCCACTCCGGTCCTCTCGTACTAGGAGCAGCTCCTCTCAAATCTCCAACGCCCACGGCAGATAGGGACCGAACTGTCTCACGACGTTCTAAACCCAGCTCGCGTACCACTTTAAATGGCGAACAGCCATACCCTTGGGACCGGCTACAGCCCCAGGATGTGATGAGCCGACATCGAGGTGCCAAACACCGCCGTCGATATGGACTCTTGGGCGGTATCAGCCTGTTATCCCCGGAGTACCTTTTATCCGTTGAGCGATGGCCCTTCCATACAGAACCACCGGATCACTAAGACCTACTTTCGTACCTGCTCGACTTGTCAGTCTTGCAGTTAAGCACACTTATACCTTTACGCTCATTGCATGATTTCCGACCATGCTGAGTGTACCTTTGTGCTCCTCCGTTACTCTTTAGGAGGAGACCGCCCCAGTCAAACTACCCACCATACACTGTCCTTGATCCGGATAACGGACCTAAGTTAGAACTCCAAACATTCAAGGGTGGTATTTCAAGGGTGACTCCGCTACAGCTGGCGCCATAGCATCATAGTCTCCCACCTATCCTACACATGAATGTTCAAAATCCAGTATAAAGCTATAGTAAAGGTTCACGGGGTCTTTCCGTCTTGCCGCGGGAACGTCGAATCTTCACGACGAATTCAATTTCACAGGGTCTTGGGTGGAGACAGCGTGGCCATCGTTGCGCCGTTCGTGCAGGTCGGAACTTACCCGACAAGGAATTTCGCTACCTTAGGACCGTTATAGTTACGGCCGCCGTTTACCGGGGCTTCGATCAGGAGCTTCATCAGTAAACTGATTAACACCCTCAATTAACCTTCCGGCACCGGGCAGGCGTCACACCCTATACTTCCTCTTACGAGTTTGCAGAGTGCTGTGTTTTTAGTAAACAGTCGCAGCCACCTGGTTTCTTCGACCTCCAACAGCTTAGAGCGCAGGCTCATCACCGTCAGAGGCGCACCTTCTCCCGAAGTTACGGTGCCATTTTGCCTAGTTCCTTCACCCAAGTTCTCCCTAGCGCCTAGGTATTCTCTACCGGTCTACCTGTGTCGGTTTCGGGTACGGTTTTGTAATGTCTGAAGCTTAGAGACTTTTCCTGGAAGCATGGCATCAATCACTTCGTTCCTAAAAGAAACTCGTCATAACACCTCAGGATTAACAAGCCCCCGGATTTACCTAAGGGCTCTCCCTACATGCTTAAACCAACAACCATCAGTTGGCTGACCTAGCCTTCTCCGTCATCCCATCGCAACATTACAAAGTACAGGAATATTAACCTGTTTCCCATCGACTACGCATTTCTGCCTCGCCTTAGGGGCCGACTCACCCTGGGCCGATTAGCGTTGCCCAGGAAACCTTAGACTCTCGGCGTGCGGGTTTTTCACCCGCATTATCGTTACTCATGTCAGCATTCGCACTTCTGATACCTCCAGCAAACCTTACGATTCACCTTCAACGGCCTACAGAACGCTCCTCTACCACAATAGATAAATCTATTGTCCGCAGCTTCGGTACATAGTTTTAGCCCCGTTAAATCTTCCGCGCAGGCCGACTCGACCAGTGAGCTATTACGCTTTCTTTTAAGGATGGCTGCTTCTAAGCCAACCTCCTGGCTGTCTATGCCTTCCCACATCGTTTCCCACTTAACTATGATTTTGGGACCTTAGCTGGCGGTCTGGGCTGTTTCCCTTTCCACGACGAACCTTATCGCCCGCCGTGTGTCTCCCATGCTTAAACTTTCTGGTATTCGGAGTTTGCATCGGTTTGGTAAACCGCTATGGCCCCCTAGCCGAAACAGTGCTCTACCCCCAGAAGTTATACATGAGGCTCTACCTAAATAGATTTCGAGGAGAACCAGCTATCTCCGAGCTTGATTAGCCTTTCACTCCGATCCACAGCTCATCCCCTAATTTTTCAACATTAGTGGGTTCGGGCCTCCAGTCAGTGTTACCTAACCTTCACCCTGGCCATGGATAGATCGCTCGGTTTCGGGTCTATCTACAGCGACTAAACGCCCTATTAAGACTCGGTTTCCCTATGCCTCCCCTAAACGGTTAAGCTTGCCACTATAGATAAGTCGCTGACCCATAATACAAAAGGTACGCAGTCACCCACAAGTGGGCTCCCACAGCTTGTACGCATACGGTTTTAGGTTCTATTTCACTCCCCTCGCCGGGGTTCTTTTCGCCTTTCCCTCACGGTACTGGTTCACTATCGGTCGGTAGGTAGTATTTAGCCTTGGAGGATGGTCCCCCCATGTTCAGTCAAGGTTTCACGTGCCCCGACCTACTCTTCGTTGCCAACTATCTTTGCTATTTCAAATACGGGACTATCACCCTCTACGGTTCAACTTTCCAGAAGATTCTTCTATAACAAAGACCGATACAGCAACAGGGCTGATCCGCGTTCGCTCGCCACTACTAACGGAATCTCGGTTGATTTCTTTTCCTCCGGGTACTTAGATGTTTCAGTTCCCCGGGTTCGCTTCATGCACCTATATATTCAGTGCACGATACCATCACAAATGATGGTGGGTTTCCCCATTCGGACATCTCCGGATCAATGCTTGTTTGCCAGCTCCCCGAAGCTTTTCGCAGGCTCCTACGTCCTTCATCGCCTCCTACCGCCTAGGCATCCACCGTATGCGCTTAGTTACTTGACCATACAACCCTAAATAACCACATAATAAAATGCGCTTATAGAAAGAAGTATTTGTAACTATCGTCACGATAATAATTACTAGACGCTTTGTATAAACTTATCCAAATTTTTAAAGAACAGATTGATCTAGGTAAAAGACTAGACCCACATGACAGCAATACTGCCAAGGCGTCTAATTTTAACTTTATAATCAGAAAAATCAAGACTAAATTTAAAAAATTTAACTTTGATTCAAATAATCACAAATTGGTGGAGCCAGACGGGATCGAACCGACGACCTCCTGCGTGCAAGGCAGGCGCTCTCCCAGCTGAGCTATGGCCCCTCATTCTAGCTTGACTCACAAAGACTGTAAAACAATCTCGTAACACAAACTATCACTGAATGTCGACGTGTTTTTGACTTCTTAACATACAAAAGCATGTCGAAATCTGGTGGGTCTGGGAGGATTTGAACCTCCGACCTCACCCTTATCAGGGGTGCGCTCTAACCAACTGAGCTACAGACCCGATCTGGACTTAATGCAATTAACTAAAAAACCAATTAAAAGCACTGGTCGTATTTGTTATACCGCAATTTTTGTGAACACTTACAAGGAAGCTGGTTCAAAATTAAGGAGGTGATCCAGCCGCAGGTTCCCCTACGGCTACCTTGTTACGACTTCACCCCAGTCATGAACCATACCGTGGTGAGCGGCCCCCCGAAGGTTAGCCTACCCGCTTCTGGTACAATCCACTCCCATGGTGTGACGGGCGGTGTGTACAAGGCCCGGGAACGTATTCACCGCGACATTCTGATTCGCGATTACTAGCGATTCCAACTTCATGGAGTCGAGTTGCAGACTCCAATCCGGACTACGAATACTTTTGTGGGATTAGCTCCACCTCGCGGCTTAGCGACCCTCTGTAGTATCCATTGTAGCACGTGTGTAGCCCTACCCGTAAGGGCCATGATGACTTGACGTCGTCCTCGCCTTCCTCCGGTTTATCACCGGCAGTTCCCTTAGAGTCCCCGGCCGAACCGCTGGCAACTAAGGGTAAGGGTTGCGCTCGTTATGGGACTTAACCCAACATCTCACGACACGAGCTGACGACAGCCATGCAGCACCTGTGTTCTAGTTCCCCGAAGGGCACTCCTCTCTCGCAAGAGGATTCCAGACATGTCAAGGGTAGGTAAGGTTCTTCGCGTATCATCGAATTAAACCACATGCTCCACCGCTTGTGCGGGCCCCCGTCAATTCCTTTGAGTTTTAACCTTGCGGCCGTACTCCCCAGGCGGAGAACTTAACGCGTTAGCTTCGACACTGAAAACTCAAGGTTTCCAACGTCCAGTTCTCATCGTTTACGGCGTGGACTACCAGGGTATCTAATCCTGTTTGCTCCCCACGCTTTCGCGCCTCAGCGTCAGTATTGGGCCAGGAAGTCGCCTTCGCCACTGGTGTTCTTTCCGATATCTACGCATTTCACCGCTACACCGGAAATTCCACTTCCCTCTACCATACTCTAGATATCCAGTATCGAATGCAGTTCCTAGGTTAAGCCCAGGGATTTCACATCCGACTTAGATATCCGCCTACACGCCCTTTACGCCCAGTAAATCCGATTAACGCTTGCACCCTCTGTATTACCGCGGCTGCTGGCACAGAGTTAGCCGGTGCTTCTTCTGTAGGTACCGTCAATTCCCAAGGGTATTAACCTTGGTTTTTTCTTCCCTACTGAAAGTGCTTTACGACCCGAGGGCCTTCTTCACACACGCGGCATTGCTGGATCAGGCTTTCGCCCATTGTCCAAGATTCCTCACTGCTGCCTCCCGTAGGAGTCTGGGCCGTGTCTCAGTCCCAGTGTGGCTGGCCATCCTCTCAGACCAGCTACGGATCGTTGCCTTGGTAAGCCATTACCTTACCAACTAGCTAATCCGGCGTAGGCCCCTCCAATAGCGCGAGCAGTAAACTGCCCGCTTTCTCCACCAACTACTTATAGAAGATGGACGTATGCGGTATTAGCTCGAGTTTCCTCGAGTTGTCCCCCACTAAAGGGCAGGTTCCTACGTTGTACTCACCCGTCCGCCACTCGTCATCAAGAGAGCAAGCTCTCTCATGTTACCGTTCGACTTGCATGTGTTAGGCATGCCGCCAGCGTTTAATCTGAGCCAGGATCAAACTCTCATGTTTAAACCTGTCTACCTCTGGGAAATCAGAGGCTATATATTAGTACGCAAAGTTGCTACAACAAAGAAATTGTTACATCTTTACTTTAAAAGTTTTTACCAAAACTTCCGAAGTAAGTGCCCACAAAAATTGCGGCATATAACTTTTACTTAAATCAACCATTTTGTTAAAGATCGTTGCGGTTCGTTTCGCTTTTCGTAGTGCGTTGTCCCCGCCAGTGATGTACATTCTATACAACTTTCATTTTGAGTCAACCCTTTTTTTCACTTTTTTTAAAAAAAATTGCATTTTCCTTCTCTTGGTAAAAAAATACGCCACTCATCAGCACCGCAACACCTTGTATTACAAGGAATATATGGCGAACTGGATACGAAATAAACAACGAAAATTTTTTTGATTTTTTTTGATATTATTTATCAAAAGACCAACGAACGCCCAAAATGCGCTCACACATTAAACAGCCTAACGAATCAAAACACAGGATAATTACAAAAAGACTGAGACCTTAACAACAAAAGCATGGCTTAAATAACCCAGACAAGCCTCATAAAGAGCAATTACATAAAGCAACCAAACCGAAATAGCCGCCAATAAAACTAGCCGATAAATTATTATTAAGAATATAAGCCTCTGCCTTAATCAAAAACAAACCTTGACGGAGGCAATAAAATACACCTTTTAAATAAAAGACGACTGTGAAATTATGCTATACAACGATACCGTCATATAATTCTTGTCAGCCAGCTGCTTTATTGCTTTAAACTACAACAATCAATCACGACTTACTTAAGCACCTCAAGCATTTTCCATTCTGCACAACAAAAGATGAATACGCTTTGCATTTAGAGCACCGATCCTTATCTATAGCTCCCACCATCAACGCGATGCAAATGATTTTGTCCAACTTCTCTTTCCTCACTATGTTTTTTTGACACTCCATTTGCCTTCTTGCGCGCAGCTCTATACCGAAGGCTATATAGATTAGTTATAGAACTCGGAAGCCCACCCTTCTTTTCACCTTGAAACAAATAATTTATTCACCAATTGAAGAGTAACCACAAGTACCGCAAACATATTGAAAAGCCACAACAAGAATTTACAAACACCTTCAACCCAAGAATAATATTAAAATATAGACACAAGCCTATTGAGAGAGAAACTACTCACACAAAATAAACTACACAACAGCGCGGATAAAACATACAATCCAAAACGCTAATAACCGGAGAAGGGCCATGACAAGAAATCATTACAAACTAGTCTTGAACAGAATAAAACTCAAACCCCACAGAACTGAACCAGCCAACAACAAGAAGACACACACCGAAGAACTAGAAGATATAGAAGATATAGAAGATATAGAAGATATAGAAGATATAGAAGATATAAACGAACTATATAAAACAGGAAACCCAAGCACAACCGCACAAACCACAAACTTAAATTCTAACGATACAGAACTAAAAAACTGCCCTTCTATAAGTGACCTGTCAGATGATGCACTCAGACTAATACACTCTTTTCTTAACCCAGAATCCCAGACAAATTTCTCTCAAACAAACAAAAGACTAAATAACGTTAGTAAATCAAAAGAAAACCAAAAAATTATCAGCTCAACCCCTGAGATAAGTAAACTGTTAATTCATAGCACCATTAAACACCTACAGATAAGACTAAACTTAAAACGAAAAGAATCATATAAAGAAGTAAAAAAATACATAATAAACCACACGATATATAAAGACTTTAACCTATTCAATAAAATTACCGAGATCAGCAAGAAAAACCCTAACTTACACATAAATATAAACAACACAAAATTAAACCTAACAGAAGCCATTCCTGACTACATATACAATATACCAAAGCACATTCAACAGCCAAAAGCTCACTACAAAACAAAGACATTCATCAATTACCATGACTACAAAACAAATAGACTTTTTAATTCAAAAATCATATATGAACCAAGCAAGCACAGAGACGCAGTTATTTTAAGGCGCATAAAAGCAGCTAGCTTAACTATCATTATAGGGGCACACACCATGCCAATACCATCAATAGCAACTATCTTTGCTCCATTTATCACAATACTCATACACAGCCATCCAGCAATTTTCATAAGCGTATCAATCATTAGCGCACTACTAGTTAGTACTGCAATAGTTACTCCAACAGTTTCCATGTTCATTGCTACATTAATCAACGAAATACTAATAACACCAAGAATAAAAAAACTAGGAGGCCAGATAAAACACTTCAAAACCTTAGAGCTACTCCCCTTAATAAGAAAGGACAAGGAAAGACTTATACTTGAAACAGTAAAAGAAGTTTTTGCCGGCCTAGACAAAAAAATAGAAGAATCCATATCGATTGACAATTTCGGAAGAGAACCAGACGCAAAAGCTAGCAAACCGACTATGGACGATAACCAAATAAAAAACGAACTCTTAAAAGAAACAAGAATTTGTTTTTTTAATAAAGCAGCGTTAGACAAAACCCTACAATCCAGAGGCTGGGGTGGCAATAAAAATATAAAAAGAAAATTATCACCTTATTACCAACAGCAACCAAGCAATATACCACAAGCTCCCGCAAGCTAAGGCCCTTAATGAGAAAAAATAAATTACTACAATCAGCATCAACACAAATCCACCCTGAACCCATAACAGAGGCTTCACTTATAGATATACCTAATGACGCTCTTGATATTATCTTCTCTTTTCTCAACAAAAATGAGAGGCAAAACCTTGCACTAACCAACCGCCAATTGCATAACCTATATAATGAGCTCAAGACCCAAAAAAAAGTAATGGCAATTCCTAAAAAACCAGAATGGCTGAAAAACCAGCTAACCCACAACCTAACAATCCACTTACAAAAACAGCTAACATTTAGAAAAGAGAATTCTTATAAGACTATTAGAAAGTATCTGGATTATCATCTTGAATTAAGAAGTAGCCCATTACTTTTCAATATTATAAATAACACTACGACAAACCCTGAAATCAAGCTAGATAAAAACCAACTACTAATAAATATTAATGAATTACTACCAAAGTATATAAACAACCTATCAACAAACCTACCATCCTTAAAACTACATTCCAGGAAAATGGCGTTTAGACATTATGACTATATTACAAACAGAGCTTTTCAAGCAAAATATTCATACAAAATAAACAATTATCAAGAAATAAAGAGATTAAAATTAACTGCGGGAATTCTCTTATTTATGTCGCCAACCTTTATTACTTTATCAACATTACCAGCACTTATATTTAGCACATTTATATATCTGGCAATCATATCGCAATCATCAGTATTACAAGCTGCACTAACCTGCGCGTTTTTTATTGCTTTCTTAACGTCAGCAACCCTATTAATATTTAGCACGGCAATAGCAATATACTCAGCAGCAGGACTTATAAAAAACAAATACCTTACCCTAACAGAAATACTGCCAACCAGAAAAAAAGACTATGAAAGGTATGTACTTGAAACAACAAAGCTAGCTATAGAGGGAATTAATAAAACAGTGGAAGAAGCTCTGATGGATGCTGCCCATAACAACAAAGGATCCACCACAAACCCCTCACACAAAAATACAAACACAATGCAAAGGAGCGAAATATCAAAAAGCCTTAGATGTGTTTTCTTCAACAAAGGAGCAATAAAAAGAACGCTTACCCAAAGAAACTGGGGAGACTCCGAAGAGCTCAATAAGAAGCTAATGCCCTACGCCATTAATGAGCAAAGCAGAGATACAATCCTGTAACCAAATTAAACCACAAGACACTTAGCAATACGGCGCTTACCAACCTGCAACAAATACTCACTACCAGCATCAAGCACCAGACTCTTATCGCTAACTTTAACCTGATCAACTTTAACAGCGCCCTGCTTAATCATGCGCATTGCTTCAGAAGTAGAAGAAACTAGGGCACATTCTTTAAGAGCGTAACCAATTTGAATTTGACCATTATCAGACTTAACTTCGAAAGCCTCTATGTTTTCTGCAACATTTCCATGACGAAAGCGGTTAATAAAAGATTCTTCTGCCTGCTTAGCTGCAACCTCTCCGTGGAAACGCGCAATAATCTCATTTGCAAGCCACATTTTAACATCACGAGGATTCAACCCTTCTTTAACTTGAGACTGGATCTTTTCAATTTCAGACTGAGGACGAAAACTTAATAATTCATAATAACGCCACATCATATCATCAGAAATAGACATCAATTTACCAAACATTTCTTCTGGTGCTTCTGTGATTCCTATATAGTTATCACGAGACTTAGACATCTTATACACGCCATCTGTGCCCTCCAATAAAGGAACAGTCAAAATATTTTGGGGCTTTTGCCCATAATGACGCTGAAGCTCTCGGCCAACCAGCAAGTTGAACTTTTGATCTCCACCACCAAGCTCAATATCAGATTGCAAGGCGACCGAATCATAACCTTGAACCAAAGGATACAAAAACTCATGAATTGCAATTGAGCGCCCTTCTTTATAACGCTTATTAAAATCATCACGCTCAAGCATACGTGCAACATTATAATGAGAGGCAAGCTTTATCATATCAACAGATGATTTATTACTCATCCACTCAGAATTATAGCGGACCTCTGTACGCTCTGGATCTAAAATTTTGAATACTTGGTCAGCATAAGTCTTAGCGTTAGCCTTAACTTGATCGTGAGTTAAAGGTGGACGCGTAATGTCACGACCACTTGGATCACCGATCATTGCAGTAAAATCACCAATCAAAAAAACAACACGATGTCCAAGCTCCTGAAATGTGCGCATCTTATTAATAAGAACTGTATGACCAAGATGCAGATCAGAAACAGTAGGATCAAAACCAGCCTTAACAGTTAACTGACCTTTTTCTTCGATGCGCTTAGCTAAATCATCTTCTTGAATGATTTCTAGTGAACCACGTTTAATTTCTATTAATGCTTGCTTGATATCAGTCATTTTTGAATCCATTTAAATGTTATGCTGAAAAAGAAGAACCGCAACCACAAGTAGTTTTAGCATTAGGATTACGAATAACGAATTGCGAACCACGAACATCTTCCTTATAGTCAATTTCCGCACCCATTAAATACTGCATACTAATAGGATCAACTAGAAATTTAACTTCACCTTCACCAGAACTATCATCTTCCGACCCAGACTGTTCAGCAACTTTTTTAGAAAAAACTTGATCCATTTCTCCTGGAATTTCAACAAACTCAAAACCGTACTGAAACCCAGAACAGCCGCCACCAGTTACAAAAACACGAAGCTTAAGATCAGCAGACTCTTCCTTAATAAGCTCATACACCTTAGCAACAGCGCTATCAGTAAAGTTAATTTGTTGGTTTGGGGTACTCATTATTATATACCATGCTATATTTATACTGCGCCCATTATTACCTATGAAAGCTTTCTGGTCAACATTCTAAAAAAAGTTTAGACTAGAGCCTGTTTAATTCAAAATTT
The DNA here is from genome assembly GCA_030425295.1 of Gammaproteobacteria bacterium. GTDB lineage: Bacteria > Pseudomonadota > Gammaproteobacteria > JAUIAT01 > JAUIAT01 > JAUIAT01. Next base: position 128,311 of record JAUIAT010000003.1, read on the forward strand.
AGGGTATCAAACATGCAGTGGATTTTAGCTTTTCATATTATATTCATGGTCACTTGGTTCGCAGGGCTTTTCTACCTACCAAGGCTTTATGTATATCATACGATGAGCAATGACAAAGCCAGCATCGAAAGATTCAAAATAATGGAGAGAAAATTACTATATGGAATAACTACTCCAGGAGGAATCTTAACGACAGTTTTTGGTGTCTGGCTTTGGAGCTATAGCTGGGGTGGATACATGCAAATGGGGTGGTTTCATGCAAAAATGTTTTTGGTCGCGCTACTCTGGGTTTTCCATATTTATTGCTGGAAACTCTATCTTGATTTCAAAAATGACAAAAATAAACACACTCATGTTTTTTATCGATGGTTAAATGAATTCCCGGTTGTAGTACTTGTTGGAGCAGTTATACTAGCCATTGTAAAGCCCTTTTAGCATATAACACCATAAATAGGCGCGCTTAAAACAACTAAATTTTGAGCAAACTACGGAGGAGAAGAGAAATGACTAGTAAAATATTCAGCAGAGCATGCGAATTGATTCCAGGTGGGGTTAATTCCCCTGTTCGGGCATTTAAAGCAGTAGGCGGAGAACCAATTTTTATCGATCACGCCGAAGGCCCATATATGTTTGACAACAATGGTAACAAGTATATTGATTATGTTGGCTCGTGGGGGCCAATGATCTTAGGTCATGCCTACCCTTCAGTTATCGATGCCGTACAGAAAACAGCAGCAAAAGGCCTAAGCTTTGGTGCACCTTGCGAACTTGAAGTTCGACTAGCTGAAAAAATATGCAAAATGGTGCCATCTATAGAGAAAGTCCGCATGGTTAACTCAGGAACAGAAGCAACAATGAGCGCGCTTCGCCTTGCAAGAGGAGCAACGGGTAGAGACAAAATAATCAAGTTTGAAGGCAACTACCATGGCCACCACGATGCGCTTTTAGTTAAAGCCGGATCCGGAGCACTTACTTTTGGCCAACCAAGCTCACCTGGCGTACCTAAAAGCTTTACTGAACATACGTTAATTGCACAAGTTAATGATCTTGCATCGGTTGAGAAGTTATTTTCAACCGAGGGAAGTAACATCGCAGCTATAATTATTGAGCCAGTAGCTGGCAATATGGGCTGCATTCCGCCAAAACCAGGATTCTTAGAAGGCTTAAGAAACCTTTGTGATAAGTATGGCTCCATTTTAATATTTGATGAAGTCATGTCTGGATTCAGAGTTGCAAAAGGAGGAGCCCAAGCCCTCTACAATGTCACACCTGACTTAACAACTCTAGGCAAGGTAATCGGCGGCGGTATGCCAGTAGGTGCCTTTGGGGGCAAAACTGAAATCATGAAGCATTTGGCACCAGAAGGTGGCGTTTATCAAGCAGGCACACTATCTGGAAACCCAGTCGCCATGGCTGCAGGGCTAACAACTCTTAACGAGATTGATAATTTTGATAACTTCTATCAAGAAATAAATGAAAATTCTAAATACATGGCTCAAAAACTTAAGGCTCTAACCGAAAAACATGATGTACCTTCTGTAGTTACGCAAGTTGGAGGGATGCTTTCTTTATTTTTTACTACACAAGAAAAAGTGGAGACATACTCTGAAGTCATGAAAATCAACACAGAAACGTTCAAACTGTTTTTCCATGGACTACTGGAAAGAGGAATTTATTGGCCACCTTCTGCATTCGAGGCATCATTCCTTTCAATTAAGCACAACAAAGAAATTATTGATGAAACAATAGATGCTATAGATGAAATTTTGCCTAAGATTTAAAACTATACTAAATAAAGCTAACTTCCTGGCCCTGCAAATTTTGCACGGGCCACCCCCCCCCTTGCTCAACTCATATAATACCTAGTTCTTATCAGATAATTTATTTAAATTTGAGTTAATCTGGAAGAAAACTAAAATACATTCAGCAACTACTCTAGCCAAAATTGGCCCCAGAATCATAGTTATTAGCCCTGGCAGAATTAAGCCATGAAATACGTCAAGCATCCCAGACGCGAAAAACACAATAGAAGCAAACCAAAAAACAACTTTTATTAACGCTGGAGTTACAAAACAATCAAACCTCAAAAAAGAAAAAAAACACTTTTTATGCTTACATTCTTGCTTTTCCATAAAAACCTCTCAATGTTTTAAAATATATTTCATTAGCGTATCATAACCTCAAAATCAGCTCAAAAGGAGTGATCAAATCTCATGATTCGTCGTATTTACAGCCTATGCTTTCGCCTTGCTATTCCAGCAATCCTACTGAGATTAATGATTAGAGGAAGAAAACAAGCAGCTTATAAAGAAAGAATCGCCGAAAGATTCGGCTTTACAAAATTTATTAGGCCCAACGACAGTCAACCTACGATTTGGATTCATGCAGCATCAGTTGGTGAGACAGTTGCTATAGCCCCCCTCGCCGAAAAAATATTAGCAAAACATCCGGGTACTCATATTATATTTACCACAATGACGCCGACAGGATCTGAGTGCGCTAAAAAAACATTGAGCGATAAAGTCTCCCACGCGTACATACCTTACGATTACCCAGGAGCAGTAAAAAGATTTCTTGATAAGACTAGACCATCCGTTGTTGTAATAATGGAAACTGAACTGTGGCCTAATATTATTCATTATTGCGACAAAAGAGAAATACCTATGATAATTGCAAATGGCCGATTATCTCCGCACTCTACAAAAGGTTATAAAAAAATTAAATTTTTCTTAAAACCTTTCCTGCAAAAAATTAATTGTGTAGCTGCTCAAAGCGAGTTAGATCAAAAAAGGTTTCGCGAAATCGGCTGTATGCATGAAAGAGTAAAATGTTTTGGCAACATCAAATATGACATAAAAATACCAAGCAGATTAGTGCCAGATGCCAACAAACAAAGGAAAAAAATTGGAATTGAGCGACTAGTTTGGGTTGCTGGGAGCACCCACAAAGGCGAAGAGGAGCTACTTTTAGAGGCCCATAAAAATATTTTAAAAAAACAGCCAAACTCTCTATTAATATTGGCGCCTAGGCATCCCGAAAGGTTTGATGAAGTAGCTGAGTTATGTAAATCACAAGGATTTATAACTGAGCACCGAAGCATTAATGAAATACCTTCACCCGAAACTCAAGTTCTTGTTGTAGACCAAATGGGGGTATTGCTTCTAATGTACGCTATTGCCGACTTAACCTTTATTGGAGGCAGCCTGGTAACTCAAGGCGGACACAATCCAATAGAAGCTATTGCTGTCAATAGACCTGTAATCACTGGCCAATCAGTTTTCAACTTCCATCAAGTTTATGAGCAATTATTTAAAGCTAATGGCGCAATTAAAGTTAAAAACTCATCAGAACTAACAGAATCAATTTGTGAACTTTTTTTGAATCACAAACTTACAACAAACCTGATTAAAAATGCTAAAGATATTTTCGAAAAAAACCAGGGAGCCCTTGAAAGACATTTAAAATGGATAGAGCAGATGTGCGAATTCGAATAGGGCCTATTAAATTGATCAGACTTAATGGGTAATTTCAATATACAAGTTTTGAGTTTTAAATAATCAACTTAGATGCTTTAACAGTAGCAAAAAAATGAAAACTCTGTCATTGTTCGACTTGATCGCGGAATCTATCTTCATGGATCCCGCGGTCAAGCCGCGGGATGACAGATTAGAGCTGCGGGATGACAGATTAGAGCTGCGGGATGACATGTTAGAGCTGCGGGATGACAGGTTCAAGTTGCGGGATAACAAAATCTTAGTGCACATAATCCATAAGCAATTGATTTTCTACAAATAAAACTCGAAACCCCGGTTCTCAAAACTTTTTATTCACTTCTCTAGCAATCAACCTTATCAAATTTTAGAGCACTCCATCCTTTATCAGGCGTAAATCTTTCTCCATATTTCTTCTCTAATTTCTCAAGTCTAGACCTAAGTTTATCGGCACCCTCTGTCTTAATATACTGCATTGGTCCACCTCTGAATGGAGCAAAACCAGCGCCAAATATCATTCCAGCATCTAGAAGGTCGTGGTCCGCTACAACCTTTTGTCGCAAGCAAGACACTGCTTCATTTAACATTGCAAAAATTAATCGATCAGTTAAATCTTTAGATTTCTTAAATTTGGTTGGATTTTTGTTTGCAATCAACTTGCCTTTCTTATACTTGTAAAAACCTTGGCCCGACTTTTTACCTATATTTCCTTGATCGGTTATAGATGAAAGGCATTTTGGAATATCTACACCATATTCGGGAGCCAATATTCTGGCAACGTGAATACAAATATCTAAGCCAACATGATCAGCAAGTTTCAATGGCCCCATAGGCATACCGTAGCTTTCTGCAGCTTCATCAATAGAATTCACCGAGTATCCTTCATCTAGCATCAACATACCTTCAAATAAGTAAGGCATTAAGATGCGATTGACCAAGAATCCCGGATAATTATTAACAGGAAGAGGCAAACGATTTATCTTGCGAACAAAGGCAATCCCCTTATTATATAAATCCACATCTGTTTTATCGCCTTTTACTACTTCAACTAACATCATTACTGAAACAGGGTTAAAAAAGTGAACACCCATCAAACGAGATGGTTTTTCCATTTTTTTTGAAATTTCATCAATTGAAATACTCGAAGTATTAGAAGCAAGTATTGCATCAGGGCGAGCCTTATTCTCCAGATCTTTAAAAATTTCTTGCTTAACTTCAATTTTCTCGACAACTGCCTCAATAATCACATCTGCTGTATAAATGCCATAACCTTTGACGTCTGGCTGCAAATTATCCATGGCTTCTTGAACCTTCCTAGGCTCCTTAAGCTTCTTCTTGTAGAATTTATAGGCTCGCTGAATTGCTCCAGAAATAAACTCTGGCTTTTGATCCTGAAGAGTAACTTTCATTCCTTGGCGAGCGGCCCAAGCAGCAATATCACCACCCATTACACCTGCGCCAACAACGTGCAGATGCTTAGGATTGAAGTCAACATTCTTTGCAAGCCCCTTCATTCTTTCCTGCAAGAAAAAAGCACGAACCAAATTCTTAGATGTTGAAGATAATAAAAGCTCACTAACAGCTTTAGCCTCACCCTTAAAAGCTTTTCTTCCTACACCATATCTCACCCAATTCCTAACAACAGCAAAAGGTGCTGGATATTGGCTTTCACGAATCTTAGAGTTTAATTGTTTTTCAAATTGATTGGATAAAAGACCTCGCACCCAGCGATGATTAGTGAGAGATTCTATTGTAGTTGGGTGCTTGTGTTTTGGGGTATTTTCAATAAAATATTCAACTGTCCTCTTAAGCTGTCTAGCTGGCACAGCACTATCAATAAAACCCATTTTATATGCTTGTTTAGCCTTAAAAGCTCTACCTGGAAGAATAGCCCCCATTGATTTGATTGCACCAACTCTTCTTGGCAGGCGCACAGAACCACCCCAGCCAGGATAAATACCTAGTTTGACCTCAGGAAGACCAATAACTGTTTTATCGGCGTCCCCAACGATATACTTACAAGCAAGAGCAAGCTCAGCGCCACCACCTAAACAAACACCATTTATCATAGCAACCGTTGGAACTTTAAGCTTCTCCAAGCGATCCAATATAGCGTGACCTCTCTCAATGACCTCCCTGGCTTGCTTTGCGTTTTTTAGTTCTGTAAATTGGCGAATATCAGCACCAACAATAAAGCTATTGGCTTTACCAGATTTTATAACTAACCCAGAACAATTTTTTGTTTGCTCAACAGTTTCTACCACTTTCTCTAATTCAAGAATAACTTCGTCATTTAAGCTATTAACAGACTGATCAGCCCTATCTAGAGTGGCCCAGATAACATTATTTGTATCAGTGTCTAGCTTCCAATGTTTAAATTTCATAGTTACTTCCTTGTTGCTTTATACAGTCTCAACTAACATTGCGCCACCTTGGCCTCCGCCAATACAAATAGTTGCAATACCACGCTTTGATTTATTCTTATGAAGAGTATTGACTAAATGTAAAACTATCCTTGCACCACTTGAACCTACAGGGTGACCAAGAGCAATAGCACCACCACTTATATTTAGTTTTTTGAGGTCTAGTTTACCCATGGCTTTCTTTAGGCCTAGCTCATTTTTGCAAAAATCAGATGATTCCCATGCTTTTAAACAACCTAAAACTTGTGCTGCAAAAGCTTCATTAATTTCCCAGTAATCAACATCATTCAAGCCAAGATTATTACGCTCTAGAATTGGAGTACTCGCAAAAACTGGACCTAATCCCATCACTTCTGGGTCAAGGCCTGCCCATTCCACATCTTTAATAACAGCTTTCACTTTAAGATTATATTTCTTCACAGCTTCTTCGCTAGCTAAAACTAACACTGCAGCACCATCGGTTACTTGGGAACTGTTTCCAGCAGTTACCAGTCCAACTGGACGATCAAAAAATGGTCGTAATTTAGCAAGTTTTTCCATAGAGCTATCAGCTCGTATACCATCATCGACTTGGTAGCAAGTGCCATTAGAATCATAAACTGGAACCACCTCATCACTCAAGTCACCATTCTTAATCGCGCTAGCGGCTTTTTTGTGACTATCAAGAGCAAATTTGTCCATAGCCTCACGGCTAATTTCAAATTTATGAGCAAGTTTTTCTGCAGTGTGCCCCATGCCAATATCGGCAACATGGTCATGCAAACCTTTTAAAAGAACTATAACTGGTTTTAAATAGGAAGGACGAAATGCCGCGAAACTTTTTAACTTGGCCCCAAATGTTTTAGCAGTTGCAAGACCGGCAAACCAATTAACTCCGGAGCGATCAAACTGCAAAGGAGAATGAGACATAGATTCAGTGCCACCAGCTAGAACCAAATCACAACGACCCATAGCAATATCTTTTAAGGCAGAATCTATTGCCTGCATACCTGAAGCACAATTACGCTGTACAGTATAAGCAGGAACATTTTTACCGCAACCTAGCCTCAAACTGACGACTCGAGCAATATTTGCCTCTTCAGGGCTGGGGATCATGCATCCTAAAATAACTTCATCAAGTGACTTAGGATCTATTTGTAATTTTGAAAGCAGTTCTCGACCAGCGCTAACCGCCAAATCAGATGCAGAGAAGGGACCGGGTTTATTTCGAGCCTTTATATATGGAGTCCTGCATCCATCGACTATATAAACAGGACGACAAGTCGATTTAGACTCTACAGATTCTTTAGCTGCTGTTTTTTTGGCAGCTGTTTGTCTTGTTTTTACTTGAGGCTTCTTTACCTTTTCGGCTTTCTTTTCAGTCATAGCTCTTCCTTAAACATTATCCATATAGGGTTTCCAGCGGGCTTGTTATAGCACTACCCATTTATCTTTAGATTGCCCCAACAGCTGCAAATGCCAGCAAACCCAAGGCAACGCCCATAAAATATTTATCCGAAACAAAAAAAATGATAACGCTTTAGGGGCGCTGCCTAGTATCTGATATTAACTAAGCATAATTATATACACAATGATTTAATATAAGAAAACATTGCATGCATACCCATTGCCTCCCCTCCAAGCGGGCGACCAGGCATAGTAGACGTATTAGACGCCATAATATCAAAGTGAATCCAGTTAATTTCTTCATCAACAAACTCTGATAAAAATAGAGCAGCTGTTGTAGCTCCTCCATATGGTGACTTAATAACGCAATTAGCAATGTCTGCAATTGGACTGTCTAGCAAACTACGATATGGCTTATAAAGTGGTAACTGCCAAACTGGGTCATAAGTTTGTTCAGCATGTTCTTTCACAGCATAAGCCAACTTGTCATCTCTGGTAAACAGAGCACTAATATCAGTACCTACTGCAACGCGAGCAGCCCCGGTTAAAGTTGCAAAATCTACCAATAGGTTTGGTTTTTCATCTGAAGCGTCAGACAGTACATCACAAAGAATAAGGCGACCTTCGGCATCAGTGTTTAAAACCTCAATAGTCTTGCCAGAACGTGAGCGAATAATATCACCAGGCCGGTAAGAATCACCAGAAACTGAGTTTTCAACTGCTGGTATAAGTAATCGCAAGTTGACTGGCAGATTTGCTGCCATAATTTGTCGTGCCAAACCTAGAGCGTTTGCAGCTCCTCCCATATCTTTTTTCATATCAAGCATGCCTGAGGCTGGTTTAAGATCTAACCCTCCCGAGTCAAAGCATACACCTTTGCCAACAACTGTAACGGTGAACTGATTTTTCCGCCCCCAGCGCAAATCCAGAACTCTAGGTGCACGGGATGATCCCTTACCAACCATATGCACAGATGGATAAGTACTTAATAGCTTATCACCAACGGTTTGAGTTAACTTAGCGCCAAACTCTTTTGCAACTTTAGCTACCACATTAGACAAATCTTCTGGACCAAGATCTTCAGTTGGCATATTAATAAGATCGCGAACCAGATATACGCTTTCAAGACGATTTATTATCGCTTGCTGTGAAGCCGAATCAGGGCAAACAAGACGAGTTTTATACTCAGGTTTTTCAGTATATTTTGTGAACTGATAACTCCCAGCACCCCAAGCAAACAAAGAATGAGCTGATGCCTCTGGAGACAAAGGGTTGTGCTCTACATAATAATCACCTTCAGGTAGATTAGCAGGCAGCCCCCCTAAAACCCAGCCATCATTTTCATCTGTAGCACCAACTAAAACCTGATCAACCATTCCTTCAGAATTAAGAATAACGCAAAACTGTGAGGATTTAGCCTTAAATTTATTGGTAGAAACCCAGTTCTTGATGCGCTGATCTTGGTTTTCAAGCCATGAATCTAACTTGGATTGTAAAATAATGTGAATTGGTTTAGCGTTGGATTTGTCGCTACTATAGCAAGTGATCATACATAAGTCCTTTATCGTTCAAAGTTCTTTCAGGACCTCTTGATAATTAATATTGCAGAACTAACATACAATAGGCCCTATAAACAAAAAAACATCATGGCATATGTGTGACCTACTGGCAACATCGCGCTGCAGAAATAAACTATCCTAACAGCGCATTACTCTAACCCGCGAATATCAAGAAGAAACAGCAACTGCGGCAGGCAAATACTCAAGTCCTTGATCTTCAGCAACCCCACTACAAGTAACTTTACCTTTATAAACGTTCAAACCATTCATTAGATTTGGATCATCGAGCAGCGCCTTCTTACAACCCTTGTTAGCGAGAGCTATTACAAAAGGGAGTGTAGCGTTGTTTAATGCAAAGGTTGCTGTTCTTGGCACAGCACCAGGCATATTTGCAACACAATAATGAACGACACCTTCTTCAATAAAAGTTGGATTATCATGACTGGTTGCACGGCTTGTTTCAAAACAACCACCTTGGTCTATAGCAACATCAACTACTACTGAACCTGGACGCATACGCTGCAACATACTTCTTGTTAACAACCTAGGCGCCGCTTTTCCAGGCACCAATACCGCACCAATAACTAAATCAGCATTTACAACATACTCCTCAATACTTGAGTTAGTAGCAAAAATAACATTTAGCTTAGCGCCAAATTCAAAATCTAATTCTTGCAAGCGCTTCAACGATTTATCTAAAACGGTAACGTGCGCTTCAAGCCCCATCGCCATCCTTGCAGCATTAGTACCAACAACACCGCCTCCAATAACTACCACACGCCCCCTTTCAACTCCTGGCACACCTCCAAGTAAAGTTCCGCTTCCTCCTTGAGCCATTTCCAAGCAGTGAGCCCCAGCTTGAATCGACAACCTGCCAGCAACCTCACTCATTGGAGATAGCAGTGGCAATGATCCGTTGTCATCAGTTACAGTCTCAAAAGCAATAGCCGTACATCCGGACTCTATTAACGCATTAGTTTGCTGAGGATCAGGTGCCAAATGCAGATAAGCGAAAAGTAAATGATCTGATCGTAACAAACCATATTCTTCTGGCTGTGGTTCTTTTACTTTTACGATCATTTCAGCTTGACTATAAACCTCTTCGATTGAGTCAACAACTCTTGCACCTGCCTCAATATAATCATTTGCAGAGATCCCGACACCTTCGCCAGCATCCCTTTGAACTATAACTTCGTGACCTTGAGATGTTAAATCTCTAACACCTTGTGGCACTAACCCAACGCGATATTCAAACCTTTTAATTTCCTTAGGCACACCAATTCGCATATCTATTTTCCTCTCAAACTTGAATTAGTCATTAGAAAATCCATACAATAGGACTCCGATAAATCTGGCTTACTAGATCCTTATCATTACTAGGAAACAACACTCTAACAAGGGCAGAATAATTATGGAAGTAAATACTGCAAACTCGACGGGTTGTCAATCATGGCAAGAAGTTATTGGCGAAGAAAAAGAGGCCCCATACTTTCAAAAAATTATACAGTTTGTACAAAATGAAAGAAAAGCCGGCAAGATTATTTATCCAAAACAACAAGATGTATTCAATGCCCTAAAATACACTCCTTTTGATCAGGTTAAGGTTGTAATCCTAGGACAAGATCCATACCACGGACCAAACCAAGCCCATGGGTTATGCTTTTCGGTGCAAAAAGGAGTAGCCCCTCCACCGTCTCTAAAAAATATTTTTAAAGAAATAAATAGCGACTTAGGAATTCAAAGCCCAAAACATGGTTGTCTTGAATCATGGGCACGTCAAGGAGTTTTACTTCTGAACACGGTACTAACTGTAGAAAAAGGGCAAGCTCACTCTCATGCAAATATTGGCTGGGAAACCTTCACAGACAAAGTAATTGAAGCTATTAATGAGCACAAGGAAGGAGTTGTATTTTTACTCTGGGGAGCACACGCGCAAAAAAAAGGACAAATGATAGATCACACAAAACATATAATATTAAAAGCACCTCACCCATCCCCACTTTCTGCCCACAGAGGATTTCTAGGATGTAAACATTTTTCCAAAACCAATGAAGCACTTAAAAAGCTGGGAAAGAAACCTATTCACTGGAATACATCTGATTAATAATTAATAACACTAAAGATTATAGTAATGCCTGACTTAAATAACACATTTAGATTCAATATACTTGGATTTCCCATGCAAGCTAGACTGTATTCAGACGGAATCAGTATTAGCTTTAACAACCAATCCCCAGTAAGTATAAGACTATCAAACATCCCAAACAATCTAACTGACCCTAGAAATTACGTTAAAACCCTTTGTGTTATTTTTGTAATAAGCGCTATCCTCTCACATACTTACAGCCAAGAGACAAACGCTCGTGAAACCACCTTATCTCAACGCAATTTTTTTGCCGAGCAGAGGCCATTCAGCACAACCAGCACAAATTTAACGCCCCCCTCTTGTGTGAAAAACGAATACAACATAGTAAAAGCACTACTAAGTCTAAGCATGTTTTTAGTCTTTGGAAACATTAGTTTCTTTTTTTTCTTATATACAACTTTGCGAGATATTTTTCAGGATCAGATTGACTTAATGACTAATGAGATAACTCAAGAAAATGAAGAAGAAACTCCCCCTTTAGACCTTTCATACCTAGACGAACCATATAATTGCCAAATTCAAAAGCTTATTGATAAATGTGAGCTTTTTGGAATTAGTTTAGACGATGCGCCTAACGAGTTTTTCTGCTTTTTTACCCAAGAAATCATACGAGAACCTGCCAAAATAGTAACAAGCAGGGCCAAAACAGCCTACGAAAAAAGGCATATAGAAATGTGGGTAAAAACAAAGAATACCTGCCCTATAACCAAAGAAGAAGTTAATCTAAAAAATATCGAGCACATGCCAGAGCTTGAAGCAGAGATCATGAACTATCTTGAAAATTTAATTTTCGACTACAATAAACAACAAATCCCTAGCAAATAGAGCTCTAGGGACTACTGCTTCCAATAGGTGCTATATAGTTTGCGCCCGACTATATTTTCTGCTTATTATAGATATCTAGTGTAAGGATACTACTGAAGGGATGCGTAAGATGGCTTTAAACCGCATACAAAGACACCTGCTGGAAGCAACTTTGTCTTATAACATAGACCCTATTATCAAGGCATGCAACAGCAGAATACAACTTGAAAAAGCATTTTCCTCAATAACAAACGATAATAAATACAAAAAAAACCAAGATTTCCTCAATAAAAAAAAGATCAAAGAAGAAGTAGATGAGACCAGGAAAATATATTCGCACCCCTGCCCACAAAATAGAAGATCAGGAGACCCTCAGTATTACCCTGAAGATGAGGATCCTGAAACCTCAGAAACAGTATACACATGGAATCCAAAATTTAACGAAGTAGAAGAAGAAACAAAAGGCCTTCTGGGCCTTACCGCAAAAAATGAACATCCTGATTTTGAAGTAAAAATAGTTAATGAACTAGTATTTCCAGAAGAGATCGATTGCCACTCTTTATTTATATGGCAAACATTTACAGGGCGATGGAATTACTTATACGCTAACAAATTAGAAGAAAAAACCAATTTTTATGAAGGTTATATTTATGATCAGGAATTAATTGATCATATAAATAAATATACAGACAAAGAAATACCTAAAAGCATTCAAACCTCATTAATAAATGCTGTAACAAATAACAGAATGAGTCAATATTTTCACAATGAATATGTTACCAGAGATGATGTAAGAGAATATATAAAAAAAAACCTGCAGCAGAAAATTGAAAAAAAATACCCTAAAAATGAAACAAGCAAAGAAAACCTACATCCTGTTAGCCAACCAACACCAAACAAAGTAAAAATTATAAAAACATTACCACCTCTAAATACATCAAATAATCTAATAGAAAAATACAACTCCTTTATGAAATCTCAGATAGGATATACCTTTACAGTAAATAATTTATCTGGCTTCACCCAAAAAAGCTTTAAAAAATACTTCACTAAAAATCATAAAAGCTATCTAAATTACCTTTCATTTTCTAAGTTTATGGTATTAGTATTCAACCTACATAAGACTACTGAGATTATTACAAAAGGAGTAATAGCCCCGTCTCAATTATTCAAGTTTGTGTATGACTATGGTGTAACTCTATATGATAGGGACACTCACCAATTAAACTATGAGTTATATACAGCACTGAAGGACTTAAATGCTTTATTACAAGTTTCTTATTTTCAAGAAATAAGAAAAAAAGAATTTTTATACTTAAATGATTTATTGCAAATATACGAAGTTCATAAAAGTTTTGATGCAACTATTGAAGAAATAAAAAGCCTTGACACAATCATAAAAACTTCCCAAATCCAAACATTACTTAAATCTCAATGCATTTATCCAGAAGACATTGGGGACGTAATCAGTGATCACCGATATATAATCCGTGAAAACAACGAAAAAATTATTAACTGGTTCGATGGATTATTGAATTTCACTTCAAGCATGAAAGCCAAACTGTTGATCGATATGAATTTCTTAACCCCTAGAAATCTATATAAAATATATATTCATGCCCAAAGCTTAAATACTACATACCTTACACCAGAACTAATTTTATCTACAACTTGCCAATATGTTACCAATTTAAACAGCAGATCAGACCTTGAGGCTGTGAGAAGTAAATCTCTTTACTTAATATTAGAGCTTTGCAACTTTGATGATAGGCTTTTATCTATCTATTCATCAGGCCTGGATTTGTTTGACGATAAATTTAATAGTATGATTGACAATGGCTATTTAACTGATAATTTAGCAATAGATATTTATGAATATATTTTCCAAAATACAATCTACAATGATAATATTCCAGAAACCCGACAACAATCTTATATTAACGGTATAATCGAATTATTTCATGAACAACTTCTAAAAATATCTCAAGATAGTGGGACTAAAGACTTAATTAAGTATAAAGTCATAAACCCAACTGATATATGTATATTCTTTTTAAAGATAGGCCTCTCAGAAAGACAAGACTTAGAAGTGTTCATATTTAAAGCACACATTCAAAACCTACATAAACTGTATTTTTCAAATGAAGCACAAACACTGGTTACCAACAAAAAAATTGAACCTCAAGAAATATTCAAAATACTTAGATCAGAGGGGTATGATTTTGACAACGCCCTTTTATATTTACAGAATCACTACAGAGCAGATTATGAAGATGTTATGTGCACAACCCCTACTCCATCCTAAGCGTATCACCCATCCTTGATGCTAGGCTTAGGTCGTGAGTAGCAATTATCAAACTTATCTTAGTTTCTTGGTGAATTTGTTCTAATAAATCGTAGATAGTTTCTGCTGTTTTATGATCTAAATTTCCTGTTGGTTCATCAGCAATCAAACAAGCTGGCCTTGTGACTAAAGAGCGAGCAATTGCTACTCTCTGCCTTTCTCCACCAGAAAGCTCACTTAAACGGTGCTTTACTCGTGTTGCTAGCCCTACTTGCTCCAATAATTGGTGAGCTTCATTTTTAGCGTTTGCAACAACATCACCTCGGATCAAAAGAGGCATTGCTACGTTTTCAAGAGCAGTAAACTCAGGTAGCAGATGATGGAATTGATAAACAAAACCAAGGTATTTATTACGTAATTGCCCCTGCGCATTAGCTCCCAGGTTATTAATATCTTGGCCAAAAACTAACACTTTCCCAGAAGTAGGCTTATCTAGCCCTCCAATCATATGCAACAAAGTACTCTTGCCTGATCCCGATGCACCAACAACTGCTAACTTAGCACCAGGCTCAACTGTTAAATTAAAATCCTTTAGCACTTCGGCGTACAGCTCTCCATCTTGGTAGACTTTACCAAGTTTATTACACTCAATAACTGCAGAATTATTACTCATAACGTAGTGCCTCCGCTGGTCGAGTTCTTGCCGCTTTCCACGCCGGATATAGAGTTGCTAATAAGCTTAAAACTAGAGATGCGACAGCAATCGTAAACACATCTGAAAGCTCAAGCTTAGACGGCAAAAAATCTATAAAATAAACCGATGATGAAATAAAATGGACTCCAGTTACATGTTCAATCCAAGTCACAATCTCTGGTGCATTTAGAGCTAACAAGACACCACCTACAACACCCAAAATTGTTCCAAATAACCCAATGAATGTACCTTGAACCATAAAAATCGCCATGATTGATTTGGGAGATGCTCCTAATGTTCTTAAAATTGCAATCTCAGATTGCTTATCAGTAACAAGCATCACTAATGTAGACACTAAGTTAAAGGCTGCAATAGCAATTAACAACATCAAAATAATTGCCATCATAGTTTTTTCCATAGCTATTGCTTTAAACAATGCACCAAATTGCTGAGTCCAATCACTAACCCAATAATCATGCCCCAATTTAACTTGAATATTTCTAGCTATAGCTGGAGCTTCAAGCAAAGAAGTGACTTTCAAGCGAAGTTGCTCAACGCGACTGGGCATTTGTAAAAGTTTTTGAGCATCATGTAGATTTATAAGAGCTAACTGGTTATCGTAACCAAAGCCGCCCCCAACTTGGAAGATGCCAACCACCTTAAACATTTTATACCTAGGCAAAACTCCTAACGGCGTTAAGCTTGCACGAGGCACCAAAATTGACACTTTATCACCTTCCCAAGCACCAATTGCTGAGGCAAGTCCTGCGCCTAATACTATACCGTAATCACCTTTTTTCAATGAGCCTAAACTACCAGCCAGCATATGTTTACCAACTGTTGAAATACTCCCATTTTCAGAAGGCAATATACCGTCAACCATTACTCCTCTGACTTGGCCTTGAAAAGACAGCATACCTTGCGTACTAACAACTGGAGCAACACCTTTTACATGTTGTTCCTGCAGTAATTTCGACTCCAAGTCGCGCCAATTAGCAAAACCATCTCCATAAGCACCTACAGTTATGTGAGGAGCAGAGGAGAAAATTTTTGATTGAATTTGCTCATGGAATCCGTTCATTACTGAAAGCACGGTGATTAAAACCATCACACCAAGAGCAATACCAATCATTGATGCTGCTGAAATAAATGAAATAAAATGATTTCGTCTTTTAGCACGCGTGTAGCGCAAACCAATATATAGAGAAAAAGGCTTAAACATATATAAACTCTAGGAATTATATTAAATTACATTTTAACAATAGCTAAAAATTTTTGATACTATCAAATAATAGCAACATAATAAATTGCCCCGCCACCAAGAAGCATTAGTGTTAAACCTATACTAGTTAACAAGGCAAAACGGTTTCTCTCCAAAATCCATATAAGAACATACTTTGAAAAAAAGCTCCCGAAAACAGCAAGATTAATCGCAGCAACAGCCTCACTACTCTGAATTTTTCCACTCAAATATAACATTGCGACAGCTAACACCGAACCATGAAGCTCAAACAACGCCCCTAAAAAGGAGACTATGTTAACCCCCTTGTTCCCAACATATAATTTTAAAATTGCGACCAAAGTAAACATGCCACCAACAAATATCGTAAGCTTCAAGATTGATTTTATATCTAAGGGGTTTGGCAATTTAACTACTTTACTTTTATCTCCTTCCCTTGAGATTAAAAATAAAATCAAACAAACGGCAATTGCTAGCATCAAAACAACTGGGGGCAAAAAAACTTTGAATAAAGTTAAAGATGTAGCAAATAAAACAAATAAAAGCACTATTAACTTTGCACACACCGCAGCAAGAGCAGCAGCTGTGGCAGCCCAAGTAAGTTTAATGTTTTTTTTCACAATTCTTGGCAAATTTACAAATACTGCGGTACTAGAGGCTAAACCTCCAAAAAATCCAAATAAAACTAGCCCAAGTTTTTCTCCTAGAATACGAATTGCGACGTAGCCTATAAATTGTATGGAAGCTATTACTGCCATCAACAACCCAAAAAAATGCAGGTTAATTAATCCCCATGGGTCTATAGCCTTAACTGGCAAAAAAGGCACAACTCCAACGACATAAATCATCAATACAACTGCAGATTCAATTTCCTTTCGCGTTAGAATGTCTCTAGAAAAATAATGTATTCGTTTGCGCTCAATTAGTATCAATAAAACGCCTCCCGCTAATACAGCTGCAAGCAATGGCATCTCTGGCGTCAGGTATCCTAAACAGTAGACAATAGCAGCAGATATTTCAGTCGTAAGCCCCGCCGTGCCAGTGCCTTTTTCTTTAACACGTCTTGTAGTTCGCAAATAACCTAAAAGTATTGCAAGAAAAGCAAATAAAGTGATAGCCGTAGAGACTGCAAGTTTATCTATAATCGCTGAGAAAGTTCCAAGAACAGCTAAAAGAGCAAAAGTTCTTACACCTAGAGCCTGCGTGCCTTGAGGGTGACGTCTTTCACGCTCTATACCTATAAGCAACCCAATAAAACACGAAATAAAAAACCAGTGCAAGTAACTTAACATCTTAAAATCCCTTTAATGAAGCCTCTAAACTGGGTTTGGCACCTCTATGTATTCATACTCAATAGAAAAATGATCAGCCAAAAACTTGCCCAAGGCCTGCACACCGTACCTTTCTGTAGCATGGTGCCCTGCACTTACAAAATTAATGCCCAACTCACGAGCTAAATGCACAGTTCTTTCGGAAACCTCACCAGTGATATAAACATCAGCGCCAACTGCAGCAGCTCTTTCAATTAGGTCTTGAGCCCCACCAGTGCACCAAGCAATACTTTGAACTGGCTTATCATGAGCCTTGACAACCAATGGCTTCCGATCAAGCTTCAAAGCTATATTTTCACAAAAGAGGTTAAATTCCTCAGAAGATTCTAACTTACCCAAAAACCCGATGGGTAGGCCTTTTTCATCTGGGAAACAATCATACCATTGCCATCCAAGAACTTCGGCCAACTGTATGTTATTGCCATATTTCATATGCAAATCTAGAGGCAGATGATACGAGTATAAATTTATATCGTTCTTAATCAATGCTTCAATACGTTTCTTTTTAATACCAATAATACGCTGATCTTCACCTTTCCAGAAATACCCATGATGAACCAAAATTGCGTCTGCAGAAGACTCAATAGCTTTATCAATTAAATTCTTAGAGGCTGTCACACCAGCAATAATTTTTTTAATCTGAGGTTTGCCTTCGATCTGAAGGCCGCTGGGGGCGTAATCAGATATAGATGAAACATCCAAAAGATCATTAATAAAAACTTCCAATTGCGTATTTGAAACACCCATTTGCAACCTCTAGCCGGAAACTCTCTGAATGCTAGCACCAAGCTGCCTAAGCTTCTCCTCGATGCACTCATAACCACGATCAATGTGATAAATGCGATCAACCATGGTTTCACCTTCGGCAACAAGAGCTGCTAACACCAAACTTGCTGAGGCACGAAGATCAGTAGCCATAACAGGAGCTCCCTTAAGCAATTCCTTACCTTTAGATACAGCAGTGTTTGCCTCGAGCTTAATATCTGCCCCCATACGCATCATCTCATTTGCATGCATAAACCTATTTTCAAAAACAGTCTCAACAATTGTACCCTTACCTTCAGCCACAGTATTCAAGGCCATAAATTGAGCTTGCATATCTGTGGGAAAATCAGGGTATGGAGCTGTAACAATATCAACAGCCTTAGGTCGCTTACCTTTCATATCTAGCGTTATACTGTCACCCTCAATACTAATCTCAGCACCAGCCTCGCGCAACTTATCGAGAATATTAAGCATACTAGGAGGGTTGGCGTCTCTCACAGTTACTTTACCACGAGTAATTGCACCAGCCACTAGATAAGTTCCAGCCTCAATACGATCTGGAATAGCTGAGTAGGACGTTCCATGCAGGTCATCAACATCAACACCTTCAATCGTAATAGTTGAAGTTCCCGCACCAGAAATTTTAGCCCCACATTGATTTAAGAAGTTAGCTAAATCTTCAACCTCTGGCTCACAAGCAGAATTAAAAAGGCGAGTCGTGCCTTTAGCTAATGCTGCAGCCATCATAATATTCTCAGTACCAGTTACAGTTACTGTGCTCATAGTTATGTCTGCACCAACCAAACCATTTGGAGCTGAAGCTTTAATGTAGCCATCCTCAACTTGAACATCAGCACCCAAAGCACGCATACCTTCAATATGAATATTTAAGGGTCTGGCACCTATGGCACACCCCCCTGGAAGGGATACTTCGGCGCAACCAAAACGCGCTAAAAGTGGTCCAAACACTAAAACTGATGCTCGCATAGTTTTTACAAGCTCATAGGGAGCCACCAAACTAGTTAGATTTCTAGTGTCAATTTCAACAACCATATGCTCATCTATGGTTATCTTAGCGCCCATGCGGCCAAGCAAAGACACAGTGGTTGTAACATCATTAAGGTGCGGAACATTAGCAATTCTTACTGAATCTGGAACTAATAAACAGCCTGCCAGAATAGGTAAAGTTGCGTTTTTAGCGCCAGAAACACGCACACAACCATTCAAAGGCCCACTCCTTTGAATTAAAAGTTTATCCATTATTTAATTTTCTCCCGAAAACTTAAGAAGCCTAGTTACGCCAACACTTTCACCAAACTCCATCAAATCTTTTGGCACACCGTCAAAAGAAAGATTAACACTCTCTTTCTTTGCAAATCTGCTCCACGATAATAGTAAAGATAAGGCAGCACTATTAGCACTAGTCACCTTTGAAAAGTCAAAAACTAAGGACTTAGCATTCTGCCTCAACAGCTTACACCCGCTGTCATATAGCTTTGGCACAGATGAGAAATTTATCGCCCCACTAACGCTAGCAATTCCTGACTCTGCATCATAATCTATTGAGGCTTGTATCATTTAAGTCCCCTGTCGTCCTAAGCGCTTAGTTAAACCTGTCAAACCAACATTATCAAGTGTTTCAGCAAACTGCGCATGATAACTACGAACCATGCTAATGCCATCAACACTTATATCATAAATTTTCCAAGTATTACCTTTTTTGAAAACTCGATAGTTAACAGATATTGCTTCACCTTTAGGAGGAATAACTCTACTCTGAATAACTACTCTACTTTTACCTGCAACTGAACCTCTAAATGGTAAAAACTCAATTTTCTCACCACTATAAGCAGAAAAAGCAGAAGCATAAGTTTTAATAACACTGCGAACAAACTGTTGTTTAAAAGCCTCTCTTTGTGAAGATGAAGCTTTCATCCAGTGCTCGCGACCAATAACAGACCTTGAAACAACCTCAAGGTTAACATGGGGAAGAATAATTCTTCTAACCAATCTATCAACTACTTTAGGATTAGACTGAATTGCCTGTTGATTACTATCGAGAGCATCTAGCATACGCTGTGATGTTGTTTTTAACATCTGCAAAGGTGCTGGATTAGACGCAACAGCTGCAACCTGAATAAACAACAATAAAATAGCACAAATAGAAAGGCGGAATATTTTTTTCATTATAACCTCATCACTTATTATCTTTACCCTTCCCTGATGTTTTATACAAAAACTGGCCTACCAAATTCTCTAATATCATAGCGGAGTGAGTCTCATCAATTGTATCATTATTTGCTAACATCTCTGTGTCAAACCCCGGCTGAATGCTGATATATTTTGATCCCAAAAGACCCTCAGTTAAGATACTAGCAGAAGAGTCTTTAGGCAAGTGCGGTTTATCACCTTCTAAAGCCAAAGTAACAGTTGCCTCATAATTATCTTGATTAAGCCTTATGCTTTCAACAGATCCAATTTCAACACCGCCAACTTTGACGGGAGCCCTAACTCTCAAACCACCAATATTGTTAAAGGTTGCAGACACATTGTAGGTGTCGCCGCCAGATAGCCTATTAAGACCACTAACTTCAAAAGCTAAAACTAAAAGCGCCCCAAAAGCAGCCAATATAAATAATCCCACTGCTAACTCAACTAATCGTTGATTGCTCATTACCACTCTCCTAACATCATAGCTGTCAAAACAAAGTCTAAGGCTAAAACTAACAAAGACCCATAAATTACTGTATTAGTTGTTGCTCTGCCAATTCCAGCAGCATTTGGCTTACTGTAAAACCCCTGATAAACAGCAATCCAAGTAACTGCAACGCCAAACACTATAGATTTAACAATACCATTTACAACGTCTGTACGAAAATCAACCGAAGCCTGCATATTACCCCAGAAAGAACCTGAAGAAATACCTAACCAATTTACACCAATCAAAGCACTACCATAAATAGCGATAACATTAAAGATAAGCACTAATAATGGTAGAGCTATAATTCCAGCAACTAATCTAGGCCTAATTACTCTTAGCAATGGATCTACCGCCATCATTTCCATACTGTTTAATTGATCAGTAGCTCTCATTAACCCAATCTCTGCAGTTAACGAGGTGCCTGCTCGCCCGGCAAATAAAAGTGCTGCAAGAACAGGGCCTAGCTCTCTTGTGACACTTAAGGCCACCAACTGGCCGAGTTGATCCTCCGAGCCAAATTGACTAAGTATGTGATCACCCTGCAAAGCTAAAACCATTCCGACAAAAAGACCTGAAACACCTATAATCAATAAAGATAAAATCCCAACAGCATACATTTGCTGAATAAGCAAAGGAAGAGTTTTTCTAATCTGAGGCATCCTAACTAATGTTCTAAATAAGAAAATTCCAGAGACTCCAATCTGACGGCAGGTCTCAATACCAGTTCTTCCTAAGCTTGCAATCTGATTAATCACTTAACAAATCCTCTTGGAGGGTTGGTGATGGAAAATGAAAAGGAACAGCTCCGTCAGGCAACCCATGAATAAATTGTTTTATTTCTGGAGTATCATCCTTAAATAGAGCATCTGGGGCGCCCTCACCTATCACTTTTCCTTGTGATAAAAGGTAAATATAGTCAGCTATGCTAGCGGTCTCAGAAACATCATGGGATACCAAAACGGAAGTCAGTTTCAAAGAATCATTTAACTGTTTAATCAACTTAACGATAACCCCCATCGTAATTGGATCCTGACCTGTAAATGGCTCGTCATACATCATTAACTCAGGGTCTAAAGCTACTGATCTTGCCAGAGATACCCTGCGGGCCATACCACCAGAGAGTTCGCCAATATTTAAATTAATTGCTCCACGAAGCCCTACAGCTTCAAGCTTAATTAAAACCAAATCTCTAATCATTTCTTCAGA
Organism: Gammaproteobacteria bacterium; assembly: GCA_030425295.1. Taxonomy (GTDB): domain Bacteria; phylum Pseudomonadota; class Gammaproteobacteria; order JAUIAT01; family JAUIAT01; genus JAUIAT01. The sequence continues at coordinate 150,341 of JAUIAT010000003.1, forward strand.
TAAGTCTGTATGTTCACGAAGTGGAAAAGCCACATTGTCAAAAACATTCATATCTGTAAATAATGCGCCTGTTTGAAACATAAGCCCCATCCGCTTGCGAAGCTGGTAAAGTTCTTTGCGAGATTGCTTATGTACATCTACACCATCAAAAAGTATTTGCCCGCTATCAGGATATAATTCACCGCCTATTAACATCAGCAATGTAGTTTTACCTGTACCACTAGGCCCCATTACCGCCGTAAGCTTTCCTTTAGAAATCTTCAAATTAAGGCCATCGAAAATCTTACGACCACCTCGAGAGAAGGATAAATCTTTGATTTCAACCAAGCACTGATTATCTGACATTATATATTCATCACCCAAAAGATGTGCATTTTTTTTGCAAAAACCTACAAAATATACTTATTTTATGTTATAATCGCTCAACTAAAAATGAGCAATTATTAACAGACCTTATGTCTTTTAATATCTTATAAAATTAGAGCAAACGCAAACTTTGAAAGGATTTTGTTGAATGTCCGAACATATTTGTACTATAGAGCAACCATCAAAAGCGCAAGAGTTGTGCAATTTTGGGATTGCTGTAATTGACATTGAGCGCAAAGCTCTTGATTCCATACGAAACGGAATTGACATTAACTTTTCAAAGGCTTGTGAATATATATTAGCTTGCGAAGGCAGGGTTATTGTTACAGGAATGGGAAAATCAGGGCACATTGGCAATAAGATTGCAGCAACCCTTGCCAGCACAGGCACCCCTTCTTTCTTTGTACACCCAGGCGAAGCAGGACATGGCGATTCAGGTATGATAACTACCAAAGATTGCGTTATAGCGATATCTTACTCTGGTGAATCAGATGAAATCTTAACAATACTGCCGCATATTAAAAGACTTGGTATCCCTTTGATCTGTATAACTGGAAACCCTTCCTCAAGCATGGCAAAATCCTCCAATGCACACCTCAACGTAAAAGTACCACAAGAAGCCTGCCCTCTTGGCTTAGCTCCAACGGCTAGCACAACTGCTACACTAGCCATGGGCGATGCACTAGCAGTTGCACTACTAAAAACAAGAGGATTCACAAAAGAAGATTTTGCTAGATCTCACCCAGGAGGAAGCCTAGGAAGGCGTCTGCTTATTTTAGTAGAAGATTTAATGACCACTGGAAAAGATATGCCAGTTGTTCACAAAAGCGAATCGCTTTCAAACGCACTCATTGAAGTATCAGCCAAAAGGCTTGGAATGACGGCTGTTATTGAAGATAAAGGCTCATTAGTTGGTATTTTCACAGATGGAGACCTTAGACGAGCAATCGACAAAGGGATTGACATACCAACAACTAAAATTAAAGATATAATGACCTATAGCTGCAAGACTATAGCCCCCAAAGCACTGGCGTTTGAGGCACTAACGTTAATGGAAAATAATAAGATCACCGCACTGATGGTTGTTGATGAGAATAAAAAACCGCTTGGGGTTTTACATATGCATGACCTCATTCAAGCAAAAATTGCCTAAAGGAATACAAAATGAGATCACATATAACCCAACACATCATATCTAAGGCAAAAAAAATCAAAATGCTACTATTGGATGTCGATGGTGTTTTAACAAATGGATCCATAACATATACATCAAATGGTGAAGAAATCAAAAGCTTTCATGTTCACGATGGGCTCGGTCTAAAATTACTACGCGACAGCGGCGTTAGCGTTGGAATCATAACCAAACGATCCTCTCCAGCCCTGTCTAAAAGACTACAAGAATTAAAAATACAACATGTATTTCAAGGGCAAACTAATAAGCTGGAAACTTATTCCACAATAAAGAAGACAACAGGACTAAGTGACGAACAATTTGGCTATATTGGTGATGACTTACCAGACCTCTGCGTTCTTAAAAAGGTTGGACTTTCGATTGGCGTAGCTAATTGCACATCCCCATTAAAATCTCATGTCGATCATATTACAAAGATGAATGGCGGAGAAGGAGCTGTGCGAGAAGTTTGCGAAATGATAATGAAAATTCAAGGCACATTTGAAAATGCTATAGAGAAGCATTTATGAGAAGTCAAACTGTAATTCTAACAGCTGCACTAACTTCCATTATCGGCTCAAGCATGCTGTTATTAATTAAGCTAGCCCCCGAATTTAAGAAATACACCCCGCCAAACCCTCCTGATATGTACATGGCGAAAGTTCAAGAAAAACAAATGGACGGCAGTGGGGCAATTAAAAGCTTAATAAAATCAAAAAACTGGGAATACTATAAGGACAAAAAAGAATCTTACCTCAGCTCGCCTCACATCAAATATTACAAACCATGTGACGCCCCCTGGAATATGACTGCTAAATCTGCGGTTATTGAAGACAAAGAGGTTATCTATATGCAGGGGGATGTTAAAATGCATCAACCTAGCAACAACCATAGAACCGAAACAACAATTACAACATCGGAAGTTACAGTTTATCCACAGAAAAAATATGCTATAACTCATAAACCTGTTAATTTAAAACAACAAGGTATGTCTATGAGATCAATAGGAGCAAAGTTTTTCTACAAGGAAAATAAATTGGAATTATTATCTCATGCAAGAGGCCAGTATGACCCGAATAAAGCTACAACTCACCCGCTTACTCTTCCTTAGTGGTGCACTTGTTTCAACAAGCTCTTTTGCCCTTGATTCAGACAGCTCAGCACCACTCCTGTGGCAAGCGGATAAAGTCGCATATAACAACAAAGAGCACAAAACCACATTCATTGGGCACGTCAAGTTTACCCAAGGGAGCATCCGCCTATATGGAGACAAAGCGTACATGTATTTAACCCCTAAAAATCAAGTAAAAAAATTAGTTACTTTTGGAAACCCAGCAAAATACAAATCACTTCCAGACCCAGACAAACCCGAACTTAGAGCACATTCTCACAAAATAGATTACCGACCAATTGAAAAGCAAGTTTGGCTAATTGGTCACGGCCTTGTAAGCCAAAACAACAACACATTACAAGGCAATGAAATCTTCTATAACTTAGTCACAAAGACGGCTACTACAAAAGCATCAGCAAAAAACAAAACCAGAATTATTCTAAAACAATCAAAGACCCCAATAAATCCTAAAAGTTTATCTCTAAACAAAAAAGAAACGCTTCACGCTGAAATATGCATAATCGAAAAACCTCCTGCAATAGTGTACACTACTCCAACACCACTCTGGACAAAAGAACAACTTGAAGAGCTACAAAACCAGAATGACACTTTAAATACAGATTCTAGTAGCTTATTATCAGGTAATAAGATTGATGAGAAAACAAACAGAATAGAACCATGAAGAATCAACTAAAAGCTATAAATATCCAAAAAACATACGGAAAACGCAAGGTCGTCAAAGGTATTTCTATAACGGTAAATCAAGGAGAAGTAGTCGGCTTACTAGGACCTAACGGCGCCGGCAAAACTACCAGCTTTTACATGATCGTTGGATTAGTTCGCTGCGATGCTGGCAAAGTAGAACTAAATGGTTTAGATATAACCTACGAACCAATTCATAAACGAGCTAGAGCTGGCATAAGCTACCTACCACAAGAAGCTTCAATCTTTAGAAAATTAACAGTCGAAGAAAATATAATGGGAGTGTTAGAGCTCCAAAAAAACCTCAGCAAAGCAGAAAGACAAGAGAAACTTGAACAGCTCCTTAATGAGTTTAGCGTTACCCATTTACGCCATCAATTTGGAGTATCGCTATCAGGAGGAGAAAGAAGAAGAGTTGAAATTGCAAGAGCACTAGCTGTAAATCCGCAATTTATTCTTCTAGATGAACCCTTTGCAGGTGTGGATCCCATATCAGTAGGCGACATTAGACAACTTGTTGACCACCTAAAAAACCTAGGCATTGGCATTTTAATTACAGATCACAACGTTCGCGAGACTCTTAGCATATGTCAAAAAGCTTATATAGTTGGGCAAGGGCAGATAATAGCCGAAGGATCGCCAGAAGAAGTGCTTAACAACAAGAAAGTTAGAGAAGTTTACTTAGGCGAAGAGTTTGACCTATGATAACGATTAAAAATGTACTAACACCTAATAGCACTCTCTGCGATGTTGACATAAGCAGCAAAAAAAGAGCCCTAGAAATCATCGCTGACATAATGCACGAAGCTAGTGGCAAGTTAATACCTGAAAGAAAAATCTTTGATGCACTAGTTGAAAGGGAAAGGTTGGGTTCGACTGCAATTGGTTCAGGAGTAGCAATTCCTCATGCAAGAATTACTGGACTAAAAGAGCCGATAGCTGTTTTTATTAGGATTGATAATGCCATTAGTTACGATGCTGATGACAACCAACCCGTAGACTTGATTTTTTGTTTATTAGTGCCAGAAAAAGCTAACTCAGCGTACCTTAACATACTAGCCCAACTTGCAGATGGTTTTCGACGTTCAAATTTTTTAAAACGCCTACGAAGCGCATCTACAAACGAAGAACTATATGACATACTAGTTAAAACTAAGCACAAACCAATAAAAACAAGCGACCAACACCACCATTAAAGATAAATAAAAATGATTCACGAAAAAGTCAGCATCTGCAACAAATTGGGCCTTCACGCAAGAGCATCTATTAAACTAGTAAATCTAGCAAAACGATACATCAGCGAAATATATATTAAATACAACAATAAAACAATTAATGCCAAACGCATCATGGAAGTGCTGTTATTAGCTGCATCATATGGTACTGAGCTAGAGTTTATGGTTCAGGGAGAAGATGAGCAAGAAGCATGGAGCGCCATACACGAGCTAATTTCCAATGGTTTTTACGAATAAAATCAACTAATGCATGGTATCAAGCTTCAGGCTATATATATCACAAAGCAAAAAGCTGATAACCAAGTAAAATTTGCTATTTTTTACACTTTGCATCTACAAGGTGAATTATCGACTTACCCTAAAATTTTGATTTCGCAATCAAGCTTCTTGGGTCAGTTGTTGCTCCAGCCTGAGGTTTTTTTACATCTTCCCAAGGTATACCTGCAATCGACAAAGGAATTTTAGGCACCCACTTAGGCATCTTTAGAACTTTATTAGCACCCTCAACAATCATAGTCCCAATAGCTTTTTTCTTAGTTCGATCAGACAGCTTTCCACTGGGGGTTTTCATACCCTTAACTCTAGGAATTTTAACAGACTGATTTAACTTGGAACTATTATTCTTTGTTATACCAATCATCTTAAATGCCTGCTTAATATTAGGCTTCGGAGTAGAAGGAACAGATAGACCATAAGAAGACGTATAAACTAGAAAAAAAGCAAAAATATAAGTAACTAAATAACGATAAACCTTAGACATATGCACTAAACCCCACTTAAACCCTTATCACAGTTTTTGATATTATAGTTCAGTTATCCTTACAACAAAACAAAAGGGCTGTACAAATATTATACCACAAAATAATGCAAAAAAAAATCCCAGACTAGCCGGGATCTTTATAAGAACTAAGAAATCGCTTACTGCTTACGGTCTTCATCTAAAAGCTGAACTAACGCCATTGGAGCATTATCACCAGCTCTAAAACCATTTTTAAGAACACGCATGTAGCCGCCTGGGCGCTTAGCAAATCTAGGGCCAAGTTCTGTAAATAACTTATTAACCATTTCAGAATCACGCAATCTACTAAAAGCTAAGCGCCTATTAGCAACGGAGTCATTCTTAGCAAGTGTAATTAATGGCTCAGCGAAACGACGAAGCTCTTTAGCTTTTTCAACTGTTGTTTTGATTAGCTCATGACGAAACAAAGAATTCATCATGTTCTTAAACATTGCTTCTCTATGTTTAGTTTTTCTGCCTAATTTACGGCCTTGTTTACGATGTCTCATGACACTACCCTATAAAAATTTAATATTACGCTTCACCTTTAGGTGGCCAGTTTTCAATAACCATTCCTAAAGAAAATCCTCTAGACTCAAGAACTGTCTTAATTTCAGTTAGAGATTTCTTACCAAGATTAGGAGTCTTAAGTAGATCAGTTTCAGCTTTCTGCACTAAATCACCAATGTACTTTATATTCTCTGCCTTAAGACAGTTGGTTGCTCGAACAGTAAGCTCAAGATCATCAATTGGCCTCATAAGCTCAGGATCAAGATCAGGGGCCTTAGATTCTTCTTCTACTTCAGTTTGATCACGCAACTCAACAAAAGCCTCAAGCTGATGTTGTAAAATTGTTGCCGCACGACGAATAGTTTCTTCAGGATCAATAGCACCATTTGTCTCGACCTCAAGAATAAGCTTATTCAAGTCAGTTCTATTTCCTACACGAGTGTTCTCTACTTCATAAGAAACTCTTTTAACAGGGCTATAAGATGCATCTAAACGTAAAATACCGATCTCAGAAGAATCAACTAACTCATCTTCAGCTTGCTTACGAACTGGAGCTGGAACATAACCGCGTCCTTTAGTAATCCTAAGCTCCATTTTGAAAGGAATATCTTTTGTCAAAGTACCTATATAGTGATCTGGATCTGGCATTTCAACATCATGATCAAGAGTTATATCCTTTGCTGTGATATCACCCTTCTTGTTTTTTTCAAGAATCAAAGTAGCTTCATCACGCTCATGCATAACGACAGGAAGAGTCTTAAGGTTCATCAAAACCTCAATTACATCTTCTTGAACGCCTTCAAGCGTTGAGTACTCATGAAGAACATTATCAATCTTTACTTCAGTAACTGCAGCGCCCGGCATAGATGAAAGCAAAATACGACGGAGAGCGTTACCAATTGTGTAACCAAAACCACGCTCAAATGGCTCTAGTATTATCTTAGCCATAGTATTGCTATTTTTGTCGATAACAATTTCGCTAGGCGTTAAAAAGTCTTGATATATAGATTGCATTGCTTTACCTCTAAAATGATCACTTGTTGCAAAGTTAAGCCCTAAGCTTATAGTTTATTACTTAGAATACAACTCAACAACCATATTGACCTTAAATTCTTGTGGAAATTCTTCCATTTCCGGATATCTTGTGTATTTACCTTGCATTTGATCGTGATTCACATCAACCCAATCAATATTAATTGGACGATCTTTTGAGATTTCAATAGCAGCTTTAATACGCAACTGGCTTTTAGCTTTCTCTCTAAGCTCAACTACATCGCCTGGCTTTACAAGATAAGAAGGAATATTTACGCCCGCGCCATTAACCATAATAGCTTTATGGCTTACCAATTGACGTGCTTCGGCACGTGTGGCAGCAAAACCCATACGATAAACAACGTTGTCCAAACGAGACTCAAGCATGGTAAGTAGGTTTTGACCTGTTTTACCTTTTTGTTTTTCAGCATTCTTATAGAAACGTTTAAATTGCTTTTCCAGCATATTGTAGTAGTTTCTGATCGTCTGCTTCATTTGCAACTGAAGTCCGTAATCACTAAGGCGACCACCTCTCGAAGCACCATGCTGACCAGGCACACGATCTAACTTACACTTAGTATCAAGTGCACGTATACCACTCTTAGGCTCTAGGTCAGTACCTGCTCGGCGTGATAATTTACATTTTGGTCCTAGATATTTAGCCATAATTAAAGCTCCTAAACTCTTCTTTTCTTAGGTGGACGACAACCATTATGCGGTATTGGCGTAACATCACTAAGTGAACGAACATTAAACTCAACACCTTGACCTTGTAGCGCTTTAACAACATACTCACGACAAGCGCCAGGACCACTAAAGCGAACATCAACATCGCGCAGCCCATAAACTTTGGCTTTCATTGCAGCTTCAACAGCAGCTTTTTGCCCAGCTAGAGGAGTTGATTTACGAGCCCCTTTGTACCCTAACTCACCAGCAGAGCATGAACTAACCGTATTACCTTGTTTATCAGTAATAGTTACAATTGTATTATTAAAGGTTGCACGCACATGTACAATACCATCGGTAAAAGATGGTCTCTTGCTCTTACCTCTACCCTTACCTTTGCTTTGACGTTGTTTTGGCATTAAAGACTACCCTATGTTAAATTTACTTTTTGCGACCTTTACGAGTACGCGCATTTGTTTTTGTTCTTTGACCACGTAGAGGAAGATTACGACGGTGTCTAAACCCTCTGTAACACTTCTTATCCATTAGGTTTTTGATGCTCATGCCAACTTCACGACGCAAATCACCTTCAACCTTGTAATCATTAACAGCTGAACGAAGCGACTCAATTTCTTTGTCAGAAAGAGTTGATAACTTAGCATCTGGTTGAATCTTTAACTTCTCACATATTTCTTCTGATCTTGATCTACCAATACCATATACATATGTTAGAGATATTACTACATGCTTATCAGGCAATGACACACCAGCTATACGTATATCACTTGTTCTTGCCATTTGATTTTCCTCTTAAGTAATCCAAAATTACGGTCTGCGAATATTAACAACTTTTGTTTAATAATGCAACTTACCCTTGACGTTGATTATGTCTTTTGTCAACACAAATTACTCTAACAACACCTTTTCGTTTAATTACCTTGCAGTTTCTGCAAATCTTCTTTACTGATGCTCTTACTTTCATCACAATCTCCTGCTATTCATATAACTAACTTATCTCTTCTTTGAAGTAAGATTAGCTTTCTTCAACACTGACTCATATTGATGAGACATAAGATGTGACTGCATTTGAGCCATAAAGTCCATCAACACAACTACAACAATAAGTAATGATGTTCCGCCGAAGTAGAATGGCACATGCCACGCCAAAATTAAAAACTCCGGTAGAAGAGCTACTAATGCTAGGTAAATAGAACCGCACATTGTTAGCCTAGTCATAACCTTATCTATAAACTGTGAAGTCTTTTCGCCTGGTCTAATTCCAGGAATAAAAGCTCCAGATTTTTTCAAGTTATCGGCTGTATCACGCGGATTAAAAACTAATGCTGTGTAAAAGAAGCAGAAAAATATAATCGCTCCAGTAAACAATATAAAGTACAGGGGTTGACCCGGAGAAATTGCATAACTTACGTCACTAAGCCACGTAAGATTTGAACCTCTACCAAGCATACCTGCCAGTGTACTCGGAAACACAATCAAACTTGTCGCAAAAATTGGAGGTATAACACCTGACATATTTATTTTAAGCGGCAAGTGGCTAGATTGTGCAGCATAAATTTTGTTTCCACGCTGTCTGCGTGCATAATTAATTTTAATTCTGCGTTGACCAGACTCAACAAAAACCACACAGTAACAAACAACAAAAATAACTATAACAACCATTAGCAGTGAAGCTGCGCTCATCTGCCCTTGCTTAACTTGTGACATCAAGCCAGCTATAGCAGATGGAAAACGTGACGCAATACCGGCGAAAATTATCAGCGATATACCATTTCCTAGCCCTCTTTCAGTCATCTGTTCGCCTAACCACATTAGGAAAACGGTACCAGTTGAAAGAGTAACTGCTGTTGTAAAGTAAAAATACACACCAGGATTAACTACAGTGCCCATAGATGCCAACCACTTGCCAATTGCAAGTGACTGAACTAGAGCAAGACCAAGTGTTGCATATCTAGTATATTGGCTAATCTTGCGTTTGCCAGATTCGCCTTCCTTTTTAATTTCTTCAAGCTTAGGTGAAACTGCCGACATTAACTGCATGATAATTGATGCAGAAATATAAGGCATAACCCCTAGAGCAAATACTGTCACCCTAGATAAAGCACCACCAGAAAACATATTAAACAGCCCAAGCGCCCCACTAGAATTTTTATGGAACAATGAAGCTATTTTTGCAGCATTTATTCCAGGAATTGGAATATAAGAACCAATTCTAAAAATTAAAATCCCTAAGAACACAAAAAACAAACGTTTTCTAAGCTCCGCAAATCCAGTATTTGCGGAAGATAATGGTGATGCCATTCCAAATCTCTAAGTTAGTTAGTCTACAATTGATCCACCAGCAGACTCAATTTTAATACGCGCACCTTTAGTTACACGCAGGCCTACGATTTTAACTGCTTTCTCAATTTCTCCAGAAGATATAATCTTAACGTCTTTAATAGCTTTTGTAACTAAGTTATTTTGACGAAGAATCTCAAGAGTAATTTCTTTAGCATCAATTTTTTGCAGCTCACCCAAACGAATCTCATCAGTAACAAGAGATTTCATTGAGTTGAAACCAACTTTTGGCAGCCTCATTTGCAAAGGCATTTGACCACCTTCAAAACCACGTCTTACACGTCCACCACTACGTGACTTAAGACCTTTGTGACCGCGACCACAAGTCTTTCCATCAGTGGAGCCGATGCCGCGACCAACTCGCTTTTTATTTTTTTTAGAACCTTTAGCCGGTTTAAGTTCATTAATATTCATAATTAAACTTCCTCAACTCGTACCATGTACTGAATTTTGTTAATCATTCCACGAATCTGTGGAGTATCTTCACGCACAACAGTATGGTTAATACGACGTAAACCTAAGCCTTTTACGCATTCTTTATGAGATTTTAATCTGTGCGCAAAACCTTTAGTCAAAGTAACTTTTAACTGCTTTTTGCTCATTCGCCTACCTGCCCTTCAATTTCGCTTATTGATTTGCCGCGCTTCATAGCTACTTTATCAGCATTTTGCATTGCTAGAAGACCTTTAATAGTTGCGTGAGCAACATTATGAGGTGTAGTACTACCAATACACTTTGTAACAATATTTTCAATACCAAGCACTTTAAAAATAGCGCGCATAGTTGAACCAGCAATTACACCAGTACCTTCTGGTGCAGGGCGCATTACAATTTCAGATCCACCATGTTTAGCATTAACAATATGCTGAATTGTATTACCCTTTAAATCAACACGCTTCATATTTTGTCTAGCAAAAGTAGTAGCTTTTTGAATTGCTGCTGGAACCTCACGAGCCTTACCTGTTGCAAATCCAACACGACCATTCCCGTCACCAACTACAACTAGCGCTGAAAAACGAAAAATTCTACCACCTTTAACAACTTTGGAAGTACGTCGTACTGCAATAAGCTCTTCTTGAAAGCCTTCTACTGTGTTGTCGATTCTATCAACCATGCTTACAAACCCCTTTTAAAACTCTAGTCCAGCTTCACGAGCGGCATCAGCCAACGCTTGAACTCGACCATGATATTTGTAACCAGCACGATCGAAAGCTACTTGTTTAACGCCTTTTTCTAGCGCACGCTCAGCAATTATCTGGCCAACTACCCCTGCAGCAGCTTTGTTACCAAAGTTGCTTACCTTATTTTTCTTACAAAGATCTTGTATTGCCGATTCACGAGTAGAAGCGCTGCAAATAACAGTACCATCAAGACCAATCAACTGAACTGACATGTGCTTAATTGAACGATCAACACATATACGAGAGCGGTTAATTTTACTTCTACCTCTTACAGCACGTTTTTCACGTTTTTGAAATTTGTTACGCATTACTTCTTCTTGCCCTCTTTCATCAAGATTACTTCATTCTTATAGCGGATACCTTTACCTTTATAAGGCTCAGGTGGGCGGATACTACGAATTTTTGCAGCAACCTCACCTACCAACTGCTTATCGATACCTTTAATAACGATATCAGTTTGGCTTGGAGTTTCTATAGTGATGCCCTCAGGCGCAGTAAAGTTCACTGGGTGTGAAAAACCAGCACTTATATCAAGTAGTTTTCCACTAACCTTAGACCTATACCCGACGCCAACCATTTGCAATTCTTTAACAAAACCTTCACTTACACCAACAACCATATTATTGATAAGGCTTCTTTCTGTACCAGCAAACATACCGTTAGGGTCTTGTTCTTTATCAAAAGTCACGAAAATGCCTTCATTTTCATGCTTAGCGCTGACACCTTTTGACATCTTACGTTCTAATTGACCTAGAGGACCTTTAACTTTTACATTTTGACCGCTAATTTCAACGTTAACGTTACTAGCTACTTTAATTGGATATTTAGTACGTCTTGACATTACTCTTCGCCTCTAACTTACGTAGCAGATGATCTTGCCACCAATTCCTAATTGACGCGCCTTGTGATCGCTCATTAGCCCTTTGGACGTAGAAACAATCGCAATACCTAAACCATTATCAATTTTAGGCAGCTCGTCTTTTTTTCTATAAATTTTAATACCTGGCTTACTTACTCGCTCAATTCTGCTTATAACAGGTTGGCCATCAAAATACTTAAGAACTAACTTCAGAGCAGATTTAGCACCTTCTGTAGTGACTACAAAATCAGAAATGTAACCCTCTTGCTTAAGCGTTTCTGCGATTGCAGCCTTAGCTTTAGATGAGTCCATAACTACTTCGCGCTTATATACAGCTTGAGCGTTTCTAATTCTTGTTAACATATCCGCTATAGGATCATTCATACTCATAATAAGTGTGCCTCTCTTTACCAACTAGCTTTCTTAAGTCCAGGTACTAGACCTTTCATCATCGCGTTTCTAAGGCAAATTCGACATAAACCAAACTTACGCATATAACCTCTAGGTCTGCCGCATGATTGACAACGGTTTCTTTGACGTCCCTTGCTCTCATCTTTGCTTCTGTCATCCAATTTATGAATCAATTTAACTTTTTGATCCATTGGAGTTTCAGGATTAGCGATTTGTTTTTTGATACTAAGTCTGAGTGAAATAGACTTCACAAACTTTTTAAGGCGTTTTTTCTCACGCTCTACCATACATACCTTTGCCATATTAACCTCTATCTCGAATTGGTAAGCCAATTGCTTTCAATAAAACTCTTGCAGTATCGTCAGATTTAGCAGAAGTAACAATTGTAATATCCATACCTCTGATTTTATCAATCTTGTCATACTGAATTTCAGGAAAAATTAACTGCTCAGTAACGCCAAGAGTATAATTTCCACGACCGTCGAATGACTTAGGGCTCAACCCTCTAAAATCACGCACACGTGGTAGCGCAACTTTTATCAAACGCTCAAGAAATTCATACATATTATTTTTGCGAAGAGTTACTTTACAACCAATTGGCCAGCCATCACGGATCTTGAAACCAGCAATGGATTTGCGTGCCTTAGTAACAACAGGCTTTTGACCAGCAATAAGCGTCATATCTTCAACTGCTTTTGTAATAATATCTTTATTAGCAATAGCTTCACCAAGCCCCATGTTGATCACTACTTTTTCAACTTTTGGAACTTCCATTACATTCTCTAAGCCAGCTTCTTTCTGGATCTGAGATTTTAATTTATTATCGTATAACTCTTTTAGCTTATTACCAGCCATCGTTAACACCCTTTAATTTATTGGTCGATTATTTCGCCACTTGACTTAAAACATCTGACCTTTTTACCATCTTCAAGAATTTTAAAACCAACTCTATCACCCTTCTCAGTTTGAGGGTTAAAGATCTTTACATTAGACATATCTAATGGCATTTCTTTATCTACTATACCGCCTTGTTCACCCGATTGATGATTAGGCTTAACGTGCTTCTTAGCAACGTTAATTCCATCTACTATGATCTTGCCATTACTTAATACAGTTCTGACAGAGCCTCTTTTGCCCTTATCTTTACCTGCAATTACAATAACTTCGTCTTCTTTTTTAAATTTGCACATTGCCATCGTATTACTCTCTTATATTACTTCCACTGCTAATGAAATAATCTTCATAAAAAGTTTATTTCTTAGCTCGCGTGTAACTGGGCCAAAAATACGAGTACCAATTGGCTGAAGCTGCTTATTCAACAACACTACGGCATTTCTGTCAAATTTAATTTTCGTACCATCGCTACGACGCACGCCTTTCTTAGTTCTAACAACAACAGCTTCTAGAACCTCACCTTTTTTTACACGACCTTTAGGAATCGCGTCTTTTACAGTAACTTTAATAATGTCACCAATATGTGCATATTTTTTTCTAGATTGACCTAGAACACGTATACACATAACTTCACGTGCACCACTGTTGTCAGCTACAGTTAGTCTGGTTTGCTCTTGAATCATCTCTTATACCGCCTTCTTAATGATTTCCTTCAGTCTCCACTTCTTACGCTTAGAAATAGGACGACATTCTTGGATTTTCACAAGATCACCAATCTGACAAGCATTTGAGCTGTCATGCGCACAAATCTTTGTAGTTAACTTAATAAATTTCTTATAAAGTTTATGTTTAACCTGTCTTTCAACAGAAACTACAACACTTTTGTCCATCTTGTTACTAACAACAGTTCCAACCAAGGATCTTGTTAATTTTTCTGTATTATTCATTACCACTTTCCTCGCGAGCTTTTTCATGCAACACGGTTTTAATCTTTGCTATACTTCTACGAACATTCTTAAACAAATGAGGCTTAATAGTTTCTTGTGTATTTTTCTGCATACGCAAGCTAAATTGCTCTTTCAAAAGCGATTTTAAGTCCTCAAGCAGCTGCTCGGCAGTTTTTTTTCTCAACTCAGCTGTCTTCATGGTAACCTCTTTTAACGATAAAGTTTGTCTTAATCGGTAGTTTAGCCTGTGCACGACGCATTGCTTCGCGAGCTAACTCTTCTGAAACACCTTCCATTTCGAACATTACTGTGCCTGGTTTAACAACAGCAACATAATATTCAACATTACCTTTACCTTTACCTTGCCTTACTTCGAGAGGCTTCTTACTAACAGGTTTATCCGGAAAAAGGCGGATCCATACTTTGGCACCACGCTTAACGTGCCTAGTCATAGCACGACGAGCTGCCTCAATTTGACGAGCAGTAATTCGACCTCTGCCCACTGCTTGAATAGCGAAGTCACCGAAACTTACCTTCTCGCCACGGGTCGCATTACCTCTAATGCGGCCTTTCATTTGTTTGCGATATTTTGTCTGTGATGGTTGTAACATTTTCTTCCCCAGCGTCTAATATTATTGGCTTTCGCCCTGGCTTTCTACCGGCTCTTTCTCAACTTTCTGTTTGATCTTCTCACCTTTAAAGATCCAAACTTTGACGCCAATAACACCATAAGTCGTATGTGCGATAGCATGATTGTAGTCAATCTCAGCACGGATAGTATGTAAAGGAATTCTGCCCTCACGATACCATTCAGTACGGGCAATCTCAGCACCGCCTAAACGGCCAGATACACAAACCCTAATTCCTTCAGCACCAGCACGCAAAGCATTCTTAATAGCGCGTTTCATAGCACGCCTAAACATAACACGACGCTCTAGTTGCTGAGCAATATTTTCTGATACTAGTTTTGCATCAAGCTCTGGCTTACGAACCTCTTCGATATTTACATGGACAGGAATACCAACCATCTTACTTATATCGTCGCGTAGCGCGTCAATTCCGCCGCCTTGCCTGCCAATAATTTTACCAGCTCTGGCTGTACGGATTGTTATTTTAGCATTTTTTGCCGGGCGGTCAATTCTTATTGAGCTAATTCCTGTATTTGCGAGTTTTTTCTCAATATAGTCACGGATTTTAAGATCCATGTTAAGGAATTCACGGTATTTTGCTTTATCAGCATACCATCTTGACGCCCAGTCATGAACTACGCCTAGTCTGAAGCCAATTGGATGTATTTTCTGTCCCATTCTTAACCTCTACCCTTATTCAGTTTCTTCGAGCTTAATAAATATATGCGATGTTGGCTTATGGATAGGAGTCGCTCTACCCTGTGCTCTTGGGCGCCAACGTTTAATTTTAGGCCCTTCATCTGCATAAGTTTCTTTAACAACAAGCATATCAATGTCTGCACCTTTGTTCTCAGCATTAGCAATTGCGCTATCTAAAAGTTTCTTAACTACAGCAGAAGTTCTTCTGTTGTTGTATTCAAGAAACTCCGAAGCTTGAGCAACAGACTTACCTCTGATTTGGTTAACTACCAAACGTACCTTGCGTGTTGAAACACGGGCAAATTTTAAAATAGCAGTAGCTTCAATCATTTCTTATTTCCCCTTCTTACCTTTACGGTCACCCGCATGGCCTTTGAAAGTACGAGTCATTGAAAACTCACCAAGCTTATGTCCAACCATTTGCTCAGAGATATAAACCGGAACAAATTCTTTACCATTATGAATAGCGATAGTATGGCCAACCATTGAAGGTACAACAGTTGAGCTTCTAGAGGCTGTTCTTACAACCTTACCTGTACTTCCGCTTTCACTAAGTTTTTTTACCCTCTTTAGAAGGTTAGCTTCAACGTATACACCTTTTTTCTGCGATCTAGCCACGCATCACCTCATTATTTCTTTGATTTACGTCTACGTACAATAAACTTCTGAGTACGCTTATTACTTCTTGTTCTGTAACCCTTAGTTGGAACACCTGTTGGAGAAACAGGATGTCTACCACCAGCAGTTGAACCTTCACCACCACCGTGAGGGTGATCAACAGGGTTCATCGCAATACCACGAACGGTTGGGCGACGACCTCTCCATCTTGATGCACCTGCTTTACCTAGAGAACGAAGGTTATGCTGGGTATTAGAAACACGCCCAATTGTAGCAAGACATTCAATCAATACCTTTCTTATTTCACCTGAAGCCTGCTTCAGGATCGCATACTGACCTTCACGAGCCATATATTGCATCGCTGCACCAGCACTTCTTGCTAGTTGAGCACCTTTTTTGGGCTTAAGCTCAACACAATGAACCATTGTTCCCACTGGAATATTTTTAAGTGGCATAGCATTACCTACCTTAATAGGCGTGCTGTTGCCAGATACAACCTGATCACCAGCTTTAACACCATCAGGAGCAATCATGTAACGACGCTCACCATCAGCATATACTAATAAAGCAATATGAGCACTTCTATTCGGATCATACTCTAGACGCTCAACTTTAGCAGGTATATCAAATTTATTACGCTTAAAATCGATAATACGGTAGTGCTTCTTATGACCTCCGCCACGTCTTCTTACAGTTATTTCACCTTTGTTGTTACGACCACTAATTCTAGTCTTTTTCTCAACTAAAGGCTTATAAGGACTACCTTTATATAAATCAGGATTAGTTATTTGAACTACAAATCTTCTTCCTGCAGATGTTGGCTTTGGTTTACGAATTGCCATTGTTACTACCCTTTAAACTATTTCTCAGTACCAAGATCAATTTCACTGCCTTCCTTAAGAGTTACATAAGCTTTTTTCCAAGCTTTTTTTGTACCCATAATTTTGCCAGTGCGCTTAGTTTTTGGCTTCATGTTAGAGGTTTGAATACATTCAACACTCACATTAAAAAGCTTCTCAATCGCATGCTTAAGCTCTTTTTTACTTGCATCACGAGCAACCTTAAAAACATATTGGTTGTTTTGAGCTGCATTCATAGCTTTTTCAGACAAGTGAGGCGCCAAAATAACTTGATGTTGTCTTTCTATGTTCATGCGTACATCTCCTCAATCTTTTTAACAGCACCTTCAGTCATTACAACTTTGGCATTGTTAACTAAGTTATATGGATCGACAGAATGAACATCGATCATATTAACACCAACCAAGTTACGAGCAGACAAGAATAGATTCTGATCCACCTCTTCACAAACGATCAACGCTTTTTCAGCATCAAGTTTTTTAAGAAGCTCTTTCATGTCTTTAGTTTTAGGTTGCTTCATTTCAAACTTATCAACAACTACCAACAGACCTTCTTCAACAAGTTTTGAAAGAATACTTCTTACAGCACCGCGATACATTTTTTTGTTAACTTTCTGCTTATAACTACGAGGAGCCGCCGCAAATGTTACACCACCACCAGTCCAAATAGGGCTGCTTGATGTACCAGATCTTGCTCTACCAGTACCTTTCTGTCTCCAAGGCTTTTTACCACCGCCAGAAACTTCAGAACGTGTCTTTTGCTTTTGGCAACCAGAACGTGCGGCTGCAAGATAAGATGTAACAACTTGATGAACTAAAGCTTCTTTGAACTCAGCACCAAATACCGTTTCATTAACTGCAATTGAAGCGTCGCCGCTACCTTTAAGCTTATTAACTTTCAATTTCATTAGTTCTCACCTTTCTTCTTAACAGCAGGCTTAATAACTAGGTAACCACCTTTAGAACCAGGGCATGCACCCTTAATCAACAGAAGATTACGATCCCCATCAACCTTAACAACAGAAAGGTTCTGGATAGTTTTCTGCACGTTACCATAATGTCCAGGCATTTTTTTGCCTTTGAATACGCGACCTGGAGTTTGGCACATACCAATAGAACCTGGAGCACGATGCACTTTTGAGGCACCATGACTCATTGGATGACGGCCAAAATTATGTCTCTTAATTGCACCAGCAAACCCTTTACCTATTGACACACCAGTAACGTCAACAAATTGACCTTCACTGAATATATCTACAGACAAAGCCTTACCCGGCTCAATGTCAGACTGCTCACCTTCAACTCTGAATTCACATAGTTTACTAGAAGCCTCAACTCCAGCCTTAGCTAAGTGCCCAGCCTCTGCCTTACTTAAGCGAGCTGGATGCTGGCTACCAGCTGCAACCTGCACAGCATTGTAACCTTCCTTATCTGACTTAACTTGAGAAACACGGTTTTCCTCAACTAATACAACAGTAACAGGAATTGATTCACCAGCTTCAGTGAAAATACGTGACATACCTAATTTTTTACCAACAAGACCTAGCGCCATATCAATACCCTTTTACTTCTCGTCATAAAGGCTAATAGTTACATCAACACCAGCAGCAAGATCTAGCTTCATTAATGCATCAACCGTTTTTTCAGTTGGATGCTTAATATCTACTACTCTGCGATGGGTTCGTAACTCGTACTGATCACGCGCATCTTTATTTACGTGTGGAGAAATTAGTACGGTAAACCTTTCTTTCTTAGTAGGTAGAGGAATGGGCCCACTAATGTGAGCACCAGTTCTCTTAACTGTTTCAACAATTTCACTCGTAGACTTATCAATCAAGTCATGATCAAAAGACTTTAAGCGAATTCTAATTAACTGATTTTTTGATACTGCTGTCGCCATAATTCTTACTCAACAATCTTACTTACAACACCAGCACCAACTGTGCGGCCACCCTCACGAATCGCGAAGCGCAAGCCTTCGTCCATCGCAATTGGGTCAATCAATGTTACAACCATCTTCACGTTGTCACCTGGCATTACCATTTCAACACCTTCAGGCAACTCACACGCACCAGTCACGTCAGTTGTTCTGAAATAGAACTGAGGACGGTAACCTTTAAAGAATGGAGTATGACGACCACCTTCATCTTTAGACAATACATACACTTCAGCTTCAAACTTAGTATGAGGTGT
>JAUIAT010000026.1 GCA_030425295.1 Gammaproteobacteria bacterium
TTCTGCACCAACTCTTTTTCCTAGAAAGTTATGCGCCTCATCAACTATGGTTAATACAGGCATTCTTCTGAACAGCTCATTCCGTGCAAGCGTTAGTAGTTTTCTCCCTATTACATTGGCTAACATTTCTCTTGCGTAAAACTGATAACTAACATCACTTAAACACAGTCTTAATACTTTTTTGTCCCCTTTTAAAAAAGTATCTAGTATCTTCCCTAAACTTTCAGTATTGGCTTCTGGATTGAATACAGACTTAAGTGACTCTGAGTGAGTAACCGCCAAAACCCTGGTAAAAAGTGAAGAACAGAAGGCAACACTTCCATCTTCTCCCCCCCAATTCTTTCCTGTTTTCTTATAATCCTCTGGATAGCAACACTCTTGATGAATTTGCTTGTTTAGCATTTCAATATCAAATGGTTGCGCTGGATTATCAACCAACTTGGCATTGTTATTTCTACGCAAAGCCTCTCGATAATTCTCTTTAGATTGATCAATCTTCTTTATATATCCATCTGGAAATAAATCAGGGTTGAGCTTAACTAAGCGTAAGCTCTTAATTGCCTCCCTTAATTTTGGTCCTTGTACTTTTCCTGCAGGGTCAAACATAGCAATAAAGTCGGATTCAACAAAATCAGTAGAAGGTATGCAAAACTCTGTAGACTCCTTATGTAAATGAAGAGGTGAGCTGATATGGAAGTGGGATGTGTATGTGCTATTCAGCGTTCGATATTCACTAGTCGCATCAATAACAATAATCTTAGAATTTTTATGTTTTGCACATTCTTCAATTATTTTTGCCGTAGTCCAGCTTTTTCCTCCACCAGTAGATCCTAAGATAGCGCAATGGCGCCCAAAGAGTTTTTCGGGGGGTACACGTATTTTGCTTCCAGTCTCGCCGGTAGCCTCACCAATCTCCAGTGTTACTTTAGTGCTTCCTGAATCTGTTACACCGCTTATCATAAGCTCAGGCAAGGCGGATATTAATTCAGCCGGAGCTGAAAATACCCGATCCCCAAGCCTAGGGTAAGAAATAATACCTGCCTGAATTTTTAACTGTTCAATATTAATTGAACCCAATAACTGTACGAATCCAATAGCATCAAGTTTGGTAGACCCTTCAAAATCTTGAGACAATTCTGTTCGATCTCTATCAGGTAGTCTCACTTCAGTTAAGCGGCCAAGTAAAACCGATTGTTGCCCTTCAATTAAAAGAAGTTCACCCACTTCCCCTCGCCCGTACCTACTTCCATCAACATAACTACCACTCACATCACCGGAATGAGCTAGATTGATTTTAATGCCTTGTGCTGATACTGACGAAACAACACCTACTTTAAGTCGATTTCTTAGAATTCCGTTTTCCGTAAATAATAAATTTAAGTCCATCTTACCTTCCAGCAGCCTTAACAGCTTTAGCTAACTGATCAGCAGGAGTCAGGGCTCTTAAGTGAGGAATAATTGATACAAATTCTGAAAAGCTACCATTGATAAAATGTATATCAGAACCTTGAGAAGCTAATTCAGATAGCTCTTTCCAGTAAGGACTGGTTTCTTTAGTTGGATTATTGATATTAGAGGCTGCTTTATAGTCGGCAATAATTATTTTTAGGCTTGGGTTGGATTTAATAGACGATATTATGGGTTCAGATAGATGATCATCATTGAAACCAAATCCTGCAATAATTAAACACGAATTTGGTTGTCTTAAAGACTCTAAGAACCTTGATAGAAGTTCAAGGTGAGGCTGAATGAAAGCTTGTTGGTACTTTCCTTTCGCAGGATAAATTAATACCGCATTTTCAGGAGATGGTGCACTTGTTTCATATACACTACTTCCCTTTCTTTCCCAGCTAACAGAACCATGAAGTTTGTAAAGCTGTATTATACCTTCCACAAACTCATGGTTATCACTTTCCCTTCGAACAACATCATAGTTAAAATATTTACCATCAAATTTTCGTTTTCGAGTGTAAGAAAGCCCGTCAACTATCATCATCCCTAAATCTGACGCGGCAGTTTCAAAACACATATCATAGTTTGTAGTAAAAACCTTTAGTCTCGGGTCACGCACTCTTCTTCTTGCTAATTTTTGCAAAAGGCTTTGGTAGCAAGATATATCACTTTGTTCTATATCTATAAATGATGAGCATTCATGCAATATGGTTTTTTTAACTTGATTCAAGAAGCTATCAACTTCTTTATCCTCATTAAATAAAAGATAGGCATCACATTGTGACAAGAAATGTTCAATATTAGGGTGTTCTAACTCTGTATATTTTACTTTTTCTAATATCGCTGACGCTTCCGTTGTAAGCTTACCAAAATCATCTTCTGCTTTATCTGCATTTGGAGATTTCAACATTGATTTTTGCCATAGATCCCACATGCTAGGCCCATTGACTTCTGCAAGAGAAGTTCCACTACCTGCAAAAAATGACAAATTAGGTAATTGCAGTGACTTTAGTAAAACATCGTTTATATGCTGCTTATTTTGCTCTAGCTTGCTTTTTTCCTCTTCATTTAAAGGCCTTGCTTTTGGCTCTGAGATTAGGGCTAAAAATGAGTCCTCACATAATGAGTCCCACTTATTACTTCGTGGTTTTAGATAAGCAAGCTTTCCGTCAATATTTTGTATTTTTTTAGTCATAATTTTGTATCAGGCAAAGGTCAGTTAAAAGTAATAACTACTCATCACAAACCATGCTTGTCAATAAAGTGCTTAATCATCGCTTCTTCGGCTTGGGCTCGGGTTTGTATGGCGGTTTCGGCTTTGGTTTCTGCCCAACTTTCTAAACCTTTAATGGCTTTTTGTTCTTCGCTTTTTAGCAAGCTGTTCCAAGCGTTGAACGGGGTGCCGTCGAAGTATTTGGCGGTCGTGCCGGGGCCGTCGGGGCTGCCGTGTCCGGCGTCGATGGAGTCGCGCCAGTATTCGGCGTGGTTGCGCCATTCTTCTTTGTCCACCAGGTCAGGGGCGGTGAACCAGACGTTCCAGCTGAGGATGTTGCCGTTTTGTAACATGTTTCCGGTGGCGAGGTTGAAGATGTCGAGGAACAGTTGATTGAATTCATCGACGGTTTTGTTACCTGTTTTAGTGATGGGGCCGATTTCAACATCGAGGTGTGAGACATCCCATGCTTCATCTTCGTGCTTGGCAAAATCTGGGATAGGGAAGTTGGTGCTTTGTTTTTTTATCAGTGGAAAGATTGAATTTTTTGGGTT
>JAUIAT010000004.1 GCA_030425295.1 Gammaproteobacteria bacterium
AGAATCAGCTTTTGCTTGAGCTCTTGCTAATAGGCTTGCAACAGAGTTTTGCAGAGTATTAGCAGCAATATAAACTCCATGCTCTTTAAGCTTAGCCAAAGCCCAGAGGCTATTGGCAATATCTTGAGAATTAAAAGAATCAGCTTTTGCTTGAGCTCTTTCTAATAGTCTTGCAACAGAGTTTTGCAGAGTATTAGCAGCAATATAAACTCCATGCTCTTTAAGCTTAGCCAAAGCCCAGAGGCTATTGGCAATATCTTGAGAATTAAAAGAATCAGCTTTTGTTTCATATATCTGCAATAAAATAGTATTAGTAAAATCATGCAAATAATCTTTATGGCTAAGTTTAAAATAGTTTTTTGCTGCTCTATGCAGTATATTAGATGCGCTAATATGGAAATCATTTTCTCTTTGGATAGTTTTGTTGTATTTAAGCCAAATCTCAGATAGTTTTTTTATTATTTCGTCATTTCTTTTCTCTATTAGGCTCATAAATGCATATTTTATTGCATTCCCAATGGTTTTATATTTGCGAGGAAACTCAGACAAAAGCTGCTCTTTGCAATGTTCTAAATTATTACCATCTAACCATTGCTTAGATCTAACAAGACTTAATACTCTGCTTTTAAGTGATCTTGGTTGGTAGTAGGTATTTCCATGGGAATTGCGGGAAAAAATTTCTTTCATTTATAAGGCACCATGATCTTAATGAGCAATTATTATACATTTATTTATGGTTAATTACAATGCGCTAGTCAAAAACTTAGTCATTAGCAGATTTAATTAATTTCACAATTTTAGAAGGTTATGCTTTAATTTAGTTAAATCATGTATATAATCTGCCTTTATTTTTAGGATGATAGTAAGGAAATGACATGGCAGCTTATGAAAAATTTTTATGTATTCACTTGTGAATAAAAAAATCAGGTAATGCTTTAACAATAGTAAAGAAATGAAAACACTGTCCTTTTGCGACTTGATCGCGGAATCTAGATTCATGGATCCCGCGGTCAAGCCGCGGGATGACAGATTCGAGTTACAGGATGATAGATTCGGGGTATGGGATAACCAAACGTTATACTTATAAGCAATTGATTTTCTGCGAATAAAACTCGAAACCAGGGCTAAATTAAGCAACTATTTTAAAGCATTACCTCGCTATGAGTTTCAGAGAAATGTTTAGTTTAACTAATTATTAGCTACAGGGATGTTACAGCAAGGTGCAACATCTATGTAGCTATTATATTTAGGTTTAGTTATTTTTCTCAACAAAGGAGTTTCTTCATTGCTGGTAGTGCTTGCCTGATTATTTTGACATTGAGATGAAACAGCAAAAAGTTTATCCATATTGCTATCCCAATAAAGTGCAACATTATCAACTTCACCAAGAGGCGTCACACCTTTAACATTAGAATCAAAACTAATAGTCTTTTCTATTTCACCTGAATTATGTGCAGCAATGGCTTTACGTACTATCTCTTCATCTTTAGCTACGGCAAACCGTGTAATAAAGTGCAGACTGCTGACTTTACCATTTTTAAGGCTTTCACCACCTCTTGCTTTTTTCCATGCAGCACTTAGACAAGTACTAATTGCCTTGTCTTCAGTTTGATCAGCACCATCTGCAAGCTCAGGATCTTTCCTAACCATACCATAAATAATCCACCCCAAAGTATTAAGAGGAGCTGTAACTGGCATAGTAAGAAGCAACCCAAGCCCAGTTGCCGCACCACCAATAAGCCCTAGAAGACCATTTCCTAATAGTCGGTTAACTGCAGACATTGATTTAAAACCACTTGCTATTGGTAGACCAATAAACAATACAGCAGAAAATTCAAAAGGTATTACAACACCCCAATGGAATGCTTCTTTTATACATTTCAATGGATTATCAATAAACCCTTTAAGTAAACTTGATGTTAAAAATGGTAAAAAGCCTAAGGAGGCAGTTAATACACCCTCAATATAACGTCCTTTAGTAAATGAATAGTCAACGATTGATTTGAATGTATCCCAACGAACACCAAAAGTAGCGGCATTAATACTTTCAAACAAACCAGCTCCTGTTAAAATTGACCCCACTACAGCACGATAAAGACCAGTTACAGTTTCAGCTACAGCTCTTAAGGTTGCACTTATTGGCAATGTAGATATAAATGCTGCTATCCCATAAAATTTAGTGGGCTTATTAAATTTATCATTATGAAAATATGAGACTACATCTTTAGGAGTTAAATTGTCCCACTTTAAAAACGCACGAAGACCATCAAAAGCTGCTCGATAACCATGTGTTAAACCAACACCTAGCGCAAACATTAACTTTTTGTGTACTGAATTTGGCGTATACTCGTTATTATTACCTTTTAAGCCATATTTTAAACCAAAATATAAAGCTTCTCTGCCATCTTTTAATTTTTTAAGTATAGCCTCAGCTAATTTACTTAAACCGTAAAACATAGAGCCTATACCGTAACCCATATAGTAATTACTACCAGCAAATATGCTATAGGCTAGACTCTGATTATTACCATTAAAAGCAGTTCCTAAGTTAGCAGCACCGTCAAAAAGCCCGGCAACAAACCCCCCAGCACTGTAGCCCGCCCATCTAGGCGTCACCGCACCAATTTTTTTAGCTTTATAGTAAATAGGCCATGTAGATTTATTATTTTCTTCAAATTCAAATCCTTTTAGGTCTGGAGCAATTACTCTTGATACACCATCAATAACCCCTTGAACACTACCCACAAATAAACCTGCGGCAATTTCTCCTAATGCTCTTGGAACAAAAGTAACCATAGATGGAACAACCGAACCAAGAAATATTGGGGCACCCATAAAATAAGCTGCTTCCTTATGGGCTTTCTTTATTGAACTTAAAGTTTTTGATTTTTTGTGATAGAGCAGTCCGTCACGAGCACCTAAAAAAACTCCAGCAAACCCACCGTAAACTGTTTGAGCTAATGCTGAAGTTACAAAAGATATTCCAAACCCTGTAGCAAATGAACCAAAGCCATAAAACTTTGTTAGTTTGTTATATTTTGAGCTTTTAAAGTAAGAAAGCCCAGAACCATCTATTTTAGAGTTAGGTAAAACTCCGGCAAAACAACCACGGCTAAAGGCGCCAAGAGGGTGAGTTAAGCCTACTCCCAAACCTTTGAATAAATTATGAGTTTCACCGGCAAGCCTTTCTTCTCCTGTAATTTCTAAAGAAGAGGCCTCATACCTATCACTAAAGCCATATATTGCCCCATCTAAATATCCTTTACCTGCATTTCCTACAGAAGCGACAAATTTTTTCAGGCCAAAACCAGCCTCTTCATTTACGTACTCATTAAACCTACCAAAAGAATCCCTAATAGCTCCAATTGCTGCAGCTGATCTCGATCTCTTTGATTCTTTATTTGATGTTAGCGTGGTTGATGAAGCGACTCCTTCAGAATTTTTGTTGTCGGGACTCATAAAATTTTGATTATCACTATCACTCATTTGGACTACTCTCTCTTCTTACACTTTCCCTGAAATTAATTAAATCCAAATCCTTGAGGAAGTTATCAAAAAATGCTGACTAAGAACGATACTACACAATAATACTAAATTACAAAACTTAACTGAATATTAAGAAATAAAATAACTTATGCAGTAAACTCTGTAGGGTATGAAAATCTTAACACTAACAAATTGAGTTAAAAAATATTTTTAAAATTAACTAATACCATGCTACTTTAGCTAATATCATGTCACCCTGCACTTGTTGTGGGGTCTGGAAGAATCTCTCACCGGATCCCGCAACGAGTGTTGAATGACAGGCTTCTAGCAAAAACTAAAGCTCATAAAATTAAAAAATCGTAGCTTACAGAGTGTAGGGAAGAGTTTTGGGTTTTAGTTGTCAAATTACACCAGTTTAGACAATTTTACTTTAACAACAACAGATTAAATTAAGCAACCACTGCTATTTATGCTTAACTATAGGGTCAACTCTCATTAAAATTAAACCACCAATAACAAAGAAAATAAGCACCGATGCCACGCCCATTCTTTGGCTATCAGCCCAATCAGTTACCATTGCTAAAAGAGCTGGCCCCATAAAAGCTGTTACCTTCCCCGACAAAGCGTAAAGACCAAAAAACTCATTAGACTTTTCTTTAGGAGCAAGTTTGGTCATAAGAGACCTACTTGCGGACTGCATCGGCCCAAAAAATAATCCTATTACTAAAGCCACAGCAATAAATATAGTTACAGTTTTAGCCAAAACAACAGCTAAACCTAACACGGTAACAGCAACAAGGCTTAACTCAATTGTTTGCTTAGAACCCCACCAATCATCTACCCATGCGAAAATAAAGGCGCCAATCCCAGCTGAAACATTCATCGCAATACCAAACTCAATAATTTGACTCATAGTCATATGAAAAGTACCACCAGCATAAATACCACCAAAGGCAAAAACGGTATTCAAGCCATCAATATAAAATAATCTTGCAAGTAAGAAGTTTAGTATTTGCTTATGCTTAGGCAAGGCTTTTAAAGTATTTTTTAAATCACATAAACCTGATGTTACAGCTCTGCGCCAAGGGTAATTCATACTGTCTTTCTGTTTTGACATAACCAATAAAGGAAAGGAGAAAATTGCTAACCAAAGAGCAGTGAATGGCCCTACCATTCTTACATGCTCCATAGTAACTGTATCTAAAAAACCAGGGGGATGCTTAACAAAACCAAATAAAGCAATAATTAAGCTTAATAGACCACCAAAATATCCGAAGCCCCAAGCCCAGCCTGAAATTCTGCCAACATAATCAGGACGAGCAATGTGAGGGAGCATAGCATTATAAAAAACAGTACCAACTTCTAAGCCAATAGTACCAATTACTACCCAAATTAAAGCCCACATTACTGAGCCAGAATCAGGATATGCAAACCAAAGCATTGCAGAGCTTACAACACACATCCAAGTAAAAAAGCTCAACCAACGCCTTCTGTGGCCACTATAATCAGCAATCGCACCAAAAATTGGGCTGAAAATTGCAATAAAAATACCAGCAACAGCCTCGGCATACCCCCATTCTGAAGTTCCCATAACAGGATCCAGAGCAATTTTGCCGGTAAAATAAGCTGCGAAAATAAAAGTTGTAATTAATGTGGCAAATGCCGAAGTTGCCCAATCATACAGAGCCCACATAAAAACTCTGCGTTTCTTATATAAATTTTCAATATTCAAAAAATTAAACCTTTTCTAATAACTCTATCAGACCCGCTTCATCATAAATCTTAACCCCTAGCTTTACAGCCTTCTCATATTTTGAGCCAGGCGAATCTCCGACTACTACAAAATCTGTCTTTTTAGACACACTTCCAGTAACCTGAGCTCCCAAATCAGCAAGCCTCTTTTTAACTTCATCTCTACTCATTATACCCAAAGTTCCGGTAACAACGCATTTTTTACCCAAAAGTGGTTGTGGGCCTGAAGTTTCAGGCTTATCTGACCATGAAATTCCGAAGGAAATAAGCTTTTCTACAAGGTCATGATTATGAGGTTGAGTAAAAAACCCTATTATATGTCGAGCTACTATTGGCCCAACATCAGATACTTCCATTAATTTATCTTCACTAGCATCCATAATGGATTGCAGAGTTTTGAAATGGGAAACTAATGATCTAGCCGTTGCCTCACCAACTTCCGGAATACCCAACGCATATAAAAATTTCTCTAAAGTTGTCTTCTTACTTTTTTCAATCGCAGAAATTAGATTTGCTGCGGATTTAGATCCCATTCTTTCCATCCCTGCTATTTGCAACTTCTCAAGAGAATATATATCTGGAATCTCTTTGATATAACCTTCTACCATTAATTGCTCAACAATCTTACCCCCCATGCCATCAATATCCATAGCCTTACGAGAAACAAAATGTTTTATCTTTTCCTTAATTTGGGCAGGACAAAAAAGCGTGCCGGAACAACGAGCTACGACTTCGCTTTCAGCTTTGACAACCGCAGCACCACAAACAGGACACTCTTTAGGAAGTTCCACAGGCTTTGCGCCTGGAATGCGCTTTTCTATAATTGAAGATACAACCTCTGGAATCACATCACCCGCACGCCTAACTATGACAGTATCACCAATTCTCACGTCTTTACGATGAGTCTCCTCAATATTGTGAAGAGTTGCATTACTTACAGTTACACCACCCACAAAAACTGGTTTAAGCCTTGCGACTGGAGTTAAGGCACCTGTCCTTCCGACTTGGAATTCAACGTCTTCAACAATGGTCAACTCTTCTTGTGCTGGAAACTTATGCGCAATTGCCCATCTAGGTGCACGAGAAACAAAGCCCAACTTTTCTTGCAATTCAATTGAATCAACTTTGTAAACTACACCGTCGATTTCATATGGCAAATCGGGGCGCATCTCAGCCAATTGATTGTAGTGATTAATCAACCCTTGAGCACCTTCAACAACTGCTCTGTGCTCAACAACTCTAAAACCCCATGATTTCAGTTGCTCTAATCTTTCACTATGGGAACCTTTTAAATACCCAGGAGTAACATCCGCTGTCGAATAACAAAACATCTCAAGAGGGCGTTTTGCTGTAATTTTAGAGTCAAGCTGACGTAAACTGCCTGATGCTGCATTTCGCGGATTAACGAAAACTTTTTCTCCTCGACGCGACGCTTCTTTGTTATATTCAAAAAAACCTTTGAGTGGCATATAAACTTCACCACGAACTTCTAAGCGCGGAGGGAAATCATTGCCTTGGAGTTTTAGCGGGATCATAGATATAGTTTTAACATTTTGGGTTATATCCTCACCAGTTGCCCCATCACCACGAGTGGCACCTCTGATCAAAAAACCATTTTCATAAAGCAGGCTAACTGAAACACCATCAAGCTTTGGTTCACTTGCATATATTACCTTATCTACATCTAAACGCTCCCGAACACGCTTATCGAAGGCTCTAACTTCTTGGTCATCAAATGCATTTTGCAAAGACAACATGGGCACAGTATGCTTAACCTCAGAAAAACCAGAAGATGGATTGGCACCAACTCTTTGAGTCGGAGAGTCTGGTGTAATTAGCTCAGGATTAGCTGATTCAATAGCTTGCAGTTCACGTAACAACTTATCGTATTCTGCATCTGAAATCACCGGGCTTTCTAATACATAATACCTATAATTATGGTCATTTAGAGCTTTTTTTATTTCTTCAATTCTTTTTAATTCTTCCATTTAAATCTCTTTTCAATCTTCACTTCAAATACTTAACTCACCTCTTTCAATCCTAAATGGATCCTGCGATCAAGTCGCAGGATGACAATAGGAACTATTGGCGACACAAAGTCACATACAACCCAGATAGTGAACGTTCTGAGATGCGATAAATTTCTGCAAAAAATTGCTGAAAAAAGCGGAGTGTAGTTTCTCATACATGAGCATTTTTGAAGCGTTTTTTGCAGAAAGTTGTCCATATCAGGGCGCTCCAAACTACACAGTGACTTCGTCCTCAACGTAGTTGAGAGCCTGCTGCATATCAACGGCAACAACTCTAGAAGAGCCAGGCTCATGCATAGTAACACCTGTCAATGTTTCACCAATTGTCATTGTGTGTTGGTTGTGTGTGATTATAATAAATTGCATAGTCTCTGACATCCTTTTAATGAGATCAGCAAACCTTTTAACATTTTGATCGTCAAGTGGCGCATCAACCTCATCTAGAACACAAAAAGGCGCTGGATTCAGCTGAAACAAGGAAAAAACCAAAGCAATCGCAGTTAATGCCTTCTCACCCCCAGACAATAAATGCACAGAGGCATTTTTCTTTCCTGGAGGCTGCGCGTGGATCTCAACTCCAGCCTTTAATAAGTCACTATCATTAAGTCGCAAATAAGCTTGCCCACCCCCAAAAATCTCTGGAAATAACCCCTTAAATGTTTCATTAACCTGATCCATAGTTTCCTTAAATGTATGCCTTGTCTCTTGATCAATCTTCGCTATAGCTTTCTCTAGTGTTTCTAAAGCCTCAGTTAAGTCATTGGCCTGAGTTTCTAAATATTCAGCCCTTTGCTTAACCTCTTTATATTCTTCAGAAGCTGCAAGATTAACAGCACCAAACCGAGAAAGCTTTTCTTTAATTGCAATAAGTTCTTGTTCTTTTTTTTCTGGATCTATTTTTTCGGCACAGGGCTCTACACTCAACAAATCATCTAAATTATAGGCACTTTCAGCAATTTTCTCTTCATATTGTTTGCGCAGTGTAATCCTAGCCTGTTGTGCAATTTTAATTTCTTCATGGGCATCTCGATAAGTTTCAATCGACTCTAATACCTGCTCTAACTTAGCTTGATATTCTCGGCGCCTTTCTTCACATTCCTGAAGAGTCTTTGATTGCTCTGCAAGCGTAACCAACCCATTTTGACGCTCAACTTTTCTTTCTTCAAGCTGTGCTTGCCATTTCTCTACTCCCGTCGTTTCCGAGGAGAGCTTTTCTAAATCTTCCTTTTTATCTTCAAGCCTTTTAGCTTGTTGAGCGCTTCTCTCATTAGCCTTATCCAAAAAACTTAGTTTATCGTGCTGCGAAATTAGCTGCCTTGATATATCATCATGCTGGACTTTACAAAATGACGCATCTTCCCTGAGTTGATTTAATTTATTTTGTGCTTTAGATAACTCAACTCGCATATTCTCATCAGTTTTTTCCTTATCTGACTCAAAAGTTGAGAATGATTGAAATGAATTTTCAGCATCTTTTAATTTAGACGTTAAAGTTTGCAGATAAATCTTTGCTTGGTCTGCTTCTTTATCAATAACTTGTTGTTGATGCTTAGCATACTTTAACTTCTCTGCTTTAACCTCTAAGTTAGTTTTTAAGCGATTAACTTCATTCATTGAAGTATGATAATTTTTATCAAAATCATGAACATGAGACTCAAGCTCACACAATTTATTTAGCAAATCGTTCTTGTTCTCTAACTTTTTTGCAAGCTCATTTTCTTTTGCCTTAAGAGCTTTTGATAATTCTTTTAGATGTTCTTGTCGCGCTAAAAAACTATCTTCCTGCTTTGCTTTAAGTTTTTTCTTGGTATAAAGCCAATTTACACCTAACCACAATCCTTCAGGAGTTATGACTGACTGCCAGCCCTTAAGCTTATCTCTCATAGATAAAGCTTCTCTTTTGCTATCCGCAACTAACACCTGACTAAGCAGACTTGCAGCCCAATTTTCTGAATTTTTGACTTCTGCTAATAAGGTTCCAGGAGCAGACTCTTCCTTACTAAATGACTCAACTAAATAAAGCTCACCATCAGGTATCTCATTATATTTATTAGCAAAATCATCAACGCTTTTAACGCAAATAGCCTGCATAGCTCCTGCTAACACTATTTCAACTGCCCGCTGCCACTTTGGATTAACATCCAACTTCTGACCTAACCTCTCTGCCTTATCTAGATTAGACTGTTGCAGCCATTTTTCAATACCGTGATTTTTCGGCTTCAATGCTTGCTCTTGAAGAGTTTGAAGTGACGACTTCTGCCCTTTCATAAGATGAATTTCAGAATTCATATCATGAATATCTTGATCCAACTTCTCTTTTTGTTCGTGCAGTTGTTTCAAGGATCCTTTAAGGTGATCTCTGCTTGTTTGCAAATCTAAAAATTCTGCTTCTTTACTTGCTAATTCGGATCTAATTTTTTCTAAATCTTCAATAATCACAGCTTGCTGATCAATATAATCATGACCTTCAAGCTGAGTAATTTGTTTTTTAGTTTCTTCAATTCGGTCTTTTATATGAGAAATTTGTGTCTCAGCAATGCGCGATCGTTGCTTTTCTTCGAGCATAGAATCTCGATGAAGATTGTATGTTTTTCGTAGCTCTTTAACTTTATATTCATGTTCTTGAAATTTTTTAGTCGCAATTTCAAGCTTTTCTTTAGCGCCAATAGACTGATCTTTTAATAACTCAATAGATTGATTAAGAGCCACACGAGCATCTTTATCACTTTGTTTCTCAATCTCAAGATCAGCTTTAGCTTTTTCATATTCTTGCCACTGCAAAACTAATTGCTCATTTTGCTTTTTTAAACCTTCAATCTTTTGTTCAATTCTTGCGATTTCGCCCGCAAAGTCACTATCTTTTTTACGTAGGAATTCAATTTGAGGATAAACACTGTCAATCTGATTTTGATTTTTTTGTAGTGACTTATTTAACTCGTCCCTTTGCTCAAGCTGTTGCTTTAGCTCTTTATTTATTTTTTCTTCCTGCTTACTATGCTGCTTAATATTTTCATTAAGTTGAAACCAATGTGCTGCACCAAGCTCGGCTTCGAGCAGCCTTCTCTTCTCCATAAACTCACGATAACGATTGGCCACACTTGCTTGACGCTGAAGTTTTTTAGACTGCTCTGAGATTTCTTTCTGCAAATCACCAACGCGCTCTAAATTCTCTCGGGTTGAGTCTAGGCGCCTAATGGTTTCTTTCCGCTTTTCTTTGTATTTAGAAATACCTGCAACTTCTTCTAGATGGGAGCGCAACTCTTCTGGCTTTGCCTGAATAAGCCTAGTAACCATACCTTGCTCAATTACAGCGTAACTTCTTGGACCAAGGCCAGTTCCAAGGAAAATATCAATTATATCTTTTCGTCTGACGCGAGAACCGTTTATGTAATATATTGATTGACCATCGCGATCGACACTTCGTTTAACCGCAATTTCAGAAAAATTTGCATATTGGCCACCAAGCTGGCCATCAGCATTATGGAAAATTAATTCGACAGAAGCCTGACCAAGGGGTTTTCTATTACTCGATCCATTGAATATAACATCGCTCATAGAACTACCCGCACGAAGCATCTTGGTAGAATTTTCACCAATCACCCAACGGATAGCATCAACGACATTTGACTTACCGCAGCCATTTGGACCAACGACCACTGAACACTTTGGATGAAACGGAAGTCTAACTGGCCCCACAAATGACTTGAAGCCAGCTAATTTTATTCTCTTTAACCACATAGCTAAAAACCTTCCCTGTTTAAAGCAACCTACTGTGAGGTAGTCTGCATACGCGATTTTTTCCCTGTTGTTTCTTCTTTAAGCTTTTCTAAAAGCCTTTCAAGCTTAGCAATTTTTTGTTGCTTCAATAACTTTTGAGGAGCGTATTGCAAACGATGGGCTAAACCAAGACATTTAAACAACAAAATCACATAGTAAGAAAAATCAATTTCATACCAATAAAAACCGTGGCGTACAGAAATTTGATATCTATGATGATTATTATGCCATCCTTCACCTAAAGCAAGAAGACCTAACCACCAAACGTTTCGACTATCATCTTTGGTGTTAAATCTCTTTGGACCCCAAAAATGGGTAACTGAGTTTATTGACCATGTAATATGCCAAGTAAATACAACTGGCACCAAGAAACCCCAAGTTACCAATTGAGCCGCATGCCCCCATCCAACAGCATTGAACCCATCGCTGACAAAGCCAATTGTCATTAAAATTGCGATATATAAAGCCGGCGGTAATAAATGAACATTATCTAAAAGTACAATTTCAGGAAGCTTCATAAGATCTTTCACATATCTATAATCAATATGTTTATAAACTTCTTTATCACACAACCAACCCATATGCGCATGCCAAAAGCCGCGATGACGCGCTGAATGAATATCATCAACTTCATCTGAATGCTTGTGATGATGTCTATGAGCCGCAGTCCAAAAAAGCGGACCACCTTGTAGGCTCATGCAACCCCAAAATGCCATTATGAATTGAAATAAACGATTAGTCCGAAAACTGTGGTGAGCAAAATAACGATGATAAGCAACCGTTACGCCAAACCCTATGATTATGTAAGAAATTAAAAATAAACCAATATCAGACCAACCATCAAAATTACAAAAAATAATGCCAGATAGTGCTAATAAATGAATAAAATAAATGAAGAATTTCACGATTATATGCTTCATGCTCCCCCCTTAAATGTATATCCGAGTGTGAGGATAGCAATCCCCAACGCCGCAACTCTACCATTTTTCAAGCAGAAATGCTAAACAATTTATACACAAAGCGATGCTCTTGGTTGTTTTTTGAACAAATATATGATAAACTGCGCACCATAATTATTACTTTTAAATCAATGTATCCATGCCTAGACAAAACATGCTAACAGCCTCACTATTTGCAATAATTGCGGCATTTCTAAATGCACTACAAGCCAGTTGCGTTAAATCTATAGGTCATGAGTTACCTAATATTATGATTTTATTTTTTAGATTTGGGATTGGATTACTTATTATCTTGGGATATGTCATAAGCTTAAAAGGCAAAAATTTTAGATTCAAATCTTTTAAATCAAACAAAATTCATATGCACCTTCTGAGAAGCATATTAGGTGTTATTGGCTTTGGATCTTACTTTATAGCAATTCGCCACATCCCTCTTGTTGATGCACTGCTACTAAATATTACAAAACCAATGTATGTGCCTTTCATAGTGACAATTTTCTTAGGAATTCCCTTTGTTTATGGACTTATTCCTGGCCTACTACTCGGCTTTGTTGGCGTGATTTTTGTTCTACAGCCGGGCGCGGAAGTATTCCAATGGTACTCTTTAGTTGGCTTATTTGGCGCGATGATTGCAGCTGCTGTTATCGTAATAACTAGAAGACTAAATCATCATGACCCCGCCTATGTTACTTTGTTTTATTACTTTTTATTTGCAACCACCCTGTTAGGCTTATTATTACCTTTTAATTGGCACACACCAACCACTAACGAACTAAAATTATTGATTTTAATTGGTCTTGTATCAACTATTTACCAAGGTTGTTTCTTAAGTGCCCTTAAATATGCTCCAGCTAGAGCTGTGACTCCTTTGCTTTATCTCGGGGTTGTTTTTGGAGGTATTCTAGACTGGGTATTCTGGGGACATGTTCCTGGAGCCAATGCATGGATTGGAACTATTTTAGTATTTATGGGGGCAATTACCAGCCTTGCGATTAGCAAAAATATTGTTAAACAGCCAAAAAGCTGATACTAGGTGAATAATAGTGTTTAGCAAAGAGCGGTGCAGTATGCTATACAGAACCCCAGCATCTGTATTAAAAGTCAACTTATATGCTTTAACAGTAGTAAAGAGATGAAAATACAGTCATTTTGCGACTTGATCGCGGAATCTAGATTCATGGATCCCGCGGTCAAGCCGCGGGATGACAGATTCGAGTTACGGGATGACAGATTCGAGCCACGGGATGACAGATTCGAGCTGCGGTATAACCGAATTTTAGCACACATTATCCGTAAGTAATTGATTTTCTACAATTAAAGCTCTAAACTCGGGTTACACAGAGTATCTATGCTTAAGACACACTTCTGAACTACCTGCATCATAAGGAAAATTGGAAGTTGCAAAGGAACTTCAAAAGAGATTTACAGTAAATATCAATATAATCGCTGAGGGCGCAGCTCAAGGTGAGCACCGTGACTTCACTTTTTGCATAACCCCTGAGGCTCAATGCCTAAAGCACTATTAAATTTACTAGACATATTTTGAAACGCAATCAGTGCAGTAAGCTCAACAATGGATTTTTCATCAAAATTTTCTTTTAGTTTTTTAAAGCATTCATCTGTTACTTGTTGCTTACTATCAGTCATTTGTTCAGCATAATCAAGAGCTGCAGTCTCAGCTGGTGAGAACAACTTTGACTTTCGCCAAGCCTCGACAGCATTTACCTTTTCATAACTATTAATACGTTGCATTGTAATTAATGAATTCAGATCAACACAAAAAGAGCACCAGTTCATTTGCGACACTCTAATGCTTACTAAAGAACGAATAGCTGGATCAACGGGGGATTGCCCTCGCTCTAAAGCCCCAAAAACACTAGCAACAGAAAGGAAAAGCCTTGGCACACTTGCCCAAACCTTCGCAGGCTCTAAAGGCTGACCATATTTTCGCTTTTGGTTCCAGAAAAATGGTCTTAGATACCAGGCTACTTTTTGAAAACGTTTCATTTCTAATCGCATAAAGAAAAATACTCCTTTTCACCATCAATCGTAACAATAAAAATAGCGATGCTCATGACACAAAGTGATATTATCAATTTTTTCATCTCCTGAATGCCTCCTCGTTGCAGTAGATTTTCCCATTTTTTTGACTTCACACATTCACTTAGAATTTACCTAGGCAACGTCCCTAGTTTTAACAGAAGCGAAAAAGTGAAGAATTGAGATAGAAATGGCGCTTAATTGAGGCGAATAGTCATTCTATTTAACAAAATGAAGCGTAATTTATAGCCAATTCTCTCCTTTTGCAGCCTGATAATAACTTTAGGGACGTTGCCTAATATTACCTGATGCTCTATAAAACTGTGTAAGTCGGATAAATGCCGTTAATAAAACCAAACAAGAAAATACAAGGGCAAATTTTGAAAAATACGCAGGCCATAAAATCATAGCAATAAAAAATACAAATGCTTCAGATCTTTCCATAAGCCCAGGACTGTAATAAAACCCTTTTTTTGTATCATTAGCAGTAAAAACACCAATCACCAAAAAACTGGTAATACATAGTAAAACACTCCCTAGCATCATGATAACCCAAAAACTCCTTGTTTCTGGTGAGACTATCCATAAAGAAAATATGATGATAAATTCAACCAATCTATCCATACTAATATCTAATACGCTTCCCCAGTCAGAAGTGCGACCGCTAAATCTGGCTAAAGTTCCATCAAGAGTATCAAGATATCCTGAAAATAATATTAAAAAAATTGCAAAAATCCGATAATCAAAATACAGGCAAGGCAACACTGATATACCAGCAATTCCCGCAAACATCGTTAATGTGTTAGGGGCGAGATTATTGTTTATTGTTTTTACGACTGGATCTACTAAAATACGCTGATAAGGTTCTCTTATATAATTTTCTAGCATTGTTTACCACCATAACCTTTGAAGCCACGAGACCACAGTATATTAATTTAGCTTTAGATAACAAAAATTTCGAAGTCACATATCCATAATTTAAACAATCTCAACCAATTTTATGGCTTTCAATTAAAGCAACTTTTAAGCCCAACCCTGAAGCAGCAGCCAAACTCAACCCATATGACCCTGCTCCGATAATTGCTAAATCAAAAACTTCATTTTGCTTCATGCTTACCTACTTTTTCTTGATAAATTTTCTATAAATAACCGGTAATAATGATAAAGATGCTAAAGCTAGCAAGGGATAGAATAGTATTGGATCTAAAATGATACCAAAATTAGGCTGTTGATGAGTTGCAAAAACATGGTTCAGCCCATTACCCAACAACACATAAACCAGCGAACCCGGCATAATGCCAAGGAAGGTTGCAGCAATAAATGTAACAGGATTTACACCAAGTATTGCCGGTACAATATTAACAACCCAGAAAGGAAACAGCGGAACTAAGCGAAGAAATAATAAATAAGAAAAAGCGTTTTCCTGAAATCCCTGGCGCATCCGACTAACCCATCCAGTTGCTTTATGTGCAAACCAATCTCCCAGAGAAGTTTTTACGGCAAAATACAACAATATAGAGCCCATAGTAGCGCTAAGCACAACAAGTATAGTCCCAAATATTGGCCCAAAAAGAAAACCTCCTGCCAAGGTTAAAAATACAGCACCAGGCACAGAAACTGCCACAGCAACTGTATAAATCACCATAAAAGAAAATGCCGAAAGAAGAACATGCTCATTTGTCCATGCTATTAATAAGGCTCTATGGTTTTTTAGACTCTCGAAGCTTAAATATTGATGCAACCCAGTGCTAAAAACTAATGTCAATACAATGAGTATCAATAGCAAAGGCAGCCATTGTTTAAGCTGCGAGAACCAAAGTCTCTTTTTATTGTTTTTTATACTTAAATCCATTCTGTTTGCTCCCTGTGCAAAAAAACAATTAATTAGATCATCGGTTCTTAGCACAATAACGTTTTATATTATAACCAATTTTAGATAATAGTAACTATTTCAAAAAGAAATGACCCTGATTAGTGAATAACAATATGTGGATTACTGAGAGCAAGTTTTTACTGGCTGAGAGTGGGACGAACATCACTCCTAAATTGCTTCTTTAAATCTCGACGTTTTTGTCAGTTCTGCCTATTTAACTCTTTACGCTTTTGCATCTTATCTCGCCTCAGATCACGTTGCTTTTGAATATATTCTTTCTTTAGCTCTTTTCTTTTTTGAAGTTTTTCTTTGCGCTCCGCACGCCTTTTTTCCATTCTCTCACGGTAATTGAGGCGCTTTTCTTGAGCATTGTCTCGTTGCTCTTGTATTTTTTCGTTTATATTTTCTTTTCCATCTTGAAATCTTTGCTGAGATTCTTTTGTTAACTGTTCAGCACTTAAAGATTTTGTCTTCCCTCTACTAAGATTATCCAACTTAGCAAAGGAAGCTGATGATAATAAAAGTACGACAGATGATACTAAAATTGCAGTTTTTTTCATTTGCAAAACCCTTTTTTATCTATCACCTTTCCTTGGAAAAGATCTTTCAGCAAGTACAACGTTAGCTGTCATCTTAATTCGATTACTAAGAGATGGCGCTGCAGCACTGGCATCACCCATAGATTTCACTGACATTGTGCGCATATAAGAAACTGGCATTGGCCCCATAATGAAATTTATATTATTTAGCTTAAATTCAGATTCTGGATAAACTGAACTTAATCTTTCGATTTCCTCCCTTGCATCTTGATAAATCTTTTCACGTAATTTAGCTTTAGTTTGTTGGATAGCAGCTAAGTCAGGATGATAATCAAAATGTTGAATAGTATAAGTTTCTCCCTGACTGCTTAGTTTTTTTGCTGTATTTCTAAGACCAGTTAAATCACCAACTGGCAACCTTATTTCAGCGGTTACAGTCACTTCTTCTAAATTAGCTTTTGTCTCAGAACGCTGAAAATCAGTTATGTGCCACTGACCTTTATTACTCAATTTCTTTAACTTATTAATTATGCCAGAATAAGCATCTTGCATTTGCTTTTGATTGAGCAAGGCATCGATTGTAACTATTACCTTTGCTGTATCAGTTGCAACCCAAGCATCTTCTGACAAATTAAAACTTACTTTATTCATTGGGGGCACATAAGGCGCGGCAATTGCGACAGAACCAGACAAAACTAAAACAGCTGGAATCAGCTTCCATATTATATTTTTCATATCAATATCCCTATACTGACAGTTGGTATTACTAAAGCATATATTTTTTTAACAGTTTGGGTCAATGAGTGTCTTTTTTGTGGGAATCCTTATTATGGGAATTATCCTCATGAGCTTTTTTTGCATATTCCTTTAGCTTATCTTCAACTATTCTGTTAAAGCTTGCTTTGGTGTACTCACCTCTTTTATTTCTATAACCTGCCTTTAATCCGCTCAACAGTTCAAATGCTTGATTAACAGTTTTAACCGAATATAAACTAAACTCACCTTTGGCAATTGCTTTGGCAACATCTTCTCTTAACATTAAATGCTGCACATTAGACTCAGGTATCATTACACCTTGCGAACCGGTCAAACCTTTTTGCACACAAATATCATAAAAACCTTCTATTTTCTGGTTAACCCCACCAATTGCCTGAACCTCACCATGCTGAGTAATTGAACCGGTTAAGGCTATATCTTGCTTAATGGGGATATTTCCTAAGCTAGAAATTAACACACAAGCTTCAGCAAGAGACGCACTATCACCATCCACCTCACCATAGGTTTGCTCAAATACAATACTTGCATCAAAAGACAAAGAATCATCTACCAAATAATTCCCCGTGAAATACCCGGTCATAATCAAAACACCTTTGCTGTGGAATGGCCCTGATAACTCAACCTCACGCTGAATACTCACAATATCACCATCACCCATTCTTGACGTAGCAGTAATTTTGGTAGGGCAACCAAGTACTAGTGATCCAATTTGCATCACAGTCAAACCATTAATCTGACCGACAGCACTCCCCTTCGTGTCAATCATTAAAACGTTTCGTTTTATTTGTTCGTATAACTCATCACGAACCCTTGAAATACGATACTCTTGTTTGTCTAAAGCTTTTTCAATATCATCAGCACGAATTATTCGTCTACCATCTTCTTCTGCTATAAAATTAGCTTCACACAAAAGGTCAGTAACCTTACGCATATGGGTTGAAAGTTTTGTAGAGTCGCTTACATCGCGCACACTCTCATCTAAAACTCTAGCAACAGCATCTTTGCGCAAAGGAAGTAATTTCTCTTTTTTAGCAATTGTACCAATGAGCTTTGCAAATACATTTATATTTTGGCGAGTCCTTGGCATTTCTTCTTCGAAGTCAGCCGCTACCTTAAACAGCTCTGCAAATTGAGGATCAAGCTCAGATGCCAAATAGTAAAGCATCCTATCACCAACTAGGACAATTTTGATATTTAAAGGAATGGGTTCTGGTTCAAGGGAAACAGTATTCAAAAGGCCAAGGGCTTTCTCCATAGATTCAATTTTAATTTCTTCGGCATAAAGAGCTCTTTTTAACCCCTCCCAAGAAAGCTGATTTGAAATTAATTGCACCATATCAAGAATCAAATAACCACCGTTTGCTCTATGCAATGCACCAGATTTAATTAAACTAAAATTAGTCACAAGAGTACCGTACTGACTAGAGTATTCAACTCGCCCGATCAAATTACTATAAGTTGGATTATCTTCATATATAATTGGCACATCTTTACCACAACCATGATCAACCAAAAGGTTAATCTGATAGCGCATTAATGGGTCGAGAGGCAGCGCCACACCTTCTGAAATTGCTTCTTCTTCCTGGGGGGCAGAGAGCTGAATTAAAAGACCAGCATTTTCGGCAATATCAAGCAAAACAGCATCAAAATAATCTTCTAATTTTTGATTGTTATTATATTTCTTTTTCAAACCATCAATTATTGGTTTGATTGCAATTCGTGCAAATTTAGCCTGCAAGTTTTTCTCATCTTCACGAAGACTTTTGGCTAGATCTGGATCACTACCAATAAAATCCTCAAGCTTATGCTTTATATCAAGCATTTCATTCTCAAATACTAGCTGCTCCTTCTTGGAAAGCTTCTTGAACATTCTATCATTTAGGACTTTTCCATCTTTAACTGGTGCCACAGTCCAGCCTTGGGGATTGCGTATAATAGTTAAAGATCGAGACTCAGCATCACGCTCAAGTTTTTTAAATTCACGACCCTGTTGGCGATCATATTGTTTCTGTAATTTTTGAATTAGCTCTTTGTATTCTTCACCACCAAAAGCCTCTTGCAAAGTTACAACCAGATCTTTTACAAAATTAGTCATATCCTGCTTAAGCTGTCGACCTTTACCAGGATCAACTGGCAAGGCAATTGGTGACTGGGGATTCTCAAAATTATAGGCATAACACCAATCCCACTCTGGAGCCTGCAATTTTGCTTCTTGTTCTAAGATCTGCCTAACTGCACTATGCTTTCCATATCCAGCCGGCCCCAGCACGTAAAGATTAAATCCTTTATTTTTGATACGAACTGCAAATTGAATAGCTTCAACAGCTCTTTTTTGGCCAACAGTTTCTTTAACTACAGACAATGAATCTGTACTTTGAAACTTAAACATAGCAGGATCATGTGCTGAGCGAAGTATCTTAATATCCTTTATTTTCTTCACCATAGAACCACCTTAAAAAATATTGAACTGCTATACTAAATATAAGCATATATATTTAAGTTTAGCAGGAGTAAAGGAATGCTCAAACGTCTCATAATATTTTTAGGACTTATGTTCCTCGCAACTGGCGCAATTGCAAAGCAAGCAAAGGATATATACAAAGATACAAAGCAATCAATATTTACGGTTTACAGCACTACAAGCGATACTAAAAGAATACTAAGTTTCGGCAGTGCTGTGGCTGTCACCCCTAATATTCTTGCAACTAACTGCCATATTTTTATTACAGGAGATAGGCAATTAGTAGAAATAAATGAAAAACGCACTCCAGCAAAGCTTGTTTATCAAGACTCAAGACAAGACCTATGTTTACTAAAAATACCCAAAGCTAATTTCAAACCTGTAAAAATGTACAACGCTAATGAAATAGAAATTGGCGAAGAAGTTTATGCTATTGGTAATCCAATAGGATTAGATAAAAGCTTGTCACGCGGGATCATTTCCAATAAACACATTTGGCGAGGAGGAACCTTACTACAAACTGATGCTAGCATATCAAAAGGATCCAGTGGTGGAGGGCTTTTTGACAACCAAGGAAGGTTAATTGGCATAACAACCATGATGGCAGCAGATGGAAATGATATCAGCATGGCAATTCCGCCTTCAGCAGTTCGCAAGGGTTTAGCAGAAGTCAGAAAATTCCCTAACCGAGTAGTTAAAGTGTCAAATGAAGAAAAGCTACTTGGCCTTTTTGGGAAAGAGCGTATTGCTTTAGTTCAGCACCAAAGTCAGTGTTTTATCTTTATTTTTAACAAACCATTAAACCAAAATCCTGAGTTATCACTTATATGGTGGCCAAACAACCCTAACTATATGTTTGTATTAACTGAAGATAAAAAACCTAATAAAAACTTTCTACTGATCAATGGTGCGCCGGCAAAAGACTATTTAGTCTTTGAAAAACATCGATATCCAGTTGCAAATTACCGCGATTTTAATGGAATGCCCATGCGGTACACTACGATACCTTTCAGCCCTAAAGAATCATTAATGAATGAAAAAGATATAACTTACCACCAATTTAACAAAACCCATCATATGACTACCTTTACACTAAAAGGATTTCAACAAGCTATTAAGATGTATGATCAAGAGTGTGGTATGCCTGGTGGATTTTAGCTTTTTAAACAGTTTGTATTGCAGCTAAAAAATGCTAAAAACGTACCAGATGATTAACAATCTGCTATAATTCCACTAGCATCTGTTAACCACAGATACTAAGTAATCTGAGAAACGTCAGGAGAAAATCATGCTAATAGGAATCATAATTGCGCTTCTTCTAATTGGCGCTTACATCGTTATGGTATACAACACTTTAATCGCGATGATTGAAGCTGTTAAAAACAATGAAAAACAAATAGATATTCAGTTAGACAGACGTTACAAGGTTTTTGAGTCTCTTATAAATGTCGTACGCAAATATATGGATTACGAAAAGTCGACTCTAAAAGACGT
Source organism: Gammaproteobacteria bacterium (assembly GCA_030425295.1). Lineage (GTDB taxonomy): Bacteria > Pseudomonadota > Gammaproteobacteria > JAUIAT01 > JAUIAT01 > JAUIAT01. The sequence continues at coordinate 21,189 of JAUIAT010000004.1, forward strand.
TGTAGCACTTCGTAATCAAGCTCAAAAAGCTCAAGAAAAAGGAGATGCCAAAACTAGAATGGCAGCTGAAGATAAGATATCAGGCATTCTCGGTGGGTTGAACGTAGTTTTTGAGCAATATCCAGATTTGAAAGCCAACCAAAACGCTATGCAATTACAAGAAGAAATTGTTAGCACAGAAAATAAATTAGCCTATTCGAAGCAGGCATTTAATGACAGCATAGAACGTTATAATGCGAAGAAAAAATCCTTCTTCCCAGCAATAGTAGTAGCAATGTTTTCAGGAAAACTAGATTTTAATTTCACTTATTGGCAATTAAGTGAAGAAAAGGTTAAAGAGCAAGAAGACTATAAAGTTAACTTATAAGGTTTAACTTAAAATGAAACCGTTAGATAACTACCATGCTGGTACAGCTAACTGGCGCGAAGTCATTAGGCAGAATAAAAACAAAAGCAGACTTGTCATATTTTCTTTTATTGCGATCTATATGTTAGTCGGCTTTCTTTTGGATCTTGTAATTTATGCTGAAATGTATCCGAGAGCATCTATTAGTACTATTTTACATGCGCTGATGACTCTACAACTCGAACCAATAGCAACTATTATCGCTGGCATTGTGGCTATCATCTCAATTTGGATAACAATTTCCTTTCACAATAAAATTATGCTTTTTGGCACCGACTATCACGAAATCACAGCCGAGAATGCAAAAACCTTTGAAGAAAAACAACTTTACAATACTGTTGAAGAAATGAAACTTGCGGCTGGCCTTTCTTACATGCCGCGCGTATATATTATTAATGCTGAATACATGAATGCCTTTGCCAGTGGCTACACAGAAAAATCAGCAATGGTAGCTATAACAAAGGGACTTTTAGAAAAGCTAGATCGTGATGAAACAACTGCAGTTATGGCTCATGAATTAAGTCACATCAAACATCTTGATATAAAGTTAACTCTTGTTGCTACAGTTCTTGCTAATCTTATTGTTACAGCAATAGATATCGTCTTTTATAATGTTTTATTTAGCTCTAATAGAAATAGTGAAAATTCAAAAGGCCGAGCAAATCTGTACTTAATAATCGTGATTTTAAGGTTCATTTTACCGCTTATAACAGTAATACTCTTAATGTTTTTAAGCAGAAGTCGCGAATATATGGCCGATGCAGGGTGTGTTGAATTAATGAGAAACAACGAACCTTTAGCTCGTGCTTTAATGAAAATCCAAAGTGATCACGAGGAAAATGAAGAAAAATATTCTAAAGCATATGAATCAACTTCAAGTGAAGCTTTTCGACGAGAAGCCTATATTTTTGATCCAGTACTAGCTGGTATTGATTCAGTAAGCTCTGTTGCAGACTTTTTCTCAACCCACCCGGGTATTAATAATAGATTAAAAGCCCTTGGCTTTACTGCAAAAAAATCTTAAGATCTAGATGCTGGCTTTCAAACTTAAGTTTTGTCCCGGTAGCTCAGCTGGATAGAGCGGTTCCCTCCTAAGGAACAGGCCAGGGGTTCGAATCCTCTCCGGGACACCAATATAATTAACAAATAACTACTGCAAATAATAAATGCTTTGCATTTCCTACCTTCTTACCCCAAACACCAGGCAATTGCCCACACCTTACATACAAAAAAAGACATCACTAAGGTGCCTTTTTTCACTAATATATTCTAGGAAACTTTAAAAGTATAGCTTAAACCAGCCCCAACAAACCCTAAAGAAGGAACGTAATCATCTTTACTGCTAGCTTTGAGGTTCTCACCAAAAACTTTAGATGCTGTAACATCAACAGCTACTTGATTCCATTTATACCCAAAACCAACAGCAGCTTTTGGAGCAGAACCTTTAGCAGTAGCTGAACCGTCAAAATCATGCACAGACGAAGTTACTTTAAGTTTCGTTGTAACAGAAGAAAATCCACCCTTAGCAAATACAAACCAGTTTGTATTTGAAATAGGCAATGTAGCCTTAGCCATTAAGTCAAAAGCGCTTGCAGAAACTTTTTCGTCAAGATAAGCACTATCAGTTGAAGCATCATAAGTATTATCTGCATACTGATTGTAACCAGCTTCTAGCGCAAAATACTTATTTAAGTTTACTCCAGCATAAACGTTCCACCCAAAGCCACCCTGATCTATTTCTTGATTGCTAGCACCAGTAGCCTTTGTAATATTTTCAAAATAATTACCTTCATCTATACGAGAGCCACCCAGATGACCACCTAAATAGAAACTTTGCTTGAAATTTTCAGCCGCATCATGACTTACACCTGGAGCCTTAACGGCGTTTGCTGCATTTACGGATGCAGACACCAACATTAAACTGCAGGCGCCAAGAAAAATAGCATTAAGCTTTCTCATAATAAAACCTTATTTATATCAACTTATAACTAGCGAATGCTAACAAAGCAGTTTAAGCATGTAAATAAAAAAAGGCGCATAAGATGCCTTTTTTCTGATTAATACGCTAAGTAGTTAAACGATCAAGCTGACCAACCTTACGACCTTTATCTTTCTCAGCTACATTTTTACGCAAAGTAATTGTAAGAGTATTTTCCCCTACTTCATCTTGAACAATATTTTTCGCGGACTCGATATCTAAATCAGGCTCTAAATTATATATTGCACCATCACCAGCATCTACGATAAGGCCAATGACTCCACCCAAAAGAACGTTACCAAAATACCATCCACTAATTGTTTTTTTCAATTTCAAATTAGCTGGCTTATAGCCAGAAAGAGAAATATTCACCGTATGCTCTTTGGCCCGTGTTAATCTTACCGTCGTCGGGGTCTTACCGTGAGAGATGTTATCGACTTTTATATTTGCAGAATCTGGCTTAGAAATGAAGGTTTCTTCCTGTTCAGTACCATGCATTATACTTGCACAATCACACAACGTCATTACAAGAAAAACACCAATGGTAGCTATAAGTTTTTTCATCATTATTACCTTTTATTTTTTTCAAATAAAACCTCCCTGTCACCATTTTTCATCCATAAAAATCATTCAAACAAGTTTTAACCTGTTTTCAAGTCTTAATATAATACCAACCATAAAAAAAACAGATAATCCAACCAAGAATTTTTAGGAGAATTATCTGTAACACAGTTAGATCAACACTCTCAAACTTTTGTTTCCTGGCCTAAAGTTTAAGTCAAAATCAACATCTAGATCTTTTTCGCTCTTCATCGTTACCATCAATTTTAACGACAATTCGGAATTCATTATTGACGATAAACTTTCTGAAGCCTTCTTTTAATCTGCCCTCTATTGATTCTATTTGACCGTTTGCAGTATAAGGTCACCCTCCTAGCCACGATATTGTTGAAATTGGATCAATCACCAATTCAGGAAAAAAATTTATCGCCAATTATCAGGATTGAGCGACATAAATCAAGTTTGAAAAACATAAATACTGAAATTTTCAACGCCAAAATTTCGCATCTTGTAGTGATATGGGTATATCAGCGTTTCCAATTGGGCGGCCAGTCATCAAAGTCTTTAACAGAGCTCTCGTCAACTAACAAAGTAAACATTGCTTCATCAGGAAAATCGTTCAACCTGATCTTTAAGCTATGCCCAAACTTCTGTGTTTGGTAGGGGTGCTCAGGATCACCCGTTTCAACCCAATTTAAATCAATATCAAAATAATTTGCATTCTTTTGGAACATTCCTATAATTCCTATTTTGGATTAAACATTGCATTGTATTCAGGGTTAGTCATTCTCGAGCTATCTATTATAGCCTGATAAATTTCTCGATCTGAATAACCCATCGAAGCATAGCCATCATATAAATACTCAAACGTCGGGCCATTTGGGTTTCCGTATTTTGCTAAATCTCTAGTTTGTAGTAATTCAACATCAGCAGGATTTGCCATTAGAGATCTTGCTTGCAACCTTGCATCATGCCTTATTCCATAAGAATTAATTGCACGACCTTCCAAGCTAACATTGTGCCTGATCCATTGTTCATTCAACTTTGGGATTGGTTCAACAGTCTGATTATACCAATACCTAACATCAGTATTACTTAACGGCTGAGTTCTAGCTTTTAGCTCCAACTCGAGTGCATTTGATCTATTGGTTAAAACTGAAAAATTAGATGAATCATTTTCTCTTACTTTTCTAAATTTCTCAACATTAGCCTCAACTCGGGCACGTATTATTGCCTGCTCCGAGGACTTAAAACCAAACTTCCCAACTCTCCACAACTTAGGAGCAATTTTAACTCCTTTAGCCATTAGACCACCAACCAATGGAACTGCAGCCAAACCTGCCATAACAAGACACGTATTCCTACTCATAGTTTCATTGGTAATAGGATCCATTCCTGTATAGCATGAATATGATAGATAACTAGGACCTATACCCGGAATCATGCTTACTCCCACGGATACTAGCTCTTTCATTATATTCCAATCTTTTCCAACATCACCAACTGCATGCACAACTTTACCTGTATGCAGATTTCTTGGCGTGACACGAGGTGAAGATTGCTTTACTGGTCTATTGAATCTTTCAACCTCGCGAATATATTCTCGCTTATTCATCTCTTCTATTTGCTTCTTCCAGAAAGCATTTGAAGATGGAGAGGTTGCAGAGTACGAACTTTGGTTTGATCTATGATTTTTGCCAAACAGTGTAGATCTATGATTTGAAACATGCGCCTTGTGAGGTTGTGGCGTGGTTTTTTTATGCTCAGACCTATATCTAGTCCATGCATCTTCTGATACTTTGTGGCCATATTGCCCCAAGGATACACCTATGCTATTAACAACCATTGAGTCAAAGTTCTAAGGCTTATTCTCAATCAGGTGGTTTAATTCCATGCTAGAAAACTGCTGTACAAGGCTAGTAGCTAAATAGCCTTGGAGTACTTCGCTTTGCGGTAACGATGCACCTACCACTGCATCAATCTGACCTATCATTGAACTTCTTATGGTCATATGATCATGAAATGCAAGATTATTGATTCATCAGATTTCTAGCCCCGCCTCGCAACACTCTACCCCAAAATTGAGGATTTGCACCAAAATATACTTTAGCTACTTGAGTAAACTCAGACCCAGCTGCACCACTTACCGTGCTACGAAGTAATTCATTAGCATTAATTCCATTACGAAGGCCGCCAGCATCTTCTATACCTTGCTTTGCAAGATCTCCTGTAACTTACCCAAGTTTTTTTGAAACTTTTAATCCAAGCTCAGTAATTTTAGTACAACGTTTAAATAATGGTGTATCCCAATCCATGCTCTCAAGACAAAACCTGCTAAGTATTTTGGTAGCAATTTTTAAATCGTTTGCATTGTTAGTCTTTTCCACATCTTGCAAATAGTCATAAAGATTATTTTTAAGGTACCACTCAAGACTTTCTTGTTGTGGCTGCTGCACATCCAATTCACTTAACAACACTTCAACCTCACTAATCAACTTATTTTTATTAATAATTTCCATTGAAACTCCCTATTTTAATAGTTTCTCTTGGCATTAGAGTTTCTTCAAATGTATAGCCATCTAACGGCCCCATTAAAAATGTTTGAGACTCACCGCCTACTAACCCAGATGTTAAATTTACCTGAGGTGCTACTCTACCTGTAAATACGACTGATCCTTGCGGTATATTAACATTCCCTAGCCTTGTGGCTGAATTTTTAGGCAAAGCAAACTTAACTATTCTGTCAGTTTGATTTTCTAAAAAATGTGGCGAAACATAACGTCCTTGTAACTTTGCCGCACCATCATCAAATAATCTGTATTCATATCTTGACTCTAAAACATGCTCAACACGAAAAGTTTCCAAGTCAAAAGAATATAAAATTTCATTTCTTTGAGAGGGCGTTAATCCCAGTTCTTTAAGAAGGTTTCTGGCCTCGCTAACATGCTCTGCTGCTCTTGTTCTCGAATAAAGACCTGAACTTTTTACACCAAACCTACCAACATCCCAAATCTTCCTAACACCACCAACAATATATTTGCTACATGGCAGAGCCAACCCAACCCCTGACTCTATAGCACTTATAGTACGGCTTACAGGCTCACCAGTAAACCAGTCTTCACCACTAATAGTTGAGTAAACTGGAATGGCAAGAGATATTGGAGTAATGCTTGTCATCGCTGATGCCTGATGAGGAGTTAATTGCCTGCTTGCAACAATATCACCAATAGCATGTTCAATCTTACTCCACCAAGTATTGGTTTTAACTGATTTAAATGCATTCCTAGTTTGAGCTTCGGCTCGCTCAACATTTGTATTATATTTCTTTACTGGTTTATTGAATCTTTCAACCTCGCGAATATATTCTCGCTTATTCATCTCTTCTATTTGCTTCTTCCAGAAAGCATTTTCAGATGGAGAGGTTGCAGAGTGCTGATTTTGGTTTGCACTATGATTTTTGCCAAACAGCGTAGACCTGTGATTCGAAACATGCGCCTTGTGAGGTTGTGGCGTGGTTTTTTTATGCTCAGACCTATATCTAGTCCATGCATCTTCTGATACTTTGTGGCCATATTGCCCCAAGGATACACCTATGCTATTAACAACCATCGACTCAACGTCTTGAACAGAATAATGAAATAGATTAACTGACGTCGTTCGTACAAATTGCTGCACAACATTACTAACCAAAAACCCGTGAAATGTCTTACTTTGCAAAGATTCTGTACCCGCCACAGCACCAAGCTGATCTGCTATAAATATCTGTGCGCTCATGTGCTCACGAAAAGCAAGACGATCTATTCCCTGATTCATTATGTCTCTTGCACCATTTCGCCACGCCTGACTCCAAAGATTTGCATCTTTAGGCAAGGGTAATTCGTAGTTAAACCCACCAGATGCTGCGCCACTTACCGTGCTACGAAGCAATTCATTGGTATTAATTCCATTATGAATATGACCAGCGTCTTCTATGCCTTGTTTGGCAAGATCACCTGCAGCGCCAGCTATAGCACCTGCCACCATGTAAGTTAATAGACTCTTACCCATAACAACGGCTAAGCCGCTCGCCAAACCACCTGTAGAAGCAATAGCTGCAATATCTACCGCAATTGCAACCACTTCAATTAAGTCTTTCCAGTAGTTGTGATGTGGTTTTTTGTAAATAATCGGCGGAATAGGCATATCTGGATATAGTCCACCTACTATAGTGCTTGGATTATAAACCGCATATTGCCCTGCTTGATTATGAACATGCGTTGAAAGCAAATTAGGAATTTGTAATGGCATGCCTTGTGGAGGCTTAGTATTTACGTCATAGCTATTTGCATGAGCAATTACATCACCAAAGCTTGCATCACCATAGACATTTTCAGAGATCTGATTAAATGTCTCATTACCATTTGCTGCGTATTCACTTGGCGCAGGAGCTGGAAAGCTTCTGCTAACTGGCCTAAAGTTTAAGTCAAAATCAACCTCTAAATCTTTTTCGCTTACTCTTTTTAGATCATCTTTTGGAAGATTACCAATCCTCCCAATAGCTTGCCCCCCAGGCATATAGAAATAATACGCCTTGCGTTCTTTATCATTACCATCAATTTTAACAACAATTCGAGCTTCGTTATTGACGATAAACTTTCTGAAGCCGTCTTTTAATCTGCCCTCTATTGATTCTATTTGACCGTTTGCTGTGTACATTGGTCTAACAAAACATTCATCTTCTTTTGATGTAGAAGAAGAGTTAATACCTTGTGGCTTAGCGATACAATGCCCACTTACTTTACCAGGCAACTGACTACTAAAATTTGTGTGATCCCTATGAACTTCAGTTATATGGTAATCAGTCTCTGAATGTTCACGATTTACCAATCCACTCTTATCTCGGAAATAATCAGTATGAGTACTGTAACCATCAACCACATTTGATTGAAAATCCATTAAGCCAGTATGTTTGTTGTACCTGGTGCCTCGAGATGTTTTATCATCTTTGAAATAAGTATTCCTATGGGCTTTATCGTATTTACGAATACTAGATTTGCCATTACTGCTTTTTGTTCGATGCAATAAACCATTCTTAAAATAGGTTAGAGATTTTTTGATTACTTTGCCGTGCTTATCCAGAGTAATTTCTTTATTTCTCTGCCCAGCATCGTCATAACCTAATTTAGTTCCTTGATCCTTGGTGATTTGAATTATCCTATCCTTTGGAACACCACGATCTATTACTAAGAAATCAGCAGGGTCGTAAAGGTACCAATTCTCTCGAGAAAGTTGTTTATTAACACCATCTATTCTTGCCCATACTTTTGTATAGCGACGATTGTTATTCTCATCGTACCCCCAATAAACGACAACTCTAGTATCAAATAACCGAATAACCCTATTTAGAGCATCTAACTCCAAATTTATATCCTGATAAATATCACCGTCGCTATTACGGAAACGCTCACCAACACGCCTGCCAGAAATATTGTAGAAGAAATCACTTAGCAGGTTCATTGCTCTATCAGCAATCTGAATTAAAAAGCCTGCCTCATTGTATTTATTTCTTATATCTTGATTGGTTACAGAAACAAGCTCATTATTATCATCATAATGCTGGCCGTGATTCCCACCAGTGCTTTTTTGGTGAGTTACTTGCTTACAATGATTCATTTCAAAACTAATAAGTGCACCACCAAAATCTTTATGTTTAACTGGATGGCCAAAGTGATCACGCTGCCAGCTTTGTGAAGCACCGTTAGCTTTTGTAACTTTACTTGGCTGACCAGAATGGTGATATTCAGCTTCGTGCTTGTGCCCGCTAGGATGGACAATGGTGGTTAACTCACCACAAGCATTATGACCAAATTTATTGGCTTCACCTTCACCATTTTCAAATGACAGGCGCTCTTTAGCCTCATTATATTGAGTTTTAGTTGTACAGCCCTCAGGATCAATCGTTTCTGTTATTTGGTCATTTCGATTAAATTTCTGCTTTGTAGCATGGTTCAACCCATTTATGATCATAAGCTGACGGTTAAAACCATCTAACTTAAATAAAGTTGTAACACCATTTGCCAATATGAATTTAATTAATTGGCCAACGCTATTTAGGATATTTAGCTGGGCTGCACCATTTGGTTTTCGCTTACCAATACATTTTCCTTGGATATTGAATCCATAAAAAGTTTCAAGTGGAGTAACTTTATCTTTGCCATGCTCGTTTGTAACTTTAACCGCAGGGTCCGTGCGCTTAACAATTTGATTACGATGATTTACTTCATATTTAGATTTATTACCCCTTTCATCAGTTACTTCAATTGGATTACCCCAACGATCACGCTTTTGTCTTTTCTTGGGGTGAAACCATTTTTCTGGTAATTTGTCAGGTGTGCTTATGTACTGATTATTGTCTGCTTTAGCTTTGAACTCACCGTAAGCCCAACCATCCTCATCTGAAGAGTTGACTATGCCACTTAAATCAATCAACTCACCATATTTGTCACGCACTTGAATACGATAGCGGTACAAACCTGGGGATACTGGTGTCACATTAATTGCAGCACCGTGCTTTGTAACAGTAGCATCTAAATCTTTCCAAACTTTCTGGCTTAGATACTGTAGTCTAACCTTATGAGTTTGCTCCGGCAGAGGAGAAAAATATAAGTTAAATTGCTTATCATAAAATGTTGTCACATATTGTAGTGTTCGCTTCTCTATTTTTTCTGTCTTTCCATTAGGTAAAGAAGATAATATTGGAACTTCATCTCCATCAATCATTAAACTTAAACTTACTCGTGCAACACTATCTGATTTGTTTCCCTGATTACTATTATATGCACCATATCCATTTTGATATATAGAGCACCCGGCATGCTCATAACGATTATGGTTATCAGAATCATAACCACCTCGCCCCAAATACAACTTATAATTTGGGCTATCAGTTGTAGTTCGAAAAGCAAGGTGCAACGGTTTTTTGTTTAACGAAATACTATTTAGCTTCCAAGCAAACCAAATATATCTATACTTGTGCCCCCAGTGGTGATATCTCTTAGTTGAGGCAGCAAATTTTTCTACACAAATAGGGCGAGGCATTAAGCGAGTAGACTTATGTTTTGTGTAAATAGTAAATTCTTGAGTCTCCAACTCTTTAACACTTTGAGGTGCTAGTTGCAGCAATTGAAGATTCATGCCTTTTTTGTTCTTAAAGTTTAGAATATCGCTCGACTTATAAAGGCCGTTCATCCAAGGCGATACTGCTATCAATCTCTCACTATCGCCTCTAGTTGCATAAACTGCATCAGCTTCTACCTGCTGAGATGGCTTTATATAAAGTAATGGGCTTGGGATTTTAACAAAAGGAGTTTGGTTGGCTGGCCCAAAATTAGGGGTATAAGGCTTTAATGATGAATCAGGCATTACCTCACCTAAATACCAATATTTTTGTGTTGCCTTCTCAAAACCATAAACAGAACCATAAACAAAGCGTTTTGAATAATCAAAATACATATGTTTGCGGCCTGAACCATTAACCTTCTCAATTTTAAGCTCATTATTTTCTAGGTAGTTATCTCCACCATTGGATCCTACGCCATATTTAACTACTAAACTCTTACAACCTAGAGGTACCCCTTTATAATTAAAATAATCGTTATTATCATCGCAACGGCCAAACCAGAATTTCGTTGCACATAGTTGGGATTGAACACTGTATTTATATAATTGTTGCTTGTAGCCATAGACCGGTCGAGCACGATAAGCCCCTGTTATTTGCTCTTCAAGATTGACCGTATAAATGCCTTCCTTATCAGTTTGTGATGCGGCCACACGAGCTATAACTTCACCAGCTTTATTAATTAATTCAACACCAGAAAGTGGAATACCATCTTCATTTTTAGTGTTTCCACCGATCAAAAGAGTAGACTCATCCTGCATTTCTATAATTAGATTACGGGTCTTATCGTTATGTTCAGTTATAAGCTGCAGCTCTCCATGAGCTTTAGAATAATCATGCGGTGCAAACGCTCCTGTTTGAGGGTCTTTATATGAATAAGTTAGATGATATTCATAGTTATCAGTCATTAAGTCAGTAGCATCTACACCACAACGATTATCAATAGTTTTAATTTCTATGGGTTTGAACTTATCAGAGCTACCTTTAGGGCGGATTTTAAATTCAGCAACCAAGAATCTACCATCAGGCTCAGGCCAAGTAATACTGTATTTACCAAATTTTGGATAATCCTTTCCAACTGTAAATACAGTTTGTAAGGCCTCACATTGATGCTGCTGAAAGATTGGTTTATTTTCACCTACTATCCGATTTTTTTCATCTAATAAGTACTCTGTTTTTTGGATTTGTTTAGGACCTTGGTTAACGGTTTTTTCAATATCTTTATATTTAACTTTACCTAGATCCTGATGCTGAGATTGGACTTGTAGTGTTCCAATTTTAGAAGCATTTTGCAGGTGTATAGTAGGAATGCCCTTATCTTCATTAGTCAGCCATACATAACCACCTTTATCGTGCTTATGATAAACAGGCCATAAATCATTTTCTCTTACCTTTTTATTTTCTTCCTCATCTAGACCAAATGCACGCTCAGCAATAATTTCATTGAAGTTATTACGCTTTACTTCTTTAGTTCGAAAATCTTTATTATCCTGACGAATAACAACTTTTTCAGACTGACCCACTTCATCGTAATGATTTCTGTTTTCACGAATCTGCTTTACATAATCAGGCTTGTGCTTATCTTTGGCCTGCTTTTCCTTATTTGGCTGAGTAACTGACTGCCACTGACGAGCAACTCGCTTAGTTTTAGTATGAGATTTTTGAACTAATGCATTTTCAGGGTCCTGTTCGGCAATCACAAGGCCTCGATTATCTCGCAAGCTTAAAGTAGTTTTCTCAGTGCCGTCACTTGGAGCAAGCTCAAAACCATTTGCATCTGCTTTTTTGCAATCAGCAAACTGTGTTTTTATAACTTCCTCATTATGTATGTTGTAACCATGAATGGTTAAAGGTGTTAAGTTTTTTTCATGGTAGTTATTATCAAGTCCCATGCGTTCAGGCTTGGATTCAGCAATCAAATTGTGACGCTTTGAAAAATATCGATAATATTTTTTGTTATCAGGAGTTGTTATTTCAACCGTTAGACTAATTTTATCACTTAAATCTTTAGCAATTTTTGAATCTGTAGAATCACCTACGTATTTATCGTAATACTTCCAAGTAGTTGTTAAATTACGTGGAGGCAAGTCTTCAAAACCAACTGGCTTGCCATCTACATATTTGTAATCTTGAACAACAACGTTTTCTTCAGTTTCTGAAATAATACGACCAATAGAATCATAGCTTCGGCTTTTAACTCGATCTTTTTTATCGAGCTTTATTGAGCTTAAAATCTTAGCAGCCGACATCTTCGTATAATCACTTTCAGGTAATGAATTAGCATACTCAGTAAATTTTACAGGCTTACCTCTATAATCATTTTCGATTACTGTGACGTAATTAGCAGGATCAATATGTATTGTGCGATGATTCTTGATATCTCTTATTGTAAGATCTCTAACCCATTCTTTACCTTCTGGGTCTTGATGGCGTTTAATGATAAGCAACTCACCAAAACCATTATATTCCCAAATCGTAGTTGGATTACTTAAACCTTGCTGAACACCATTTTCTGTTGGGTGATAGACAAATCGCTCAGGCTCAAGTTTAAGTTTTTTCAGATTACGCCGGTTATATTCAGTTTTAATAGCGCGGTCATTATTAGGATCTTCTTGTAAACGACACAGAACATCATGCTCAGTTAAGCCATTCTGGCCAATTTTATTGGGATCAAAAACTTTAAGTAGTTTGGCATAACGTATAGTTTCAATTTCATTATCAAAAGCATTATAACGATATTCTCTGCACTGGCCTTTATGATTAACATCAAATCGTTTTAAGTTTCTGTGATCATATACTTGAAAATGCCAATTGCCATTTTCATCTTGCTCAGCAACACACTTACCTTTACCATTGAAATGCTTTTTGGTTGTAACATTGGCTTTGGTCTCTGGGCGTTTGTTTTGCGCTATGTCTTGTTTGAGATCATCGATTAAAACATCTTTTACAGTAGTTTCTATTTTTCTATTACGAGCATCAAACTCGCTTTCTACAGATCTTACATCCGGTCCCTTACCAAAAGTAGCTTTCAGAATATTACCGTTGTTATCAAGTTTATTTTTGGTAGAAATTGATGCCATAACAGTTTCAGGTTTAAGTGATCCATCTGGCTGTTGAGTGACTCTCTGCGCAGGTATTTTTTCTGATTTTTCCCTTACTTTTCGTTGCGCAGCATCGTAGGTGTTCTTCCACCTAAGTCCATTTTCATCTGTATGCTCATCAAGCTTATTTAAAATGGTGTAAGAAAACTCTTGAACACGCCCAGAGCCATCTATTTTCTTTTGTTTACGATCTAAAGAGTCAAGCTTGTAACTTATAATATTATCTTGATCGCTGGATTTACCCTTAAGCAAAGACTGTATATCTTCAACTTTAGGTGTTATCTCTTTAGGTATTGCAATAAATTGCGCATAATGTCTCTCGCAATTGATAGCGCCATTTTTATTGTGGCCATACTCAATTACAAACCCGGCTTCATTGACCTCAAAGCGCAAGCGATTTAGCTTGTCGAAAACACGATGTTCAACTCTATTATTAGAGCTATTATGACTTCCAAGTAAATCAGTAACTGCTTCAGGAGTTATCTTTTTAACATCACTAATATCAATCGCATTTGCGTATCTAATTGTTTTGATTTTGTTACCAGCAGAGTCATATTGTGTTTCTTTAACAAAACAATCCGCATCAACCTCAAAACGGCATTGGTTAGCCTTATCATAGATAAAATGCTGGTGGCGGTTATAAGCATTAGACGGCAAGTATCTACTAATAATCTCAGGAGTCAGATTTTTTTTACTTAGCAATTGATGCGGAATAGGAAAGGCGTGACTAATAGACTCACTATTTAAACCTAACGAGTTATAACGCCACTCGATAACATTGCATTTAGCATCTATTTTAAAGCGCTTATTCCCGTCAGAGTCATAGACAAAGGTATCAATTTGGTCATCAGATGATTCAGTCTCTGTGATTATATTTTCTATATCTTGAGCCGTGGTTTGGTTACTAAAAACACTTGCATCAATTTTCTTAGAGTAGCTTCTCTCACGAATTAATTGGTTTTCAGTATCGTAATCATAGCGAATTACTTCACCGGTCGGATAAACTCGAAAACGTTCTCGACCAAAACCATCACGGATAAATCTTGTGAAATTTCCATTTGGGTCTTGTTCTGCGATTTTTTTATCATTAGCATCATAAAAAATACGAGTAGTTAATCTTAAGCTGTTAGGTGCGGCTATCTTAGCTGTATGTCGATTTAGTGAATCAAATTCATTCTTAACATGATATTTTTGTTTATTATCTTCTGTGCGCTGAATATCATTTTCTATATTTGTGCCTTGATAGCTTCTTTCATGGATATAGTTTAACTTGTCAGGATCGAAAAATGTTTTTGCTAGACGGCGTATTTTATCAAAGATACAAACTTCTACAGTGCCTTCAGGATTTACTGTGAGTCTTTTCAACCCTCGACCATCATAAAAAGTTTGGTGGGTTATCTTTTCACCATCTGGGTCTATAATCTCACTAGTAACACGTCCAACTTGATCGTGTTTAAAAGCAATATCTAACCCGTTTGGCCTAAGCTCCTTTGTTTTCCATCCATTTATATTACGTTCATATTTAGTTGTATTTTCTAACTCATCAGTGCTTTCTTTAAGCTTTCCATCTTTATAGTATTCATGACTTTTCTTGGTACTAGAGTCTTCACCTGAGGCAATATGCTCAGTTTCAATTGTTTCGCCGAAGGCATTTTTAGTAGTAGTTGTGCGATGACCTTCAGGTGTAGTTATTTTCTGCTTTCGTGTATTAAGGTTAGTTTCAAACTCTGTTTTATGACCCAAGCTATTGGTTTCACTTATCTTACTGAACGCATCCCACTCAGTTTCTTTAGTTATAGTTTCTGATTCTGACTTAATAATTTGTTTTTCAATGCGCCCCAATTTGTCTCTTTTAAAATTGATTTCTTTACATAGTGGATCAATAGTAAGTTTCTGGTTTTTTTGAGCATCGTATTCATGCGTTGTTTCGTATTTAAAACCTTCGGCAGAAGCATCACGAATTTCTTTTTTAACTAAACCTCGATTATCTCGTTCGAAAACTCTAGTAGTGGATTTATTTTTACTTATCGGTTTGGTATATTTTTCTTCCTCACCCCAGGCGTTGTGCTGCCAAACATGCTTTTTGCCTTCAGCATCAGTCATTTTCTCTAAAATGTGGCGTTTGTTGTATTCATATTTACTTAGGATGTCAGAATCTTTATCTCTTTTATCATTTATTTGCTTGCGAACATCATCAGTAATAAATCCGCCTTCAAGTTTTTTCAATTCTTCTGGATTAAACGTATTTTTATATTCTCTTGTTTCTGCAATAGATTCTGGTTTGGCAGCGTATTGTTTCTCTTTAATGCCGCCAGTAGCATCAATTTGAGCAACTATCTGACGGCGCTTATTGTAATAATTTAGAGTTTTATTACCTAATGCATCAGTAGTTGATAGGTGCAGACCATTTTCACTAAATTTATGCTTAATCGCGTAATTATCCCAAGCATTTTTATCAATTTTACCTTGTTTAGATTCGATTATTTCAATAGCTCGCGGTGTAAGCTCCTTCTCACAATCACCAAAACTATTATGCTTAAAACGACGACTACGCTTTGATTGTTCATTACTCCCATCCATTTGATATTCATGGGTTTTATTACCCATCACATCAAACTCATGGCCTAAGCGTAAACCATTTGGCAGCTCTTTTAATCGCTCTCGATTTAGAGCGTCATATTCAGTTTTCCAATGTCTATCTTTATCACTAGATTTAGGTCTTAGTTTGCCAAGCGGCTGATCAAGATTACTTGTTGAAACTCGGTTAGCATATCTAATTTTATGAGTTCTTAAGCCATTTGCAGAGTATTGATATTCTTCAAGGTATCCTTCGCCATCGACTTTACCGATGCGCTCTCCTTTGGCGTTGTAATAAAAGTAACTATGGATATCTTTAACTTTATCACTAGCCTTAGGCTTAAAATTTAATTCAATTTTTACCTTATCCGCATATTGAATCTCTTCAATAATTTGCCCAAGGTTATTTCGTTTAAATTCAGTTACATAACCACCGCTATCTTGTTTGGCAATAAGATGATTGTCGTTGTTATATTGAAAATAAGAAACTCGGTCTTTTTTGCTGAACTGGATTAGATCTAAACTTTCTGAATCTAATTTATCTAGAGAGAGATGTTGCGATAAAGACTCCGCGTGCTGTATCTCCATAACCTTACGATTTGCACTATCGTAATAACAAGTTTTGATATAACCTTCACCATCAATTTCAGCCTTTAAAAGACCCTGTGTGTTGTAGATCTTAGTTTCAACACTATTTTTTTGCGAACCAGATAACTCGTTAAGAACATCAGATACACTTGTAACTTCTTCAGGATCTTTAAGCTGCTTATCATAACGAACAGTTTGAGATAAGTTGCCATTCACATCATAACGACGCTCTATTGCGTAACCTTCTTCATCAATAGACAAAATTGGTCTATTTTGATTGTCATAAAAAATAGTTTTAGTTTGACCGGTAGCATCGATGACTTTATGAACATTTCCAGCAATATCTTTTTCATGCTTTATTGTTCTTGTAACTTTATTTTCACTGTCAGTATGACTTTTTTCTGCAATCAAACCTGAAGAATCAAGAGTTTGAACATCCTCGCGCTTGTTTGGCTGAATAGTCGTAATTTTGTTTTTCTCATATTGATGTTTTGTTTCAGCACCCAAAGCATTCTTTTTATAGATTGGTCGATGCAATCCATCATATTGAAACTCTGAAACATTAGTTTTCGTTGCTGTTTGGCGTTCTTCTTGCGTTAAAATTTGTCCGAAAATATTTCTAGTTGTTTCAACACAGCTTGTATGCTTATCAAAAACCCCATTGCCATTTTCATCAAGTGTAGCGTAATGAATTTCTTTTAGTTGCTGGCCTTGATTATCATATACATACTCAATCAATTGAGATTTATGCAAATGTTGTTTAGAGGAACACCATTTATCCAAAATACTTCTATCTACAGGTTTATCTTTTGAAAATGCACCTGTATCAATTTGAGCATTAGTAAACTTGCGAGATTGAACCCTATCTCCTTTGCTGTCATAGAAGTGAGCTACAACTGCTCCAGACGGGGAAATTTCATAACTTAGTTGGTTCTTTGAATCATGAACAAAGTAGTGAGTTAACGCCTTACCTTCAGGATCTACAACCTGGCTAATGAGCATGTGAGTTTCAGCGTCATAATAACTTTCTTGTTTCTGACCTTCTTGCTCACGACTTTTTGGAAGACTTACGCCATTATATCGATATTCAGTTTGTCTTTTATCAGGAGAAGTTAAAGCTTCGAGTCTTCCATGTTCATCATAATCGAATTTATGCTCTTGTGATGTATTATTATCACCTTGATGAATTACTGATCTTAGTTTTTTGTTTTCATCAAATGTATAAGAGGTTTTATTTTGAGCATTATCTGTAATATGCACCTGACCATAATTGGTCATATCAAAAGTAAACTTACGATTCTCACCATCTATGATATTTGCCAACCTTGCTTGCTTATCATATCCGAAGTTAATTTTTGTTTGATCAGTTTGTTCAATAGATTCTAATAAACCAGCTTCGTCATAATTGTAGTCTGTAGTGTATGTTTTGTTAGGATCAGCAGAATCTAAAGGGATAGTTGTTTTTTTTAAATTACCTTTTGCATCACGCTCATAACTTGCTAGCAGGTGTTTTTTGTTATGATAAAGATTAATTTTGTTTCCTTTATATTCGATATCAAGTGTTTGCCCTGAGTCTCCCTTAATACTCGTTAATTGCCCCTTGTCATCATAACAAAAACTCTGTTTGTGACCTTGTGCATCTTGCCAGCTTTGTTGCTTACCACTTCTATCAAAAAAAGCTTTTTCACCAGAGTTATATTGAGTCCAAATAAAACCTTCTTTGGTATCTTCAATTGAACAGTCACCTTGCACGCCGCCTTTAGCAACATAAAGTTTGGAAGATTCATCATAAGAAAAGGTAACTTTGTGGCCATCAGGATGAGTTACTATGCAGCTCTGTTCATTAATGACATCAATACTCATAGTAGAGTTAAAGCGCCAGGGGGAATCAGATTTGGATTTGCTATTATAAACAGGACCAAACTCTAGAGGACGACCTCGGTCCATTATGCGAAAAACTTTATCTTTAACTACCAGGTTGCCATTAGCAATATTTGCATACAATTGAAGACCAGCTTGTCCGTAAGGACGTGCATTATTTAGACTTGGCAACCACTCTGAAGAACTTTGCTCAACACCAAGGTTACTATTACTCATCGCCTGAAATGGAAGTTTCATAAACTCTCACCCTCAATTAGCAAGCTTGCGTTATTTAAACTGCCAAAAGCACCTTGCAAAATTACGAGGACATCCATTCCTAAACAGTAGCGAATACAAGCGTAATCAGTTTTCTAATACAATTATTCACTCGCCTGCGTAAGGTGAGTTATTCAAAAAAGCATAAAAATCACTCTTGCATATAAATTTATTCTTGTAAAGAAAGAATTTTATAAATGTTTAATTTTAAAGCAGTATTTAGGGTGAATTAAGGTGGTAGCTCTCCCCCGAAGCATAAAAAAAGACGCTACATCATCTTTGTAGCGTCAATTTAAATAATCCTTTTAAGGTATTTAGTTAGTATTAGATATTTGGTAAGTAAACCCAGCGTATACCTTTTTCTTCCATAGCGGATGCAGCACCATCAAATGAGGACTCAAAACCGCCTGATTGCATTGCATCATGATGACCAAAAGCGGCTAAATCGGCTGCACCTTCGTACATTTTTAAAGCTTCTACTGCACTGATAACTCTTAAAACTTTACGACTTTTGCGATTTCTTTTTGGCATCTTCCCGTCCTCCATAACTTTTTCTTCACACAAATAAAATTTTAGTAGAGGACGAAAAAATTTCCTGAAAAAAATCGATTTTTTTTACAAAAATCTTTCAATCCCTTGAGGGGTAAGGAAAGAAATTTTATTGCCTAATTAAACGTTGATTTAAGCCTGTACAATCATGCTCTTTTGTTGATCTAAACGGGTTTATATCAAGGCCACCTCGTCGCGTATATCGCGCGTATACCGTGAGATCTAGAGGTTTGCACATCTTCAAAATATCAGCAAAAATACGCTCTACACATTGCTCATGAAACTCATTATGATTGCGCAAAGAAACTATGTATTTCAGCAGCCCTACGCGATCAATTTGCGGCCCCTTATAGGCAATTTTCACACTACCCCAATCGGGTTGATTCGTGACTAAACAATTTGACTTTAAAAGGTTGGAATGGAGTACTTCTTCGACTATTTTCTGACCAGACCTTAAAAAACTTGGCTCAACTAAATATTTATCACATTCGGTATCTAGATCATCAATACAAATTCCATCAAACTCTGTTTGCAAAATATCAGATTTAAATTCACTCACGCCCCTAACATCTACCTGAACTTCAAAATTTATCTTTTTTGAAACATCATTTTTAATTGTTTTTACAACTTCGGCAATAGAGTCAAATTTATGATTATTAAATGAATTGAAATATAGTTTCATCGATTTTGATTCGATAATATGGCTTGATCGGCAATCGTAAATAATAGTTGCCATAGCCACGATTGGTTTACCTTTTGCATTTAACCACGAAACTTCATAATGATTCCAGATATCAAAACCATGAAAAGGAAGATTTCCTGGATCAACGCCAATCTCAATACGCTTTTCTGCGCGTGGAATAGGAAATAAGCGATCAGGATTATAAGAAAAATCGCTTTCTGATTTTTTACCTAATTCTGAATTTTCTGGTATTTGGTTATTTTTAATCATAATCTAAACCGATAAGTTGCTGTAATTAGTGGAAATTATGCCTATTACAATTTTTAAGTCAACAGACCCTACACTAATTTCATTTTTCAAAATTGGCAAAGCAAAAATTGTTAATTGAGAACCTTCTATACCGAGTTGATATTCTTTACTGTCAGACTGATTATTTAGAATTCTATTGATATTAAAATCCAACCAATCAAGCCAATCCCCTAAAAGACCATAAAAACCTGCTTCAACTTCAATCGGGTTAAACCTATTGGAAGTTAAGGCAAAATACTGCGAAGAAAAAGCTTCCAGATGCTCACCATTGATTGTGTAATTAGGGTTAAGGCTCCAGTAAACGGCTGTAGAGACAAAATCTTTTGCTTTGTTAATCAATCCTGCAGTTTCCCAATCAATGATGTAGTGCTCCATATTAGAGCCCCAGAGAACATTTTTGGGATCTAGATCTCGATGACTAATGATCATATTAGATTTTAAGTACTCTTGGTGCTGTGCAAGCTTAGTTATTATTTTTTCAATATCAAGCATTATTAAAGATAATCGTTCTGCTATATCTTTAGCTTTCTCACCAACTTTATTGATTAACTCTTGCCAATACTCAATTGATTTAAAGGCAACTTTATCTTTAGGCGGGTCAACAATATTTATATTTACATCATGAATAGTAGCCAAAGAACCAGCCATCTTTTTGCAATACTCGGTAGTTATATCACTTTGATCAATCACCTCAGCATTAATAAATGGAAAAACCATGCAAACAAAATTTTCATTTGAAAATAATGGATTATCATTAATTCTTAGAGCTGGAACTGAATTTATACAATTTTTTAACTCGACTGATATTTCTTGAGATTTTCGAAAACGATCAAGCTTGCCTTGCTCTTTAACCAAACCTGGGTTTAATATTTTTAAAAGATAGCTACCTTTTGATGTCAGTAGCTTATAGGTTGAATGCAGAAAACCACCCTCAACTTGGACAGGCTTAAACTTAACTTCACCAAGATCAAAATAATTAGCCACCAGAACTGCAAGATTATATATCTGCACAAATCACCGTATGGAATAAGCTATTTTTGGAAGCTAAAATATTAACATAAAAAAAATATCCAAGGACAAAATAATGAGTAGTAGTTGCTGCGACACAAATAAACCAAAAAAACAAAGCATAAAACTATTTAAACAAGCGACTGTTGCTGGGCTTGTTGGCGTGTTAATTATGTTGCTTATGTGGTTTCACTTAGTACCTGAAATAACAACGAAAGTGGGACAAATTTCATGGGGATTTATCGGGTTAATTACTCTTTTCACCATGTATTATTCCGGCAATCAATTTTATAAAGGCGCCTGGAACAGCTTAAAACAAGGCAAGTCAAATATGGACACCTTAGTATCACTTGGTATTAGCGCTGCTTGGATGTACTCGATAATCGTAGTTATATTTCCTTATTTTGTTCCAGAGGTTGCGCGCCACCCATATTTTGAAGCATCAGTAATGGTTATCGCGCTTGTAACATTGGGGGCAGGATTTGAAACAAGAGCAAGAGGAAAAACTGGTGAGGCAATTGAAAAATTAATTGAACTACAGCCATCAAAAGCCAGTATTATTAATAATGGCAAAGAACAAGAGGTGGACATTAAATTAATAAAAATTGGAGATGAAATTCGCATTCGTCCAGGTGAAAAAATTCCGGTTGATGGTGAAATAATCAAAGGCGAATCACAAATTGATGAGTCAATGCTTACTGGAGAGCCAATACCTATCGAAAAAGCGGAAGGTGATTTTGTTACTAGCGGAACAATTAATCAAACTGGAAGCTTTATTTTTAGAGCCTCTCAAGTAGGAGATAAGACAACTCTTGCCCAAATTATTAAGATGGTAAAATCAGCCCAAGATACTAAACCACCTATCGCTCATCTTGTTGATACAATTTCTAGCTACTTTGTGCCTTCAGTTATATTAATAGCAATCCTTACTGCTATAACTTGGTATTTTTTAGGACCACCTGAACCTTATGGGTACATGCTTACCACATGCATGACGGTATTAATTATTGCCTGCCCTTGCGCACTTGGACTTGCCATACCTTTATCAATAATGGTTGGTGTTGGCAGAGCTGCCAATAAAGGAATACTTATACGAAACGGCGACGCCTTACAAAAACTAAGTCACATAACCCACATTGTTTTCGATAAAACTGGCACTCTTACCCAAGGGCAACCTGAAGTTATAAATATTGAAGCTCTTGGAAAATGGGATGAAAAATTAGTTTTGCAGTGGGCTGCAAGCATAGAATCATTATCTGAACATCCAATTGCAAATGCAATTTATAATACAGCCAAGCAAGCTGAGGTAGAACTGCTAGACATTTCTGAATTCAAAGCAACAAAAGGCTTAGGAGTCACTGGAAAATACAAAGAGAAAACCATTATTTTGGGCAACGAAAAATTCCTTAATGATCAAGAAATTTCAACAATTCACTTCAAGGCGAGTGCCGACCAAGCTGCAAAGCAAGGAGAAACCCCTATTTTTTTGGCAATAGATGGTGAGTGCGTGGGCTTACTACTAATCTCCGACCCAATCAAAAAAGATGCCATTGATACGATTCGTAGCATTCAAAGCTTAGGCGTTGAAGTAACCATCCTATCTGGAGACAAAACTGAAACTGTAGAAGCGGTTGCCACCCTGCTTGGAGTCTCAAATTTTCAAGCCGAGCTTTTACCTGAAAATAAAATACAATATATAGAAAAAATTCAAGGTAAAAATAATATTGTCGCCATGGTCGGAGATGGCATCAATGATGCGCCTGCCCTAGCTCAAGCTGATATTGGCATTGCAATTGATTCTGGCTCTGATGTTGCAATTGCAAGTAGTGATATAACCTTAATAGGCGGGTCTTTGAAAAACGTAATCTCTGCTATTAAGATTTCTAAACTTACCATTAAAAATATCAAGCAAAATCTTTGGGGAGCATTTATTTATAATGGTTTAAGTATTCCAATAGCAGCAGGAATTTTATACCCAATTATTGGTATTCTGCTAAGTCCAATTATTGCTGGAGGTGCAATGGCAGCCTCATCACTAACAGTAGTTAGCAACGCTAATAGATTAAGAATAAAGAAAATAGAATAAAAAAACCCGCCTTCACATTAAATGTTGGGGCGGGTTTTACGTCAGAACCTACTGACAAAAACCTTAGAAAGATTTTTGACGGCGATCTTCATTTGCTGGGCTCACACGTAGTGCGCGACCGCCCATGTCTTGACCGTTAGCTTCAAGAGCACTCTTAGCAGCAGCATCTTCTTCAAAAGTTACAAAGCCAAAGCCTTTAGAGCGACCAGTTGCACGATCGATAATTACTTTAACTTCAGCAACAGGTCCGTATTGACCAAAAACTTCTTCAAGTTCTGCTTCGTTTGCGCTGTAAGGAAGATTTCCAACATAAATTTTAGAATTGCTCATCGCCATTCTCCTTTAAAAGATAGTTTAAAAAAACAATGAAACGGAATCAGGTCACTATCTTGAAAAAAGAAAGGCGAGATAAAGTCACATTGAGAAACTTCATTATACACGAGGTTAATGGCGATGTCATAAGAGTTTCTTAATATTCACTAACTAAACTTGAAAATATGACAATAAGGAAAATAGATTAATGCCGAACTTTAAAAAAGAAAAAAATACTGATACACAAGGAAACAATAGCCTATTTTTTCGTATAAAATCTTTTTTAAGCCAGTTAAGAAGCGCCCTAAGGGTAATAAAATATTTAGGCAAAAATGACAGAAGGGTTAATACAGACACCAACAAAACTTCTAAAAAAACCAACAATACACAAGAGCCAGTTAATAATTTTTATGGCACTTTTCAATCAGAACAAAGCAAAACATCGGATTCAGAAAACACAAGCCAAACCAAACACTTTCCCAGCAATAAAAAAATCGAAATTGCAAGAAAGCTTTACAGCAACACAATAGGTCTTTCTCGAAATGACGAAATACAACAACCTAACCCTGAAATAAATGGAAAAGGTTTAAAAAAAATTAATTGTATACCGAAGAGAAGTAGTAATTTATTTAAACTATTTAAACCTAAAGCTAAGCATTATTTAATAGTTACACAAACATATAAGTCAAAAAAAGAGAGTTTTTTTTACGAAATTGATGAAAAACTCTATGGGGCTAGTGATATTAAAATAAATATAGATATACAAGGCAAGCACCCATTTGAAAGCGTAGAAATCAAAGTACTGCAAAAAGCATCATCATCTACCCCCCCCAAAATTAATATAAAACTATTCGACGAAAACACGTTCAAAGTTGATTGCCATAAAGGCACCTGTAAAGACACAACAGAATCCACACCCACACATCTTATCGATGAGGAGATATATAGAAATAATTAAACTCAGTTAAAAATAGGTCTTTAAACCCACAAATGCTAATTACCGATAGATCATTGAGTAAATAGATTATTTTTTTCTTAAAAGACGAGCCTTATCTCTCTCCCATTCCCGAGCTTTCTCAGAAGCCCTTTTGTCATGCTTTTTCTTACCCACAGCAAGAGCAACTTCTACTTTGACATATCGATTTTTCTTCCAGTACATTTTAACTGGAACCAAGGTGTTTCCCTTACGCTCTACGGCACCGATTAATTTTTTTAGCTCCTTATGAGAAAGCAAAAGTTTGCGCGCACGCAGAGGGTCAGGAGTAATGTGAGTTGATACAGTTTTAAGAGGTGAGATATGACAGTTAATAAGAAAAGCTTCTTGTTTGCGAATTACTACATAACTATCTTTTAGCTGAACACGGCCTTCTCTTATGCTTTTGACTTCCCATCCTTCTAGCACAATACCAGCTTCAAAGCGCTCAGTCAGAGTATAATCATGAAACGCTTTTTTATTCTGTGAAATGTAAGATTCGCCTTTTTTTGTCATTTTCTTCTCTCAAATCAATGGAAGCAATTGTATCATAATTTAATTCCATGTCACCTCACAGTTGTCGCGTGGGATGAGAACAACTCTCATCATACTCCGCAACAAGTGCAGGGTGACAGCACTCCTACCAAAACCACTCCATTTATGCTTGAATAAAACCTATATCAACTCATCTTCAAGGAACAGAGAATGCTAACTTACTTTCCAGGAATTCACCCTTACGAACAACACAGTTTAAGAGTTGACAGCACACATGAGCTTTATATCGAAGAATGCGGCAACCCAAATGGCATTCCTGTTTTGTTTGTCCACGGTGGGCCAGGAGGAGGTTGTTCTGAAAAGGATCGCTGTTTTTTCGATCCAAATCACTACAGAATAATTTTATTTGATCAACGTGGCAGTGGGCGCTCTACCCCACATTGCGAGCTAAAAGATAACAACACTCAAGCCTTGGTAGAAGATATGGAAAAAATTCGTAACCTTCTAAAAATCAAAAAATGGGTGTTATTTGGTGGGTCTTGGGGCTCAACTCTTAGCCTTGTGTATGCACAAACCCACCCTTCTAATGTCCTTGGCATGATTTTACGCGGAATTTTTCTTGGAAGGACAGTCGACCATTCCTGGCTATTCGAAGGAACTGGGGCAAATAACATCTTCCCAGATCATTGGGAAAAGTTTATAAATATTATCCCAGAAGACCAAAGAAACAACTTAATTAAGGCTTACTTTAATAAATTAACTGGCAAAGATGAAGTTGGAAGAATGTCTGCCGCAAAAACCTGGAGTGGTTGGGAAGCCGCCTGCTCAACACTAAACCCTAACCCTCATGTAACAGAAGATATGACTTCTCCGCACAAGGCGCTAGCACTAGCTAAGCTCGAATGTTATTATTTCATGAATCAGTGCTTCCTTGAAGACGACCAAATCCTCAATAATGCTAATAAATTAAGGGATATACCTGGCATAATTGTGCACGGACGTTATGATATTGTATGTTCACTCGATAATGCCTGGCAACTTCACGCTGCCTGGCCAGCATCAGAACTGCACATTGTTAGAGATGCAGGTCACGCTTCATGTGAGCCAGGAATAGTGGATGCACTGATAAGAGCTACAAAGCGATTCGAAACAGAATTTAGCTTAGGTTAGGATAAAATTTTGTATTATGGAGTTATACTTCCCTATGCGCAAACTTATTGCATCACTATGTCTGATTATTACATTTTTAGTTACAGCCTGCTCGACAACAACTGCGACCAACCCAGATGATCCGTTCGAGCCCTTTAACCGCAAAATTTTTGCATTCAACTTAAAATTTGATACATACCTATTTAGACCTATAGCAAAAGTTTATGACAAAATTCTCCCTGATTTTGTTGAAAATAGAATTGATAACTTTTTTGATAACATTGACGTGATACCATCGATTGTTAACGATATTTTGCAGGGTCGAGTTTACTATACACTTAATGACACCTGGCGTTTAGCTGTTAATACAACGTTTGGTATCGGTGGCTTATTTGATGTTGCCTCTGAAATTGGTCTAGAGGAACACTATTCTGATTTCGGCCTTACCCTTGCTCGCTGGGGCTATACTCGTACCGCCTATTTTGTGATACCTATTGTTGGCCCAAGCACCATACGTGACACTGTGGGAGCAGTTGGCACTAACTATACGTCAGTTTGGCCATTCATTCGTCCAGTATGGTTAGGCTGGAGCATGTATGGCTTAAGAGCAGTTAATTTAAGATCTCAACGCTTAGCTGACGACAAGTTGCTTTACGAGGCTTTCGATCCATACGTATTTGCTAGAAACGCATATATACAAAATCGCCAAAAACATATTAATGATGAAGGGCCCGCAATCAAAGACCCATATGCAGAAGAATCTGGTGCTAGTGTAGTAGATGAATCAGACCCTTTTGTGGCTGGAGATGAAGAATTAAGTGATGATTCCGATCCATTCGTTGAAGGAGAGAGCACCGAAGCTAAAGATACTGAGGCCAAAAATGAAGCTAAAGAAGACAAAGAAAATGAGGACAATACCACACCTGCAGATCCTCTAATTTCAAA
Organism: Gammaproteobacteria bacterium; assembly: GCA_030425295.1. GTDB lineage: Bacteria > Pseudomonadota > Gammaproteobacteria > JAUIAT01 > JAUIAT01 > JAUIAT01. Next base: position 48,200 of record JAUIAT010000004.1, read on the forward strand.
CCTTCCTGAATAGGTTTTATCAAGAGACTAGTCTTTTCAGTCAAGATTAACTGTCATCCCGCGACTTGATCGCGGGATCTAGTAAACTAGATTACGAGATCGAAGAAAAGATACAGTCCATAAATAGATTCCGCGGTCAAGCCGCGGAATGACAAATTACTGTAATCTCAAACAGTTAAGATCTGTCATAGTTAATCTATTTTCCATTAGGCAACACTACAATAGGTGCTGTTGACCAAAACGTTAATTATTTCGCACCTGCCCCCAGATCGGGCCGAGGATGATAAGAATTTTGGCCTATATTATTTATTATTGACTTATTTTTGATCGTTTTTTAGTGAAAATGGACTAGGAATAAACAACCTTGCATCCTTAAAATGCACTGTCTCACCTTTGATATCTGGAAGAGAGCTATTTATCAAATAAGCATCATAAGTAACACTCTGCAGTTGCAGAGAATAGACAGGATTCTCCAGGCGCAGAATCACAGCTTTTGGCTCGGGAGCATGGCGATGAGTTAAAATTTGTGCAACAAATGTAACAGTAGGTGATTTAGAAAATTCCAAACTCCCCTTAACCCAAGCATCAATAAAGTCTTGAAGCTTCATCATTACATCTTCGTCACTTATCCCTTTAGATAAATGTACAACCTGGGCGTTAGTATTTAGAAGCTTCAGTTGCATAGGCTTCCCTTCTTCGGCTGGCTCAAGCATAGCCATACCTGCGGTTTGCAAATACATTTGCTTAGAAGAAATATTTGTGTGATGCACAGCAGCTAGAGCACTAGAAAACAACATACAAGAAGTTATTAGAAAAAGAGAAATATTGTTAATTACCCCCACTATCATCTCCTTCATCAATATGTTCAAAGAACTCATGGGTTACCTTAGCTTTAGATTCATCTAGACACCTTTGAACCAGATCCATCAATTCTTGCATTGCTACAGCAAACATTGGAAATTCTAGAACATTTGAAGTGCGCATTTCACCCAAAACTTTTTCCCAGCGAGATACATTTGTGATGTGCTTATCAAACCAAACATCCATACGCTTTTTCAATGGCAGATCTGGAGCCATAGTCAGGGCACCAACAGTAAGTGACTTCTGCTTCCAATCTAGATTAGCCTTATAAGCTGCCTTGGCTAAAATTGACCAGCGATTAGCTGCTGCGACTGAGTCTATTTGCTGCTTAAACCACGTTAAATTTAACTTTTCTGACAAAACAAAATAACATTTAGCTGCTTCTTTTAAGTCGGTATCAGTTTCATCAACTGCCGCAATGACATTTAACAAACCATAATATGCGCTGGAAAGTGCTATTTTTACAGCAAGCTTCTCCGGGACTTCAAGTTTTAGCAAATTTCTTTTTTTCATGACATAAAAATGCTTTTCATCCCCATGTATCAAAGTTGGCAAGGATTTATCAAGCATAGAAATTTTAGACTTAAACAAATCAATCGCATCTTCTACTGATTTAACTAAAGACGGATTATGAAGAAGCCAGCGCGAAGTTCTTCTAACAAGCTGAATTGCACTTTCCCTCATTTCAATCTGCACATTAGGATCAATTTTATGATCCAGCTTATTTATACTATCTAACATTGAAGACAAATCGAAAATACTAGCAGCAATAATATATGCACAGACAATCATAGACTTAGATGCTCCAATCTCATCTTCAGTCTGATGTACAAAGGTAGCACCCATATCTGTAACTATACGATTACTTAACTGGGTAGCAATTATTTCTCGACGTAACCTATGATGCCTCATCTCTTCAGAATACTTTTTCTTTAGCATATCTGGCATTATTCTTTCGACATACTTCCTAAAGAAGGGCTGATCTATCAATTTACATTTTAAGAGTTCTTCTTTCAATATAATCTTATTATGGGCAAATAAAACAGCCAGCTCTGGCCTTGTAAGGCCAATTCCTTCAGACTTACGCTCTTGTATTATTTTTTCATCAGGAAGAAATGAAATAGCCCTATTAATATGACCAGACCTTTCATAAGTATCCATAAAGCGGGAGTAAAGATCGAGATAATCCATAGATTTCACAGATGCCAAAGTTAAAGCTCTCGCCTGCTGATAGTTGTTGCGTAACACAAGTTCTCCAACATCATCAATCATGTCTGCAAGCAGCTTATTTCTCTGAATTCTTGTAATATCACCCTTTGACTCAACCTGATTAAGCAAAATTTTGATATTAACTTCATGATCTGAGCAATCCACACCAGCTGAATTATCAACGAAGTCCGTGTTTATTTTACCCCCAGAAAGCTCATATTCAATTCTACCGAGTTGTGTAAAGCCCAGGTTACCCCCCTCCCCAACTACACGACACCTTAGTTCATTACCATTAACTCTGAGACTGTAGTTACCTCTATCGCCTACTTCTGAATTTCTTTCAGTTGATGCTTTAACATACGTACCTATACCACCGTTCCAAATCAAATCACAATCAAGTTTAAGCAAAGCACGAATTAATTCATTTGGTTCAATGCAATCAACATCAAGCCCCGTTAGTTCTTTTATTTCAGGCGTTAGATTGATTGACTTAGCAAGGCGATCAAAAACACCACCGCCTTTAGAAATCAAACCAGGATCATAATCATCCCAACCTGAACGCGGCAAATTAAATAATCTTTGCCTTTCTTCGAAACTTACTCTTGGCTTAGGGTCAGGGTCAATAAATATATGACGGTGGTTAAATGCTCCTACCAACTTAATATGCTTAGAAAGCAGCATACCATTACCAAAAACATCACCACTCATATCACCAATCCCAACTACTGTAAAATCAGTGGTTTGAGTATTTAAACCAATATCCTGAAAATGAGATTTTACTGACTCCCAACCGCCACGAGCTGTAATTCCCATTTTCTTGTGGTCGAATCCGGTTGATCCGCCTGAAGCAAAAGCATCATCAAGCCAGAAATTGTATTCACTTGCAACCTGGTTGGCAATATCAGAGAAGGTTGCTGTTCCTTTATCTGCAGCGACAACTAAATAATAATCATCATCGTCATATCTAACTGTATTATCTGGAGAAATAACATCTCCATTCACTAGGTTTTCAGTTAAATCCAAAAGACCTCGTATAAAATTCTTATAACAAGATATAGCTTCTTTTTGAATTGATTCACGCCTATTAAAATCAGCTAAAAGCTTAGGAAAGAAACCTCCTTTAGCCCCCTCTGGCACAATCAGAGCATTTTTAACCTGCTGCGCCTTCATAAGGTCTAAAATTTCACGTCTAAAATCTTCTCGCCTATCTGACCAACGAATTCCACCACGCGCAACCTTATCCATACGTAAATGCACCCCCTCAAATCTTGGGGAGTAAACAAACACCTCAAACATTGGATGAGGGAGAGGCATATCAGGAATACGTTTAGAATCTATTTTCAAAGATAAATAAGGTTTATGTTTTTGTCTGGAGCCGTTGCCATTAATAGTTTGAAAGTAATTTGTGCGAAGGGTGGCCCGAATTACTTTGTAATATTGACGTAAAATTCTGTCATCATCAAGGTTTTTAACGTGTTGCAATAATTTATTGATACGTTTTTCTATCTTATCTGTTTTTTCTTGTCGATTAAGACATTCAGGATCAAACCTAGTTATAAACTGTTCAACTAACAATTTGGCTATCGCAGGGTTTGAAGCTAAAGTTTGCTCAATATAATCAAAGCTAAAAGTGAACCCCATCTGCCTAAAATAACGACTATAGGCCCGTAACATGGCAATTTCCCGCCAGCTCAGCAACGTTCCAATTAATAATTGGTTAAAACCATCATTTTCAGCTTCACCAAACCAAATCTTGGTAAAAGCCTCTTGAAAAATTGCACGTATATCATCAATTTCAAAGCTTGTTTTACGCGTGAAATACATATTGTAATCATGAATATAAATAGTCTTATTATCACGGGTCGTTATCTCAAATGGTCGTTCATCGATAATATGCAAACCCATATTTTCTAAGATAGGCAGAGTCTCTGATAATTCAGCACCTTTTTGAAAACAATATAACTTTAATCTAACACTATAGTCATAACCACCAACAGGCCTATAAAAACTCATACTTATTGAGTTTTTATCACTAAGTTGTGACATATATTGAATATCGAAAGCAGCTATTCTAGGTGAAAAAACCTCGCTGTAACTAGCTTGAAAACCTTTTGCATACTGATTAAATAACTCTAAACCCTTGTGTTCTCCGCAATAGTCCACTAGATGAGCCCGAAGCTCATCTGACCAGCTTCTAGCAACTTCAGTAATCTGCTGCTCTAATATTTCAATATTGTAATCAATAGGAAGTTCAGGATTAACTCTTATAAAGAAATGAATCCTTGCTAAAACTGATTCTGAGAAATAAGTCCAGACAGAAATCTCTTCAGCATTAAAAGTTTCCTTGAGAATCTCTTCCATTTGACGCACTAGTTTAGTGCTGAAATTTTCCCTAGGAACATAAACAAAGCAAGAGAAGTAACGCCCGTATGAATCTTTCCTGATAAATAATCTAACTTTTTGGCGCTCTTGAATTTGCAAAATCCCCATTGCCAAGTCATATAATTCATCCCACGGAGCCTGAAACACATCATCTCGAGGCAATGTTTCAATAGTAAATAGTAATTTCTTAGCTGCGTGGCTAGATGATGGCAGCTGAGATTTTTCAAGAATAAGTTTAACTTTGCGTCGCAAAATTGGAATATCTTGAACACTTATGCTGTAAGCTGTTGAAGTAAATAAACCTAAAAATTGGTATTGACCAACGATTGCGCCCTTACTATCAAATTTTTTGACCGTAATACAATCTGTATAAGCAGGTCGGTGAATCATTGACTGCAAAGAACTTTTTGAAATTAAAACAGGGACTTGTGATAACACTTCATAACGACCAGCCGTTGGCAAATCGGCAAAATAACGCTTTTTAGCTGATCTATTCTCATCTTTTAAAACACCTAATCCAGACCCACTCACTAGATTTAAAGATTTAGCCTTACCTTTTCCTGAAATTTGATACTCTCTCGCCCCAAGAAAAGTAAAATTATCTTTAACAATCCATTTATTAAAGGCGTCAACCTCTTCAAGCTCTGCTTTTTCAATGATACCTGTTCGCTTCTGAAGCTCTATATTAGCCTTTAATAATAGCTTTTTCATATCCTCCCAATCATCATAAGCACGCTTGATGTCCTGAAGAACACTAAATAAATCTTTACGAATTGACTCCAAAATCTTTTCATCATCTTGTCGATCAATTTCAAAATAAATGGGAGCTTCTTGATAAACGTTTTTACCAATCGCATCGTATGGGAGCAAATCAATTAAGTTACCCTTGCTATCACGAGTAACTTTCACTCCTCCCATGTGAATAATTAAGTGAACATTACACTTATACCTATTGATAGCCATACGTAAACTATCAACCAAAAAAGGCATATCTGAAGACAAAACCTCTACTATAGTATGGCTAGACTCCCAGCCCACATCTTCAAATTTAGGGTTATACACATTAACCTTGAAGCAGCCTGGCTTATGCTTAAGCATCATCTGCCACTGCGTGATTACGGCACCATAAAGGTCGCTAACATCATGCTCAGCAAGGTCTTCGAAGGCGACATTATTAAAATATCTACGAATGAATTTAATTATAAGTTCTTTTTCTTTTACAGAACAAGAAGGCAAAGCGTCCAACTTTTGTTGAGCATAGAAGACGACCTCGTCAATCCTTGCCTGCCTCAGTTTAGCGCCGGTTTGCTCAACCATGCTATCTCCATAACAATTTCAAATATACTTGTCTTTATATTATATCTTGTATTTAAAGGTTTTTCACAGACCAATATTTATAGTGTTATTTAAATACTCCAGCACTGCATTTACTAGGGCCTGTAAGGATAATTGTCGACAGGCCTGAACAATAGTAATTGATTTTTTTGAGACCATTCGTTACCCTTGGAAGATTGATTCACCCCTCCTTGAAGAGAAAAAAATGAGCAATTACAAAGATACTTTAAATCTTCCATCAACAGGCTTCCCAATGAAAGCAAATTTAGCCAATCGTGAGCCAAATATTTTGCAGTTCTGGAATGATATTGATCTTTATAATTCTCTACAAAAGGCAACAGAAAACCGTCCTAAGTTTGTCCTGCATGATGGCCCTCCATATGCGAATGGTGATATTCATATTGGCCATGCAGTCAACAAAATTCTAAAAGATATCATAAACAAAATGGGGCTAATGTCCGGTTATTCAACCCCATATGTTCCAGGGTGGGACTGTCACGGATTACCAATTGAAATCCAAGTTGAAAAAAAACACGGGCGATCAGGACACAAACTATCACATGAAGAATTTAGAAAAGCTTCTAGAGAGTACGCAGAAAGCCAAATCAAAATCCAAATTGAATCATTTATAAGATTAGGCGTAACTGCTAACTGGAAAAACCCATATAAAACAATGTCTTACGATTACGAAGCAAATATTATTCGATCCTTAGCTAAAATTGTTGATAATGGACATCTAGCCGGCGGCTACAAGCCAGTATATTGGTGCATACATTGTAGATCAGCACTTGCTGAAGCAGAAGTTGAATATATAGACAAAGTTTCTCCTGCAATTGATGTTAAATTTGAATTTATCGAGCCAAACAAATTACAGGATAAACTTGGCATTACAACGCCATTAGACAAAATAGCTATCCCAATTTGGACAACAACTCCATGGACTCTACCGGCTAACCAAGCTGTTGCAGTTAATGCTGAAGCAAATTACTGCCTATTAAAATTAAATAATGCTGAAGGATTGATCGTTGCTGAAAACCTTAAAGAAAGCGTGTTAAATCGCTTTAAAATTGAGAGTGCAAATATCTTATCAACATTTGAAGGTAGCCAAATTGAGAATTTCACCTTAAAACATCCATTCCAAGAACGACAAGTACCAGTAATTCTTGGTGCGCACGTAACAATGGATGCAGGAACTGGAGCCGTTCATACGGCCCCGGCTCATGGTGAAGAAGATTTCCTTGCTGGTAAGCTTTACAATCTGCCAATAGATAATCCAGTTGATGGCGCTGGAAGATACATTGAAGGCACCCCCATTTTTGCTGGTGAAAACGTCTTTAAAGCCAATGAGCCAATCATTGAATTACTAAAGGAAAATGGCAAACTCTATCACCATGAAGAAATCAATCACAGCTACCCTTGTTGTTGGAGACATAAAAAACCCCTGATATATCGTGCAACAAAGCAATGGTTTATCAGCATGGATAAAAATGGGCTTCGCCATCAAGCTCTAGAAGCCATAAATAAAATTAATTGGCTACCAGAATGGGGGTTAAAGCGCATGCGCAACATGCTAGAAAACCGTCCTGATTGGTGTATCTCACGTCAACGAAACTGGGGAACCCCCCTACCCTTACTTATTCACAAAGCTACAGGAGAAATTCATCCTGATACCCCAGCCATAATGGAAAGGGTAGCAAAAGAAGTTGAAAAAGAAGGTCTTGAAGGATGGTACCGCCTTGAAGCAGCAGATTTAATAGACCCAGAAGAAGCTAAAAATTATGAAAAATGCCAAGATATTCTAGATGTTTGGCTTGACGCTGGGGTTAGTCATGCCTGTGTTTTAGACAAGCGTGACGAATTAACTTTACCAGCTGAGGTATATTTAGAGGGCAACGATCAATTCCGTGGCTGGTTCCAATCCTCTTTACTCACTAGCTTAGCAATGTATGGTTTTTCTAGCATGAAAACTATTATTGCCCACGGTTATACCGTTGATAAAGAAGGACGCAAAATGTCCAAATCTCTGGGCAATGTTATCAAGCCTAAAGAGGTTATTAATAAACTAGGCGCAGACATATTAAGACTTTGGGCGGCTTCAAGCGACTATTGGGGTGACATGAGAGTCTCAGATGAAATATTTAAACGAACCTCAGACACCTATCGACGCATTCGAAATACTGCTAGATTTTTATTATCAAATTTAAATGATTTTGACCCAAATAAAAATCAAGTACCTTATGAAGATATGTTATCTCTTGATAAATGGGCTCTTGATCATACACTCAAGACTCAAGAATCTATAATTGATGATTATAAAAATTACAGATTCCACCAGGTTGCACAGAAATTGCATCATTTTTGCAGCCTTGATATGGGTGGGTTTTATTTAGATATTGTAAAAGATCGCCAATATACACTACCCAAGGACAGCATTGCCAGACGATCTGCGCAAACGGCGATGTATCATATTCTGGAAGCTTTTGTTCGATGGCTATCTCCAATTCTAAGTTTTACAGCTGAAGAAATATGGCAAAACATGCCTTGGCAAGATGATAAATCGGTATTTTTTGCGACTTGGTATGATAAATTGCAAGCACTAGGCGAAACTGAACTTGATCAAGCATACTGGGCTGAAGCTCGCGCTGTTCGTGATGAAGTAAACAAAATCATCGAACAAGCTCGAAATGATAATAAAATTGGCGGTGCGCTAGAGGCTAATATCACTCTATATTGCAACAATGATTTTTATAAAAAATTATCAAAGTTAGGCTCTGAACTACATTTCCTACTAATTACTTCTGGTGCAGAAATTAAACTTAATGAAGAGCAAACTCTTGGTCAAAAATCAGACTTAGAAGGCTTGAGAATAGAAATTGATGCAGTTAGTAGCGAAAAGTGCGTACGTTGCTGGCATAGAACCTCAGACGTTGGAACAGACAAAGATCATCCTGAGCTATGCGTTCGTTGTATTGGCAATATTACAGACCAATGGGAAAATAGAAAGCACCTATAAAGGAATATAGATAATGAAGTTTACTTTGTCGCAAAGCAAATGGCTGACTGTAAGTGTTTTAGTAATTTTGCTTGACCAAGTCACTAAATATATTGCTTTAAGCAACTTAAATTACTTAGAGCCATTGTCAGTTGGACCATTTTTCAACTTCACGCTAGTCTATAACAGCGGCGCAGCTTTTAGCCTATTAAGTAACTTGGGGCCATATAAATTAATATTTTTAAGTGGAATAGCTATAACTGCTAGTATTTTTATATTAATTTTTCTTTTTAGGTTAAAATCAAATCGCTATTGGATGTCAGGGTCACTATCCTTAATACTTGGAGGAGCTGTTGGCAATCTTATTGATAGAATTCAATATGGAATAGTAGTAGATTTTATAGACCTTCATATCAAAGGCTTGCACTGGCCAGCCTTTAACATAGCTGATATTGCAATTTCTACTGGTGCAATAATGCTAATGATTGAAATCATTTGGTCAAAAGATAATAAATTATAGACCCTAGACGAACCCAAAAAATTTATTAAGCAAGTTATCATGCGTATTCTTCATATCAGTCAAAGCTTTTTCTAAATCAGGATCATCCACATTCACCAGCGAGAAAATATGATACATCATCATAAAACTACTATCTAAAGTCTCTGGAACGACTATATTGGCCCCTGCCGCTAGCAAGTCCTCAATATCATTATTAGCTCTACAGCGCGCCATAATTGGTACAGTACAGCTCAACTTCCGTATATGTGATACCGATTGCACCGTGTCAGAAAGATTATCTAGGCAAACTACTACTACCTTTGTATCTATATCACAAAAAACCCTTATAAGCTCAGGGTGCGTTGCATCACCATAGATAACTTCCCCTCTTATACTTCCTTTAGATCTTATATGGCGAGGGTTGTTATCAATCGCAAGAAAAGGGATAGACTCTTCATGCAACATGCCCCCAATTTGCTGCCCAAACCTTCCATACCCACAAATAACAACCTCAACTGGAGCTTTATCTACTAATTTAGAACCCACAGAATAACTTTTTTTAAGTTTTTTCGCCCAAGGATAAAGAAGAAACTTGGTAATTTTATCGTTATTTTTTACAAGTAATGGACCAATTGCCATACTGAGCAATAAAGCACTCATAATAACTTGACCATAACCTTCAGGAATTATCTTATAACCTAAGGCAAGGGTTAAAATTGCGAAGCCAAACTCACTGCCCTGAGACAATACAACAGCTGAACGCACCGAACTATACAAATCAAACTTAATACAACGAGAAACTATCGCAACCAATAAGCCTTTACCTATTAAAATAGAAACTAAAAGCAAAGCAATCCACTGCCAAGTATCAGGCCAAGTTGATAAATCAAGAAGCATACCAACTGTAATAAAAAACAATCCCAGCAACACATCTTTAAACGGACGAATTTCCACTTGGACTTGGTGACGATAGGCCGTTTCAGATAACATCATCCCAGCCATAAAAGCACCGAAAGCGTACGACAAACCAAATCTCTCAGTAAATATAGCGCTTGAAATAACGATCAACAATACTGCCAAAGTTAAAAGTTCTGACATTTTTGTAGAAGCAATAACATGAAATAATGGTTGCAATACCCAACGCCCAATAATCAAAATCACAAGTAATGCTAACACGCCATATAAAAACTCAAAACCAATTACTCCCCATGCTGAAGAGCCAGTAGTTTGCGCCATACTTCCAACTAAAACAATAAATGGAATTACAGCTAAGTCTTGAAACAACAGCACACCAACAGCATTATGGCCATGTGCTGATTCCATCTCACCCTGATCAGATAACTGCTTAAGAACAATTGCCGTTGACGACATAGCAGCAATCCCACCAATAATTATTGACATTTCCACTGGCATGCCAACATAAACACCTATTATCGTTGTAATAGCTGTTGTAAGAAGAACTTGCATACCTCCTACAATAAATACAGAGCTCTTCATATGCCATAGCGAGCGTAAAGAGAACTTTAGTCCAACTGTAAACATCAAAAAAACTATACCAAACTCAGATAGAAGTTTAATATTTTCGGTATTATGAAGAAGAGCAGCGCCGTTAGGGCCAACCAGAACACCCACCACAATATAACCAAGAATAACTGGCAAGCGCAGAGTTTTAAAAGTAACGGTAACTAAAAGTGTCAAAGAAAGAATCACGAGCAAAGCGTGCGTTATATTGACTTCCATATCAATTAAACCATTGTAAAAATTAACACCACAGTAATATAAGCAATATATCAGTTATATAAATACCATACAATTACACAAACTTCAGAACCAGGGTTAACTGGCGTTGTTGCATAAATTGTTAGTTTCATTTGTCTAACAGAAAATAGATTAACTATGCCAGACACTAACTGTTTGAAATTATAGAAATTTGTCATTACGCGGCTTGACCGCGGAATCTGGTTTTATGGATCCCGCGATCAAGTCGCGGGATGACAGTTAATCTTGACCTGAAAGACTACCCCCTTAAATATAAAGGGAAAATAATTCCTACCCTAAAAGCTAAAAATATTTATGCAACAACGCCGGTAAAAATAACTAGTTACATCAAAATGGAAATACTATAAAGCACAAACTAAACTTATACTAAATAATTCATAGAATTCAAAAAGATATGGCAGATTTTAAAAAATATCTTAAAGAAGCGGAGTTGAGCCGAACTCTCGACCCAGTTTTAGAGAATGATGGTCTTAACAGAGAAACTCTTCTTAAAGAGGCAGGAGTCAGTCAAAAAGAAATTGATAACTTCATGACAAAAATAAGATCCTATAATAAAGAATTTCAAGAATATACAAAAAGCGCATTTAACAATATTAATAACCTATCAGAAAATGCTAATTTTCTTGAAAATAGCTATAATGCTAAATCAAAAATCGAAAAAGCATTCAGGGGTAACGAACATTTTATACCTGAATTCTCTAAGCTAAAAGAAGACTTCACAAAAATTGGGTTAGATCACAGTGAAATAGAGCTTCTTCATGCAAAATTTATGATATTAAATGATGAATTTTGCGATTTACTTCTCCAATCAGAAGAATTTACCTCATCTTTTAAAGGCAACCTACAAAATAAAAATATTTCAAACAAAAATTTAAATCCAAATAATACAGAAGATCTAAAAACTCTGTTATTTAGTTCTACTGCTACTATTTTAAGAGGAAAAGATGTTCAAGTTACAAACATATTAAAAGTAGCTGATACTGATCCAATGAGCAAAGCTAATCAGAATAAAACGATATTATCTAAAATGCTAGATGATACAGTAATTAGACCACCTAAATTTAGTAGCACAAATTCGCGTACTAAAGCTACTGATTCTGCAAAGGAAACAATAAAACAACACAACAAACAATTGAAAAAGCCCTATACTGAGGCGTGCGATAAGTATCTAGAGTATCTTGAAAGCAAACTTGATAAATTATTCGAAAGCCATAATATAAGCAAATATAGAGTTTCAATAGACTTAAACAATGCAGAGAAAATTGGCACTATAAAAGGCTACGAGCAAGAAAATATTAGAGATTTTGTAACAAAAAAAAGTGAGTTATTAAAAGAATACAACCCCATAAAAGACAAAATAATAGCTGTAGCCAAATTAAAAGCTACAGCTGAGAATGAAAACACCACACTAAAAGACGTTAAAGAACAATTCTCTAACGAAACCAAAGAAATAATAAGCAAACACAGACACCACATACCTATTATTTCAAAGTTTGTAAAAACTAAAGGAGAAAAAATCTTTGACAAAATAAAAAATACAAGGGAAAAAGAACCCTCTCCTTCTCTTGATGATGACTACCAAGAAAGCAGCACCCTTTCCCCTAAATAGTGTGTAAGTCATTCTTATGACTTAATTCTCTTTTTTGCCAACAAAGTGCTCTCTGCACAGGTCCAACTTTACCACTTCTGTCAAAAAACCCTTGCCTCTCAGCCTTACACAAAGAGTAATTACTATATAAATGTTTATTCTTTTGCAATATTTGTCTCTCTGGAGTTGGAGAGCGAGGTTTCCCCGAAACTGGCTTTCTAACATTAAAAAAAGAATATGTTTTTTTAAAATTAATTTCTCCAGAAACTATACTATTTATTCTATTTTCACGACAGCCATATTTAATATGCTTAAAATTTCTAATAACACCCCTAGGAGCTGTTGATATATCTATAATCCGTGGATCCCATGCATCTACCTGCCATGTTGATACGCTTTTTTCAGCTTTCAAGCTTATATCAACCTCAACATAATTGTGGTCAACTTTCTTACAACGAACCAAATGTAAGTTAGCGCCCCCCCCTCTAGAATCAATTCTTTTTGCAATCTCTACGAGCAGGTAATATGCCATCTCATCACAGTTTCCTATTCCAGTATGATCGACAATATCATGTACAAACTTGAATCTATCAGACGGAACATTAAATGCACTACCAGAAATTATATCCCTAATGTAAGCAAGATAATGATTATCCCTAATTTCTCTATGGAATTTTTTGTAGCCATCCAATTGATTAGAAATGGTTATTTTTTTTCTCGTATGCAATATTGCTTTTGTGCATATTTTGACAAACTCTTCTCTTGATAGACAATAATATTTATTACTTATTTTTTTGTTATGCATTAATTATATTAACGTTGCTTAAATAATTTGCCCAACATGTTAACAAATAAATATTAAATTAATATTAGGGAATGTTGACAATTCGTGTTACATCTTAGTACAGAACAAAAATAGATGAAGAAATAAAAAATCTAACTTAAACCAAAAGCATCACATAGATAATCTAAAAGTATCTTTCAAACCATAAAAAGTTCGTAAGTAATTGAAAAAATTGGAGCTGGCGATAGGAGTCGAACCCACGACCGGCTGATTACAAATCAGCTGCTCTACCAACTGAGCTACGCCAGCATTCCTAAAGAATTATCCGCGATTGCGAACACCTGATAATCCTACCATGATAATAACGTATGTCAAGACTAATTAATTATATTTCGCCAAATAACGGTTAGGGGCTACAAGTTGAACTTGCACTTTCTCCATTACAGCAAGAATCATAAATCTCTTTCTGATTTGTTGTTATTATATTTTCAATTGTATTTTTACTATTTCTTCCTGGGGTAATTTCAATAATGATATCATCAAAACTATGCTCATTTTTTAATATATTGTCATCATACAGACTCAGCAAATCATACAATTCACCTTTATAATAAACTGGAATATTAGGCACACAATTACCAAGCTTACAACAAATATAGTCATAGCTTTCTATCCCTAATCTTTTAAAAGATTGCTGATAGGTTTCTTCTGCGCCACTGGAAATACCATTTATAAAATTCAATAGTTGTTTAGCATGTCTTGTTTTATTGTTTTTTAAATAATCTACTAATCTATCACATCCATCAAAGCCTATCTCTTCTTTTACTGTGGTAGTAGATGACTCATCTAAAATATTACTACTATATTTAGCATCAATAGAATTATTTTCACGATAAAAAAAACTAATCTTATCTGTTTTATATTCACCACCTTTTTCAAAATATTTATAAATTGACTCTCTAGAAATTAAATATTCAATTTGGCGCTTAATATTTTTCGCAGGAGTAACATTCAACTTAATATTAAATCCTGAACGAGTTCGAGGATTTTGATAAACAGATCTATTACCACTCGCATCAAAAAAAGAACAAAAATCAAACAAACTACCATCAAGATAAACTGGAATATTTGGAATACAAAAACTTATCGGACAACACATCGAATCATCTTCTTCTATTTCCAATCTTTCAAAAGCTTGAGAGTATGTTTCTTTTCTACCCTCAATTATTTCATCAATAAAAACTGACATCTCTTTGGAGCAACAACTTTTCAGTTTATTCGCTGTCTTACAAAAAACTTTCCAATCGTCGTTACCATTATCTTTTTTATCAGATTCATTGGCAGAATTATTAAAACTCAAATTTACTAAATCATTATAATTAATCTTAGAATAAGTTAGCTTACCACTAAAAAAATCAACTACCCTTTTAATATCTACAGATTTGTCAAAAAACATACTATACATATTGGTTCTAGCAATAAGCTTAATTTGTCTGGCATCTAGCCTAGCAAGATCGTTTCTACTTAATAATTTTGTAATAAACAAAATATTAAGCTTTAGTGCTTCATGAATATTTATAGCCTTGCACCAAAGCAACTGATCAACATTTTTATTAAGGTTTTCAATATCATTTTCACTAAGATTAATAGTATCCTTAACCCCTAAAACCCTTTTATCATAAATAAGAGGGAAGATAGCCGGATGAACAATAGTCTTGACCCTAGAAACTTCAAAGTTATTCAACTCTTCACTACTAATAAGCTTACCAACAACAAGCTTATTAAGCTTTAGTGCTTCATTAATATTTATAGCTTTGCACCAAAGCAACTGATAAATATTTTCATCAAACTCAGATAGACTACTAAGGTATTGAAGCTCGTTCATACTAAGCTTAAGAATATCACCCTTAATATCTAAAATTCTTTTTTCATAAATAAGGGAGAAAACAGATTCATGAGCAAAAGCTTTAATCATGGGAACCCTAAAGGCAGATACTTCGGAAATTTTTAAAACCCCCTCAAGAATCAATTTATTAATCTTAAATAGCTGCTCAGGAATAATACGGTTTAGGATCAAAAGAATAACAAAATGAGGCTCTTTTATAGCATTTAGTTTTTCTTGAGTAAGATTAATTAAGTCATAAACTTTAACGTCCCAATCACGACAATATCTAAAATATGCAGGATGACTTATAAGATTTATATTTTTCAAGCTTAACTTAACTGCCTCATTAACACTCAACAAACCTAAGTTGATAAAACCATAAATGCAAGGCCTAGAAATAATATTTAATCCATCATCTGTAATATTGATTGCATCGTGAATACTTATATGATTTTTCCCAATTAGCCGGCTAATGTAAGGATTACTAAGAATATCTTTTTGACGATCTGTTAACTTAATAGCTTCAAAAACTTCCAGAGCCCCATTGACAACATGCTCATTGACAACTGGATTAACAAGGCTATGATATTCTTTTTCACTAAACTTAATCGCCTCCTCAACTTTTAAAATCTTTTTAAAGATAATTTTATCCAAGATACCATTATTAAAAAGAATTTTCTTTTGTAATATGTTAAGCTCGCGAATTTCACAAAAAGATAACTTTTCTTTTAAAACATAAAAAAACGCACTGGGGTGATAATAAAAAAATCAATATCATTTGTAGTTAGATTCAAGGCCTCTTCTAGAGTTAATATACCTCTCTCAACGAAGAGAGGAATGAAATATCTAGAAAAAACAAAAATCTGCTCATCACTTAACTTTAAAGCGAAGCCTATATCGAAGACTTCTTTTTCAATGGCATGCTCAATGTAAGAATTTGAAAGAATTTTTTCTTCTCTCAAGTTCAAAGATAAGGCTTTTTTTAAACTTAAAAAATTTTTTACAATGTACCGATAAATAAGATCATTATAAATAACTTTTGTTTGCCAATCAGTAAGAGTAGCATCTTCAAGACCTAAGCGACCAAGATTTTTCTTATCATATCGACTCACATCATAATTAACAATATAGTAAATTTCTCTTTCTTCATTCGTTTCTATTTTTACCATTGACAACCTTTCTCTATATATTTTCAGCTTTCATAGTGATCACAGCCTGCTAGAGGTATATTCAAATCACCCTTTAATTTAATTTTCGCCTTATGAAGGTCTCACCCTTATATTGATCAGTTAAAGGATCCATGCCGGAATTGCTGAACGTTCTTTTAACGCTACTATAATTTTCATTTTTACTAGCGATATACCAATGAGCCTTAGCCATAACAGCATACTCCCAATTGTTCCTGTGATTAATTTCCATAAATATAGTATTCTGCCCTGAGAGAGGAATGAATCTAGGATAATTAATTAATTTAGAGATAAGAGTAACAAAATCTGAAAACTTTCTATCTTTATATTTCTCAACCATATATTGCAACGCAGACATACCGTTAATATTTTTATTCGCTAAAATATCTATAACGGACTGTCCATCTGAGTTAACATAATCTAAAAGCTCAAAAAAACTACTCACCACCTTATAGGATACTGCTAGCTCAAAACACTTGATAAAATTATCTATACTACTAGATGCAATAAAATGAAGAGGCAACGCTCCTGTATCAGGACAAGCAGCACCTAACAACCCTATAATATTATCCTCAGAAACAATGTGATTTAATGCACTAGCTATTGCTCTAGGTGTATCAGCCAACCAGTGTATATAATAATCACCTCCGTCATATTGATCTAAAAGACCAACCTCAAATTGTTTACATAAATTTTTGTTTTTGCTTATCAGTAAGAAATAAAGCTCAATTTCATCGAAACTCTCATTATTTAATAAACAGCTTAAAAGACTTATAGGATTAAACTGACTTTTGTGCAATTTATTAAAAAAGCACCCAGAGACATCATTATCAACTTGAGCCAATCTTAAAATATTTTTAAACAAATCAATATTTTCTTCATCATGAATAAATTCATCGAAAGAATCATAAAAATCGATCATATATATTGCTTGAGACCTATCAAGTATATTTTCTTTTTTAAAGCTGGATATTTCTATTTTGAGCGTACCTTCAAGCTCATCTCTAATAGCTTTGACAAAGTCCTTCTTACTTTTAAAGCTCTTATGAATTTTTTCTGAAGGCTCCCTCTCATGCTCATAATTAGGATCGTATAACTGCCAGACCTTTAAATAACGGTTATATGCCGCAGCTATTACATGTTCACCAGAATGTACTAAACAAATATTCTCAGACAAATGCTGTTCTAACAATAGATTTTCTAGGTCATTTGTAGAAAAATCACCTGTAAAATTTATCCTGTTACCTATATTTACTTTGTTACCTCTATATGCGAAATCAAAAATATTTTTACTTGGATCTAATACATAAGACTGCAAAACTGCTTTGCCATCAATTTCTGGATTTTGATATTTATTTATTAAATTAATGACTGGTAAAAAAATATCATGAAATTTATAGATGCGCTGATTAAAAAGACAAACTTCTTTATTGAATAATGACATTTTTTCGTTAGCATAAGCTAAATCTAAATTTTCTTTTTCAGTGAAAATCGGCTTTGCTATTTCCTTTAGCATGCTCTCCCACATATCAATTGTTCCAAAAAGATTTTGTGCAGCCCACAAAATAGAAAGACCATGACAAAAACCATCATATTTATTATATAAATCAGCTAAAGAAGTTACCTGTTGACGATTTACGAACTCGTTAAACCTGAAGTAATTAACATAATTTACAATGATTTTATTCTGCGACATAAATTTAACCTGAAATTAATTTGTGGGCAAATATTATACAATAATTTAATGTTTTTGTACAGTTAAAAAAAGAAATACGCGGCTCAAGAACTACAACTGTCATCTCGAGCACAGCCGAAAGACCTGAAAATATAATTAAGTCAGATCTCTCCATTTAGCACCCTTGGTGCTTCAGTCGAGATAACGATTTGGGAGTCTCCATATAGCTAAATAATAGGGGCGCTACCCTAACAAAGCTTATTAGAGTTTAAATCTGGCTTATTAGAAAACGAGACTCTGTCTTGCCTTTCTTCAAATGGACTAAACCTAAAATTAGTATTTAGTCTATTATTGATATTAGAATTTGATGCTTGCCCAGAATTTTGTTCAGGACTGAGGGGTGGGGGTGTTGGCATGCTTAATCTGCGCTCGCTACCCTCAATTAATTTATTATTCAAATCTTTAATCTCTTGTCTAAGGGCAGCATTATCTTGTCTAAGGGCAGCATTATCTTGTCTAAAGGCAGCATTATCTTGTCTAAAGGCAGCATTATCTTGTCTAAAGGCAGGGATTTCGCGCTTAAACGGATCAGATAAATCAATTAACAGCCTGGAGGTAAAATCCTGCTTAAGGGCTTGATCCTGCAATATCTGATTTGTTCGCCCAAGTGTGCTTAATAAAAAATTACTGAGAGAAGCGTAGTTTTGAGATCGCTCTTGATTACCCTTACGCAGTCTGTAAAAAAGGTGAAATTTTTTTAATTTTATGAGTTTTAGAACCAAATTATCGAACCCATGCAATCCAGAATCCTACGTCATCTCGACTGAAGCACCGAAGGTGCGTAATGGAGAGATCTGACTGATGTGTGGGTTCAGGTCCTTCGACTACGCTAGGGATGACTGTTGTAGCGCTCGGGATTGTATAAGTTAAATGTATAAATATAGATGCGTTTAACTTAAACCTTTGCAGTCTGCGTAAGGTGAGCAGCTAACGTGATAAACTCCTACTAACTAAGGGCAGGCACTAGAAAAATTAAGGCAAAAAAAAGCGCGAAACTGGCCGCGCTTTTAAAATTATCTTAAGATTTTAGCTCTTACATACCTGGTCTTGGATCAAAAGCCGGCGTACTTGGATGAGTAAGCTTTTGAGATTTTTCTGTCTGCATAGAAAAATCATCATTATTAGCTTGTTTCATCTGATTAGCAGCATTGAAGCCTATAATTTCAGCTGTTGGTTTTTGGTTTTGACTATTATCTCTAGAGCTAAAGGGATTATTCATCATGCTTACAATCTTAGGATCATCATTAGCAACCATTTGCTTAGGCTTAGGAGCCGGAGCTTTAAATGACAACATGTTGTTTTGCTGTGCAGGAGGCATTAAATAACCATTTGGGTCAGCTCCTATAGTCCGCATAATCATTATTGTACTAGTATTTAAACCTTGTTTTCTTAGTTTTGGCATTCTGTTCTTACCCATTTTTCTTAGCACTTAAAGTCATTCTAAGGTATAAACCTTAAGAGATCCTTAAGAAACTTTAAACTCTATGAATTTAACGGTTTTTCACCAATTAATACACATATTTATGACCTAATTATAACAGAACAAAAAATATACGCAATAGTGCAAACAAAAATAATTTGCCACATCAACAACAAAAACCAGACAATTGGGCTGCATATCTCTTGAGCGGCAAAACAAACAATAGGTCTTAGGCTCTATATTTGCCGCCAAACTTCAGATCCCTCGACTACGCTCGGGATGACCGAGTTATTACACGGGATGACCGAGTTATTCGATCAGAGTAAGAAGTATAATTCTCGCAATGACACAAAGCATTATCTCCTCTATAGCGCCGAGGCCATCCCAACGTCATCTCGACTGGAGCAGCGAAGATGCGTAATGGAGAGATCTGATTGTTGCACGAACTAGACCTTTCGATTTTTCCCTCTTCAAGGGTTAAGTTCAGCATAACAAAATCACCAAAAGGATTAGGCAACGTCCCTAAAGTTATTATCATGCTGCAAAAGGAGATAATTGGCTATAAATTACGCTTCATTTCGTTAAATAGAATGACTATTCGCCTCAATTAAGCACCATTTCTATCTCAATTCTTCGCTTTTTCACTTCTGTTAAAACTTTAGGGACGTTGCCTAGTATTGACAATAAACTAAACTCCTATAAAATACACTCAACTGATTATTTTTTACACAATAAATCTCAGAGAAGTACAGAATGAGCAATGAAAGAAATAACAAAAACACCCCAAGCTTTGGACAAATCAAACTTATAAATATAATGAAAGAATTAGGATATAATCAAGGTGGCGAAGGATTATGCTTTGGAATTGCTTCAATGGCAATGCAGGCATTCTTAGCTAACGGGTTAGATAAATTTATTGAAAGAATTACCGCCATACACCACATTGCCACGCTACACCAATTCAAAAGCATAAAGGATAAATTACTCAAACAAGAAAGCCTTGATGATCAAATAACCGTTAATAACCTCAACATACCCCTATGGGAAATCCTGGCTTTTCTTGACGGAATTGAACTCTACCAATTCCCATCAAAACACAAAAAAATTCTACCATACTACTCTAGACAAGAATCAAGAATTGCTTCGGAATACTTAACACCAGTAAATATTGATAAGAAAGGCAGGCGACCAAAATATATTGATAACTTATGCGGCGCATATAATAAAGAAAATTTAACAATCTTACTGGAGCAACTGGGATCTCGTTTAAAATCTCCTTCGTCTTTATTATTAAGTTCGTACAACCATACTATTAACCTAAACTATGCCCCCCAATATAACAGGTGGTTTCTAATAAATGCCAATAAGCTACCTTGCGAATCTTTTCTCGACTTATCAAAACTTTCACAAGCAATTATTAGTGCATTTAATATGGAAACTAAAGGCACAGGGTATACTATTTTTGATACTATTTTTTTCACGCACCAATCCAATTCAAAAAACTCGAAAAACAACATTACTGAACTGTCCACATCCGAAGAATATCTGAATCTTAAATGTTTATCACCAAATGCAGAAGACTCATTTGGCAATACCTTATTATTAGTTGCTTGCCAAAATGGGCGCACCGAAGTAGTTAGTTCACTATTAAAAATTGGCGCCAATGCCAACAAGACCGCATCAGATGAGACGACACCCTTATATATAGCCTCTCAAAATGGGTTTATTAAAATAATCTTAGAGCTAATAAAAGCAGGCGCAGATATCAACAAGACCACAGAAGATGGGACGACCCCCTTATATATAGCCTCTCAAAATGGGCACACTGAAGTTGTTCAAGCATTACTACAAAATGGCGCCAAAGCCAATAAGTCAGATGACGATAGAATAACTCCTCTATTTATAGCCTCTCAAAATGGACACACTGAAGTTGTTCAAACATTACTACAAAATGGTGCCAAGGCCAATATGGGTGATTTAGAAGGGGCGACACCTCTATATATGGCTTCTAAAAATGGACACATTGAAGTGGTTCGTGAACTACTGAAATACAAGGTGAAGTATTCACTATCAAATCGGGAATTTAACCCTCTAGATATTGCAAAGCAAAATGGGCACTCAGCTATAGTGGATTTAATATCTTCACATATAGCTAATGAAAAAGAAAAATCATCTAGTATAAATAAAAATTCTCATACTTTATTTCAATCTCACCCTCAAAATCCATCCACAACTAAGACCAAAAACAATAAAACAAACAATAGGTTTTAGCTCTATATTTGACAGCAAGCTCCGGACCCCTCGACTACGCTCGGGGTGACAATAAAGGAATATGAAGTTTGTATGAATTTAAATTTCTCGACTGAAGCAGCAAGGCTGCGCAATGGAGAGATCTGATTGTTATATCAATTCATATCCCTTGACTACACTGGGAATGAATGCAAAATCATGCAAATTAAGGTGCATTTACTTACTGAACCTAATAAAGAAGACAAAGATGATCACAAACACTTCAAAATTAAGCTTTCAGCAAGCATGGTTACGTTAAAATTAACGCCAGCCTGCATGCTTTTCATACTCTCAACAATAAAATCATTAAACTCAAACAAGTTTGGCAAAGTTTTATGATTAAAAATATCCTCCATAGACTCCTTGCCATCTGGATAAAACAGCTCATTATTTTCCGCACCTAATTTCAGGCGAACGGCATCCATTACAATCTTTTGCATATGAGACAACCACTCAATGGCACTCACCTCTGGCAACTTTTCAACTACATAACTAGGCGTTACATCAAGATCTCTAACCCAATTAATACCTTGAATAATTTGAGCATGATTTTTGAGCTGATCCACCAAATCATTACCTATCAAAGGCATATTTCCACTGAAAGCTGCCGCTAAACCAGGTTGGACAACACCAGCCGCTGTCAGCGCATTAATAGTTTGCTCTTTGGTTGGGTTAGCAAACCCCAAATGCTGACACCTACTACGAATTGTTGCAGGTAGTACACCCGCCTGATAACTAATAAGCAAAAACACAACACCACCTGGTGGCTCTTCTAATGTTTTAAGCAAAGCATTAGCTGAAGCCATATTCATGCCTTCAGCAGGGTGAATCATTACTACTCTGTATGGTGCTGTATGCGCAGTTTTCCCTACATGATTAATGGCTTCACGAATTACATCAACCTTAATTTGCTTTTTACCCTCTTCAGGCTCTGCAGCAAACCAATCAGGATGCATACCATCATCCCAAAGCTTGCAAGAACGACAATTGCCACAATCGACACCCTCAAGACAAACTAATTGCCGCGCAACTCTCATAGCAAATTCAGATATTCCAATACCAGGACTACCTGCAAGCAAAAGCGCATGCGGCATATTTCCTTTATAAAGCCAGGATTGAACTCTCGCCCAAGATTGCTCCTGCCAAGCAAATGGCGCTGGATTTGCATTAACTACCATTTTTTTTGTTCCAAAATTCATTTAGGGCATATTTTAACTGTTCTTCAACTTCTTTAAGTGATTTAGAGGCGTCAATAACTCGAAAACGCTCAGGAAAAGCAGCCGCCCTTTTTAAATAGTTTTGCCTTACACGCCCAAAGAAATGAATTGACTCCATCTCAATACGATCTAAATCATCACCGCGCTCTTTGGCAATTCTTTTGAAGCCAACCTCAGGATCAATATCCAACAATAGAGTCAAATCTGGGCGAAACTGGCCTTGCAACCATAATTCTAGCTGCTCAATACGAGGCTCAGAAATATTGCGCCCTCCTCCCTGATAAGCAAAAGTTGCGTCAGTGAAGCGATCACAAATCACAAATTCACCTTTTTGTAGAGCAGGCCAAATTAATTGATGTAAATGTTGCGCACGCCCGGCAAACATCAATAAAAGCTCAGCCTCATCACTCACAGGAACATCGCTGCCATGCAACACTAATTTACGCACCTGCTCACCAAGAGGGGTACCTCCTGGCTCACGAGTTATAACGGGGTTAACGCCCCACCCATTAACTACCTCACAAATATAATTGATAGCGGTAGACTTTCCAGCCCCCTCAATACCTTCAATAGTAATAAATGCACCAGAGTGATCCATAGATAAAACCTTCTAGACCTTAATAGTAATATCGATAAAATTCAGATCTCATGTCATGCTTTTTATGATGTTTGTGATGAAGACTACGCTCACGAATTTCATAGCGTTTCTTTGCCTTGCGGTGATCTTTCAAATTATCTGTAAACACATGACTTCCATCACCTTTTGCCATATAAAATATTGCAGTACCTTCAGCTGGATGAAGTGCTGCATGAATTGCAGCTCTTGTTGGAACGGCAATGGGTGTTGGCGGAAGACCTTTATGCAAATAAGTATTATAAGAGCTACGAACTTTTAAGTCACTAAGCTTTAATGGATATCTATAATGATCTCCTAAAGCGTAAATTACAGTAGGATCAATCTGCAGAGGCATGCCAAGATTAATACGCCTAACCATAACCCCAGCTATTTCATCCATTTCCTGCTCGTGCTCAGTTTCTTCAATAATTAAGGATGCCGCAATTAAAGCATCATACTCACACTTCCACGGCAAATTTGGCGCCCTATTAGCCCACTCTTCTGCCAAAATTTTCTTCATTTTTTGATATGCAATTCGTAATATTAATAAATCTGAAGTTTGATATCTAAAATGATATGTTTCCGGATAAAATCTACCTTCAGGGTTTTGGCCAGGCGCCCCAATCTTCACCATAATTTCTTCATTAGATAAGCCTTTAATATCATGATCTAAATATTTGTTTTTATCTAAAGCATGCTTAATTTCAGAAAAACGCCAAGAATTCACCAAAGTAAAGGGGTGCATAATCGCCTTTCCTAATCGCAATTTTTCAATTAATTCAGACGGCGTGATACCAGGCTCAATATGATAAACACCTGCCTTTAGAGCCTCAGTTGCATTCATATATCTAGCTAGGGCCAAGAACATTTTAGGATGAGACATAACACCTTGTTTAACTAGCTCGTTAGCAACATCATGTGAAGTCATACCCTTTTTAACAAAAACCTGGACAGCCTGATTATTGGGAAGCTCAATAGGATTATGCAAAAAATCCCACCAAAGATACGCATAAAACGCCCCTATAAAAAATAAAATAGAAAAAATGGCACCCAGAACGTACTTTAAAATACGCTTTCCTTGCATAATTTAATAATCCTTGAGGAGTGATACTTATAAATAAATGATAAGTTATTAATTTTATTTTTACAAAATATCTAGAGTCTGTTGACAACTCATCCTGATCGCAGCGCCTACAAAGCACATAGCCAAAGAATCTGATGTTTAATCGTGAAATTTTCAGATTCTTCGACTTCGCCATCAAAGATGGCTCGGCTAAGAATGACTAGGGCTATAAAAATCACATTGAGATTTAAATCTTTGAGAAAATTACTGAAGCGTTAGTTCCACCAAAGCCAAACGAATTAGAAAGAACGTTTTCTAGCATCATCTCTTGAGCTTGATGAGGAACAAAATTTAAATTACATCCATCATCAGGATTATCTAAGTTGATTGTAGGCGGAGCTACTTGATCACGAAGAGCTAAGATTGAGAAAATAGCCTCTACAGCACCCGCCGCCCCTAACAAGTGACCTGTCATTGACTTAGTTGAGCTACAAGCGATGTCTTTGCCAAACACTTGTTCAACAGCATTAGCTTCGATAATATCGCCAGTTGGAGTTGAAGTACCATGCGCATTAACGTACTGAAGCTGATCTGCATTCAGACCTGCATCATTAAGAGCATTAGTCATACATCTAACAAAACCAGAACCATCAGGATCAGGAGAAGTCATATGATAAGCATCAGCACTCATCCCAAAGCCTTTAACTTCAGCATAAATTTTCGCGCCACGCGATTTTGCACGCTCGTATTCTTCAAGAATTAGCACGCCTGCACCATCACCTAAAACAAAACCATCACGGTCTTTATCCCAAGGACGACTTGCCTTTTCAGGCTCATCATTTCGAACTGACAATGCGCGCGCAGCACTAAATCCAGCAATACCTAGTGGAATAGTTGCCATTTCAGCACCACCAGTAACCATTACATCAGCATCGCCATAAGCAATTGAACGTGCGGCCATGCCAATATTATGAGCACCAGTAGTACAAGCAGTTACGATTGATGTGTTAGGACCCTTGAAACCGTACTGCATAGAAACATATCCTGGCGCCATATTTACAATCGCACCAGGAATAAAGAAAGGAGATACTCGACGTGGACCAGACTCATTGAGAACCATAGTGTACTTCTCGATGAATGGAAGGCCACCAATACCAGAACCAATCGCAACACCTATACGATCAGCTTCAGGCTCATCTTTGGTAAGACCCGCGTCTTTAATAGCCTGGCCAGCAGCAACAACAGCAAATTGCACAAACTCATCTAGTTTGCGTGCTTCTTTGCGATCAAGGTAGCCTTCAAATTCGAAGTTTTTAACGGATGCACAGATCTGAGTTTTGTAATCAGTAGGATCAAAACGATCAATTCTAGTAGCACCACTTTTACCTTGAACGATACCTTGCCAGCTATCTTCCACATTTAAACCAAGTGGAGAAAGCATGCCCACACCAGTAACAACAACACGTCGCTTACTCAAAGTTATATCTCCTGAGGTATTTCTTTAAATTAAGAAGCTTGTTCTAGGTGTGAATTGATGAAATCAATTGCATCTTTAACAGTAGCAATCTTTTCAGCTTCTTCATCAGGAATATCCATACCAAACTCTTCCTCAAGAGCCATCATTAATTCAACGTTATCTAAAGAGTCAGCGCCTAAGTCATTAACGAAAGAAGATTCAACTTTAACTTCGTCTTCTTTAAGACCTAGTTTATCAACAACGATATCAATAACTCGTTTTTCTATAGATTCTGCCATGATAAATACCTCTTATTATTTATTCAATTTTGGGTGTTCTTGAGTATAGCCAAAAAAAAGTGACATGCAAGAACTTTGAATGGCCCATGCATAATATTTTCATTTGCACACTGATGCCATTTTGTGCATATTTTAACTAATTTTCAAAGATTTGCCAAGTGCAACTACAAAATCGTGAAATTTGATTATTTTTTAATCTTTTGATAACTTAAAAATTACAGGGCAAATGAGTAAGAAAGGTAACAAAATGCTTGAAGGGCAAAGTTTTTTTCAACTAACCAAAAAAGAAATTTCAACTAAAAACGCTACCCCTAAAGTTATAGGAATTCATTCTATAGAAGAATTTGAGATTAACCTTGCTGGCATGCCACAAAAAGAGAACAACAAAGGGGATTACTCTGAACTTAACTTTGAGCTATGGCTAAACCAAGCAACTGAAGATAAAAAAAGCATCATTGAAACCATAAAACAAAAACTTAAAGATATACACGATACTCCAGCATTCCATGCTATAACTAATGCCTATATCCTCCTTGAGCTAATTCGCAACACAGATGATGCAGTTAAAGACCTTAACGACAAGCTCTCCAACAAATCTGAGAACGTAATTCCAAAAATAAAAATAAGCTGCAAAATCACCCCACGAAGTATAGAAATAAGCATTAAATCAAATGGAATAGAGTTTCCTTCAGAAATGTGCAGCAATAACAAAATAAGTTATGCAAAAGTTTTAGAAAATTTAAATACAAATGAGTCTCATAAGAACAAAAAACCAAACAAATATCATGGTGGCGAATTTCAAGGAATGAAGACAATACTCAAAGTATTAGAGAAATTTGATGGTGGCGACTTATTAATAAGAAACTATACCCACAGTAAAGGCACCGGACGCCCCGTACAAAGCGGCGAGGTTATAATCAAAACTCCTAACATTACATGTAGCGCTGAGAATTTTAATAATATTAAGCACTCAACCTATGAGAGAATGTTTCAAGAACCAGCTCCAGTATCAAAAGATTCTGATTTCAGATTGACTCCTTTAACCAGTAATTTCAAATTCTCTCGCAAGATGAAAAGAAAGAAAAGAAACAATGTTGATTCAACTGAACACACTCAACAAAAAATACCGGCACTGAACAAAATATAAGAGAAACAACGATTACTCATTAAACCCGAATTTTGAGCTTTAAATAATCAACTTATATGCTTTAACAGTAGTAAAGAGATGAGAATACTGTCATTGTGCGACTTGATCGCGAAATCTAGTTTAATAGATCCAGCGGTCAAGCCGCGGGATGACAGATTCGGGTTACTAAAATAGATTCTGCGATCAAGTCAAAGCCCACCCCGATATATACAAAAATCGGGGTAGCAATTTTCAAGCTAGGCCATGAACATACCGCCATTGATGTTCAGGGTCTGCCCTGTAACATAACGACCGGCATCAGATGCAAGATATAAAACACCAAGAGCGATGTCTTCTGGTTCACCACATTCACCCATTGGGATAATTTTCTTCAAGCCTTCTTGCTGCTCTTCAGAAAGCTTATCTGTCATGTCACTTTTGATAAAACCAGGAGCCACGGCGTTAACAGTAATGCCGCGACTAGCTATTTCCTGCGCTAAAGACTTACCAAAACCGATTACTCCAGCCTTAGAAGCTGCATAATTTGCTTGGCCAGGATTACCTGCAACACCAACAACAGAACTAATATTAATAATTCTACCCCAATTTGCTTTAATCATGCCGCGCAAACATAGCTTACTTAAGTGGAACACAGATGTAAGGTTTGTAGAAATAACATCATCCCACTGCTCTGGCTTCATTCTAAGCATTAAATTGTCTTTAGTAATTCCCGCATTATTTACAAGAATTAGAGGCAAGCCACAAGTATCTTTCATTTTACTAATAAGCCCAGTCATAGCATCCGGGTCATTTACATTTAAAACTTCGCCAGAGCCTTTTAGGCCTTTTTCAGCAAAACGAGCCGTAATTTTCGCAGCGCTTTCCTCACTCGTACCAGTTCCTACAACATATGCACCATGCGCTGCTAAGGTATCTGCTATTTCAGCACCTAGACCACGTGAAGCACCTGTTACTAAAGCAATTTTGCCTTCTAAACTAAAACTCATAACCATTCTCCTAATGATTTAACCTGTTCAGTATCGCTTACTGAAGTTGTTTCAATATCACGATCAATTCTTTTAACTAATCCTGATAAAACCTTCCCAGGACCACATTCAATAATTTTTGTTACACCCTGCTCTTTCATGCTTTGCACAGTCTCAACCCACCTAACTGGAGAGTAGAGCTGCTCAATCAATCTTGCGCGAATTATTTCAGGTGAGGTGTGAGACTCAACGTCAACATTCTGAATGATAGGAAATTTTGGCGAATCAAACTGAGTTCTTTCAAGAAATACTTTAAACTTTTCAGACGCCGGCTTCATCATTGAGCTATGAGCTGGAACACTTACAGCTAAAACTTTAGCTAACTTTGCACCAAACGGCTTAGCATCAGCAACCGCCCTTTCAACCGCTGATTTTGTACCAGCGATCACAACTTGGCCAACCGCATTATAGTTTGCAGGCTGAAGATCTTCGCCATTGGCAACAGACGCACAAAGTTCAGACACTTTATCATCATCAAGACCAATAATTGCAGCCATTGCACCTTTGCCTTGAGGCACTGCTTCTTGCATTAAACGACCACGCTCAGCAACTAACTTCACTCCGTCTTTAAAGTCAATTACACCTGCACAAACCATTGCCGTGTATTCACCAAGACTATGCCCAGCAATACAATCTGGTGAAATTTTTCCTGGATAAACTTCATTTAGAGCACGCCAAACAGCAACGCCTGCAACCAATAAGGCAGGCTGTGTGTATTGAGTTTGATTTAGTTTTTCTTCTGGGTCGTTTTGCACAAGATCCCAAAGATCATAACCAAGCACACTTGAAGCTTCAGCAAAAGTTGATTTCACGATTTCATAATTTTCTGCAAGCTCAGAGAGCATACCTAAAGACTGTGAGCCCTGACCAGGAAACACAATTGCAAATTTGTTATTCATTAATACTCCGCATACTTTACCATCCCAGGGCCTTTACCACTACCCCAGAACATACCGAGATAAAGATAAAAATACGCTAGATTCCAGCTTACGCCGGGATGGCATCTATTAATTAAAATACTAAATAAGAAGAAGCCCAGGCAAACCCTGCACCAAATGCGTCAAATAATAATCTGTGGCCTTTCTTAATGCGGCCATCTCTAACAGCCACGTCTAGAGCCATTGGAATGGACGCCGCTGAAGTATTGCCATGATCTTGAATGGTTAAAATCACCCTATCCATCGGCAAACCAATACGATCAGCCGCAGCTTTAATAATTCTTAGATTCGCCTGATGAGGAACGAACCAATCAATATCAGCTTGAGTGATATTATTTTCTTTAAGTTCTTCTGCAACTAAGTCACTTAAGCTTCTTACAGCAAACTTATAAACTTCGTTACCACGCATTCTAATTTTAGGTGGGTTATCAGTTTCAGAAAGACTAGAAGTTGCATAAAGCAGATTAGTGCCAACTCCATCTGAATGCATGTGAGTTGAGAGAACACCTGTTTCTTCATCAGCTGATAGAATCGCAGCACCCGCACCATCACCAAATAAAACACAAGTTGCCCTATCGTTCCAGTCAACAACGCGCGACAAGGTATCTGCACCGATTAACAAGACGTGCTTTGCCGTACCAGATTCAATCCACTGTTTTGCAATACCAAGACCATAAACAAAACCACTGCAAGCAGCATTAATGTCAAAAGCAATACAATTTTGAATACCAAGCTCACGCTGAACCATGCAAGCAGTACTTGGAAAAGCAAGTTCAGGAGTTGCTGTTCCAACGATGATGAGGTCAATATCTTCAGGATCAATTCCAGCCATTTCAATTGCGTTGCGCGCAGCTTTAGTTGCAAGCATTGAAATAGTTTCGTCAGAATCACAAATATGACGACGCTCAATGCCAGTACGCTCAACAATCCAATCATGTGAAGTATCTATAATTTTTTCCAAATCAAAGTTGGAAACCACTTTTTCTGGAAGAGCACTACCAGTACCTATAATTCGAGCGTATGTCATAAATTAATTATCCTCAGAATCAAAACTATCTAAAATCTCTTTAACCTGCTCACTAATATGCTGAGGGATATCCATTTCGGCCTCGGTTATAGCTTTTTCAAGAGCGCAAGCAAAAGCATTAATATCCGCCCCGCCATGACTCTTTACTACAACGCCTTGCAAACCAAGAAAACTAGCCCCATTTCTTTTACCAGGGTCCAACTCTCCTTTAAGGCTTTTAAAGATGGGTAAAGCTAAGAATCCACACAGCTTAGTAAACCACCCTGAGGAAATAACATCTCTTAAGTTCTCGGCAATCAACTTAGTAGCACCCTCAACGGCCTTAAGAGTCACATTACCAACGAACCCATCACAAACGACAACATCAGCAACACCTTTAAAAATAGCATCACCTTCGATATAACCCTTGTAATTAATGCTTTTGGCAGAAGAAAGGTATTGAGCTGTTTGCTTCACCTGCTCATTACCTTTAATTTCCTCTTCCCCGACATTTAGCAGTGCAACTTTAGGTTTTTTAATACCTTTAATTGCAGAAACAGCTATTGAACCCATTACCGCGAACTGCAACAGGTGCTTAGCCGACGAATCGACGTTAGCACCCAAATCTAGCATATGGACTTCCTTGCCGTTTACAGCTGGAAACGACGCCATAATGGCCGGACGATCAACTCCTGGCAAAGTTCTCAGCACCAAGTGTGAAGTAGCCATTAACGCACCAGTATTACCGGCACTTACACAACTATCGGCACGTCCTTCTTTTACCAAATTGACGGCAACCCGCATTGATGAATCACGTTTACGACGGACAGCTTGAGCCGGAGGCTCATCCATACCTACAACTTCGGAAGCATGTTGAATTTCGATGCGGTTACGCACCTTAGACGCCTGCTGTTGGTCCAACATTTGCTTTAGCGTTGATTCATCACCTACCAAAATCAGTTTTAACTTTTTATGATTTTGTAGAATTTTCAACGCCGCTGGCACCGTCACTGACGGGCCGAAATCGCCTCCCATGGCGTCTACAGCAATTGTCTTTAATGTCACTCTTCTTCAGCTTCTATAATTTGTGCAGGTTCATAAATTTTAACACCACGATAATAACCATCAGCAGTTACATGATGACGACGATGTCTTTCACCGCTAGTTTTGTCGATTGACACTTCCGCACCAGTTAAAGCGTGATGTGCACGACCCATGTCACGTTTAGCGCGAGATTTTTTCTTCTTAGGCACTGCCATAGCTTATAGCTCCTATTAAATACTGATCATATCAGTTGTTTAGTAATTCTTTTAAGTTAGAAAATGGTTTCTGTCGTTGCTCTTCAACCTGTTCCTCTTCGATGATTTCATCAACTTCATCATAAAGAGGGGCTGGGCATTCATCGCCGATATGACGAGAAACTACGGGCAACTCCAATAATAATACTTCTTCAACCAAGTCCGATAATTTAACGCTTTTCCATTTCGTTAGCAAGGGCTCATAACCTTCAGGCAAATCAAGATCTTCAAGCTCAGAATTAACTGGAACCAATTTTATATTTACCTTCACCTTATACTGCATACCCTGCAAGCAGCGCTGACAAATCAAAGGCAAAGCCACATTCATCTTGCAGTGCAAATATGAATTACCATACAAATCAACACCGCCTTGAAGCTCAACTTCAGCTGAATTAAGCTGAGATTGCAATAGAGGTTGCAGACGATTCATTTTAGAACAGTCAATAACACCTTTATATAAGGCACTCTCTTTTGATGCTTGATGCGGATCAATTCTTAATGGCAACTTATTCAATTTACTACACATTCGGTTATAAAACTTGCGTCGTGGGTATCTTATCGCTTTCAAATAAATTTGTCAAAATTTTAGCCCACCGCAAATTGAATCAAAATAAATATTACCGAAATTAGAAAAAAATAAGGTCGTTGCGTCACAATAAATCTTACCGAAAAGGAGGCGGTAACCTATGGGACGACTGTGTATGGATTTATATTTAAAACAACTCAAAAAACGCTACAAAAAAGCAAACAAGAAGAATAAATCTCTAATTTTAGATGAGTTCTGCAAAACTAGCGGATATCACCGCAAGCATGCTGTTAGGCTTCTTGGTAAATCACCAAGAAAATCTAAAGATAATCACGCAGATGGTCGCGGTCGCAAAAGGACTTACGAGCCAGATAGCGTTCTAACTCCACTAAAGAAAATATGGCTGGCTACAGATCAAATGTGTGGAAAACGTTTAAAAGCAGCAATGTCTATGTGGTTGCCATTTTACGAATCTTATTATGGGAAGATAAGCTCACATACAAAATCTCAATTACTATTGATGAGCGGATCAACAATAGACAGACTATTAAAGCCTACAAAGGTAAGTTTTAACAAAGGAAGAAGCGGAACTAAGCCTGGAAGCTTATTAAGAAAGCATATACCAGTAAAAACTAATCAATGTAATGAGGAGCAACCTGGCTTTGCTGAAGCGGATACAGTGGCCCACTGTGGCACTAGCTTAATTGGTGACTTTGTTTGGAGTATAACTCTGACAGATATATATTCTGGTTGGACGGAAAACCGCGCCATCTGGAATAAAGGTGCACAAGGCGTCGTTGAGGTCATCAACGACATTGAAGAAAACTTGCCATTCCAAATCCTTGGATTTGATTGCGATAATGGTTCAGAATTTCTCAATTACCACCTGATACGTTACTTTCAGAAGCGCTCCGTGCCAGTACAGTTAAAGGGAAGAAATGTTGGAATATGATAAAAAATACAGATATTTTGCTTGCCATTTCGGTAACATTAATTATGAGGCAACGAATCACCATTTCGGTAACATTTTATTTTGACGCAACAGGATTTACTAGAAGATTTGCAACTTGTTGTAATAGGCTATTTAGTTATTTGCGCTAGATCCCGTACAAGTCAAATATTTTAAGATTAAATTTTTTCGCACCACCAAGGTGTATCATTCTTTCTCCCATATATAAAACTTACATCTTTAAAGCACTACCTGAAATATTTTAAACCACCGCTTTAAAATTATCTCCATTTTCCATTTTGTTTTGATTTTGTTCATCAAACCTTAATCTATCTTCTTCAGGAAGCCAGCTAAGCACCTTGTTCAGATCATCACAATTTTTAATTTTGTTTTGATTTTGTTTGGCAAACCTTAGCCTATCTTCTTCAGGAAGCTCAAAAAGCACGCATGAAAGCTGTGCGCCATTTTCAATTTTGTCTTGATGTTGTTCGGCAAACTTAAATAACTCTTTTTTTGGGAGCCAACCAAGTGCCATACGCAGATCATCACAATTTTTAATTTTGTCTTGATTTTTCTCAATACACTTCAATATTTCTTTTTTTGGAAGATAATTTAACATCCTTGCAAGCTGTGAACTACTTTCAATTTTGTCTTTATTTTGCTCAATAAACCTTAGCCTATCTTCTTCAGGAAGCTCTAAAAGTACCGTCTCAAAATCATATATATCTTCAATTTTGTCTTGATGTTGTTTAGCAAACTTGAATCGATTCTTATCTGGTATGATTCCAAGAATTTTTATAAGCGACTCACAGTTGGTGACTATATTTTCATCTATTTCATCCCACCAAGTCTTGCCATAGCATTTACTCAAAAATTCGTTATCTACATCAATATTAGAGTGAGCGAGAAGCCAATCTATTGGTTTTGCACTAATAAAAGCATTTTTTTTAATTTTTACGGTAAAACAATCATAATTACTTTGTGTAATATTTTTCTCTTTTAAATCAGGGAATTTTTCAAGAAGTTGAATAATTTTCTCCTTATTTCCACCCTTTATTGCCGTAAATAATTGTTGGGATGGTCTGCTTAGCTCGTCTTTTTGTTTTATTCTGTGGCGGGATTGAAAATATTGAAGAAGTTTAAATGCAGGAACCTTGGTTGATCCCATCGTATTTTTTGCGAGTTGCGAATTAATCAATATGACAGGGAACACCTGTTGAATGATTTGTTTTAATTTAGACTTAAATTCATTTAGGTTATCAGGTTGAAGCCAATATCTTTGATTGATGACTTCAAATGAGCCATCAGGGCGCATAAGTAAGCGTGTTTGGAGCGTTTTAATATAATTTTTATCATACGAAGTAAGTTTATTTTGACTCTCCTTTAGCTTTGACAATACATCTCTCAAATTAAGACAATCATTATATGGATTGATTACACCACAAGAAACTGCCGGATAGGCCAGCTTTGCCACATTTTCTTGGGATAGTCTAATTTGATAAATCACGCCACCACTTTTAGTTTTGTAATAATCAACATAAAGCTTTTTCAAGGACTGAATCATTTCTTCTGGCACGCCTACTGGACTTAACACAGAATGAAGAAGCGTTTCCAGATCGACTATACGAGATGTTTTATTGTTAATCCAGTATCCAATAGTATACGAATTTTCTGATTGATAATTACCAAAGAAAAATGGATTACTTGAAATTGCGCATTTTTCATATCCTTCATCATTATTAGAAATAGGATTAGCACCTTGATTCGAATAATGCGCAATAAACTCAAGCATAGAATCAAATTTTTGAAGGTGGGAATTTAACAGTCGAAAAGCAAAATGGTTGGGATTTGCTTCCAACCAACAAATAAGTTCTGAGTAAAACTCATAGACAAAAGCAATACTTTCATCACATCCATGATAAAAATAAACAAATTGGTCATTGTCCTTCTTTTCTTGCTGGATGAACTTAATGGCGGTTTTGATGAGTTTTGTTTTTTCAGCTTCTCCTAAATCTCCATGATAATTTTCGACAAACTTTGTTACATTGCCTTGAATCTTTCCTTCTTCAAACTCGCTACCTAAAACGGTTTTTAAGTGCAGTTCACTTTGCGAAAAGATCCCAGGGTTGTGATCGTTGTCAGATTCAGGTGTTTGCGCATAAGTTTTCTTAATGCTATTTAAAATTTCAATATGATTTTGTGTTTGCCGGGACACTTCTTGCCAAGGTGTCAATAACTTTGATCTTGCAAGAGATAGATTAGGAAGCTTCTTATTGTTATCCAATTGGCTCAAGAAAGTGATTACTGGTGCTTGTGCCAACATTTGTTTAAAGGGTGGAAACAATGGCATTTTTTTACCAGCATATTCAACTTGGATGGTGGGTTTATTTTCAACTATGATATTTTCATTATCTTCAATTGATTTTAAAATATTCCTCAAAGGAACCCATTGATTTTCTGGGTGTTCTTTATCTTTAATATTATTGGCTTCGAAGTAACGATGTTTCATCACATACATGCGGTACCGATAAAGTTCACCCTTATTATTAAGTGTGTCTAAGTCAAAGTATGGACTCTTTTTAATCGCTTTTTCATCATAGTTCAATATTTTTCCTGATTCTTCAAAAACTTCTCTCTGTGCAGTGATAGCAAGCTCACCATCGCCAAGATTACTTTTACCACCAAAGTTATCCCACCATTCATGACGCACCCGCCTGCCAATCAAAATATGTACCTCACGGTTTATGATGGTATAGGTTAAGATGCCTGCTGCAGTGTGACCCGGGTTTACCTCCATATCTTTTGGTGAGATGATCCAGTTCAGTCGCTGGTAAAGTGAGTTAAAAAATTTATGCTGCAGCTTTACTGAAAGCTCAACGGTTTCAAGCATGCGCCAAATGGCCGGTTGAACCTTGTTCAAAAACTGAGGGAATTGTTTCTTTTGTTTTAGAATTTCCTTATCGCTAAGACCCGCAAACCAACCCTCGGTGTCATAACTCTTTAAGCTGTACAACTCAACAGGTGTATTAGGGTCTTCTTTTCGAGGTTTACCTAAAGAACGAAATATAAAAGTAGATCCGGCATCGACTAGGTAGACTTTTCCGTCTTTTCCTAAAATAAAAGCATCTTCTTTTATATCAATGTTACCTAATAAGGCATGGGTAATATACGTCTGACGCGCATAGTTTTTAATATACTCTTTGTTGAAAATTTTTGCCGATTCGATATATTCTGATACGACAAACTGTCCTCCTAATTGATTTGAAACAGACGAATTATGGCTCTTAATCAGTTTCAATATGCGCCTTGGTAATGAACGATAAATTGCCATTTTAGGAACATTCACGCCCATTGCGTGATAAAGCCATTTGGCCATTAATTCTGTTTGAGCAGCTTCAGTATGACTACCTAACTTAAGTACATATTCGCCATGGTCTGGATGAGACAGCAAAAATGTGCTGTTGGTTCCACCACCTAAAGGCTCACTTCGCCAGCTTTCATCTGCGAAATCCCCTGGAAAATCATTTGCCGATCCAATTAAAGTTTGCTTGTTTTGTAGCTGATAGTGGAAAAGGCTCAAAGGAATATCAGAATGACTATACTGTGCTTTAATATCATTCAGTTGATCTTCTAAATCATCGAATACCCAAACCGCTGAAACAACTTGATTGCTTTGCTTTAGGTTCTCCAAATACTCATTTATTTTTTGTGATTTCTGAAGCTGCTTAGGGAGACTTTCCGACTTAATGCTAGGTGCGTAAATCACTTCATCAAGTTGCAAATCAAGTTGTTTTAGTTGTTTTTTTGTAGGTTCACATAAATGTTCAGCTCGTGCAGTTAAACCAATTATTTTAATTTCATCTACATTGCTTAATCGTTTTAATGTTGCTGGCAAATCTCGTTCAGTTAAAACTGGGTTGTCTCTATATTTTTCTAATCCAGGAATCAGTAAAGTATGATCAATATCAACAAAAATAATGGATTGATGTGGAGCATTATTAAGCTGTGTATTTAAATTTGTTATTTTTTTAAAAGTATAGCTAAGCACAATAAATCAATCCTCCACCAATGGGTTGGCCATATTTTACTCAATTATGTGAATTTTGTCAACTTGTCCGGTTCTAACGAATTGAATCAAAATAAATGTTACCGAAATTAGAAAAAAATAAGGTCGTTGCGTCACAATAAATGTTACCGAAAAGGAGGCGGTAACCTATGGGACGACTGTGTATGGATTTATATTTAAAACAACTCAAAAAACGCTACAAAAAAGCAAACAAGAAGAATAAATCTCTAATTTTAGATGAGTTCTGCAAAACTAGCGGATATCACCGCAAGCATGCTGTTAGGCTTCTTGGTAAATCACCAAGAAAATCTAAAGATAATCACGCAGATGGTCGCGGTCGCAAAAGGACTTACGAGCCAGATAGCGTTCTAACTCCACTAAAGAAAATATGGCTGGCTACAGATCAAATGTGTGGAAAACGTTTAAAAGCAGCAATGTCTATGTGGTTGCCATTTTACGAATCTTATTATGGGAAGATAAGCTCACATACAAAATCTCAATTACTATTGATGAGCGGATCAACAATAGACAGACTATTAAAGCCTACAAAGGTAAGTTTTAACAAAGGAAGAAGCGGAACTAAGCCTGGAAGCTTATTAAGAAAGCATATACCAGTAAAAACTAATCAATGTAATGAGGAGCAACCTGGCTTTGCTGAAGCGGATACAGTGGCCCACTGTGGCACTAGCTTAATTGGTGACTTTGTTTGGAGTATAACTCTGACAGATATATATTCTGGTTGGACGGAAAACCGCGCCATCTGGAATAAAGGTGCACAAGGCGTCGTTGAGGTCATCAACGACATTGAAGAAAACTTGCCATTCCAAATCCTTGGATTTGATTGCGATAATGGTTCAGAATGTCTCAATTACCACCTGATACGTTACTTTCAGAAGCGCCCCGTGCCAGTACAGTTTACTCGTTCTAGACCATATCATAAAGATGATAATGCTCATGTTGAGCAAAAAAACTGGACTCATGTACGCCAACTATTTGGTTACTACAGAATTCAAAATGCATCCTTGGTTAAGGAAATGAATTCGCTATACAAAAATGAATGCTCTTTATTACGTAATTATTTTTACCCAGCCATGAAATTACAAGACAAGCAACGTATTCAGTCTAAGGTCAAGAAAATACATGATAATCCTAAAACACCTTATCAACGATTAATTGAAAGCGAGGATATCTCGGAGAAACAGAAAAAACACTTAACCAAAATATACAAAACATTAAACCCTTTTGAATTAAAAGCTAAGATGGAAGTTAAACTTAAACGAATATTTAGCAAAATTGATCTACAATTAAAGGGAAGAAATGTTGGAATATGATAAAAAATACAGATATTTTGCTTGCCATTTCGGTAACATTAATTATGAGGCAACGAATCACCATTTCGGTAACATTTTATTTTGACGCAACAGGACCGCACGAACTTAATACACAAAGCCTAACTCATTAGGCAAAGGCGCCTCAATTTCAAAACGCCTTTGTTCTATTGGATGCTCAAAACCTAAAAAAGAAGCATGTAGAAACATTCTTTTTAAGCCAAGTTTTTTCATTTCTGCATTAAACACACGATCACCATACTTATCATCACCAGCAATTGGATACCCTTCGCTTAGAGCGTGCACCCTAATTTGATGGGTGCGACCAGTCTCAAGTCGAGCCTCAACTAAAGTATAATTATCAAATATTTCTAAAGGTATGAAATGGGTTATTGCCTCCTGGCCATTCAGATCAACCTTAACCATCCGCTCACCACTTTGAAGTTCGTTTTTAAGCAATGGTTTATTCACAGTACAAGGCTTGTCCCAGCGACCTTTCACCAATAGTTTATAATGTTTATCCATCTTATGATTACGAATTTGTTCATGCAAATTGGTCAGGACCTGATAGTTTTTTGCAAATAACAAACATCCTGATGTTCCACGATCAAGCCTATGCACTAATCTAATACCTTTGAGATCACCTCTCACCCAAGAAAGGACATCGACAATTCCAAACTGCAACCCACTACCACCATGAACAGCTATGCCGGCAGGCTTGTTCAATATTAATATCGCATCATCTTCATATATAATGCTCTGCTCTATCTCCTTGGCAAACCGATCTGGAGGCCTAACTGTTTCTTCTTCTTTTTGAAATACTGGAGGAACCCTAACTTCGTCATTAACTTTCAATTTATACAAAGCCTTAACTCTAGATTTATTAACTCTAACCTCACCTTTGCGTATCATTTTGTAGATTCGACTTTTTGGAACATTCTTAAAATAATGCATCAAGAAATTATCAATACGCTGCCCTGCTTGCTCCTTTCTTATAATGACTAATTTCGCTGATAAATATGCCATATTGAATAGCAACCTCTTTCTACAATTAATAAAATTACAATCTATGTACTGAATCACACATCACACTAAGTGGCAACAAACAACCCAACAAATAAATTTCTGCTGATATTCTATACAACCATCCAGAGAATGAACAGATGATAATCAAATAATAGAAACATTAAGGATATAAAGCAGGTAGCAGATAATTAATCATACGGCGCAAAGCTAATAACATAACTAATAGAAGCTTTGTACTTTGCAATAAACTCAAGACCCAGATGGGTTTCCACAGAGGATAGATATGTAAAATTATCACCTTTTATCGCCATGGACGCAAATTTACTTCGCGTAGGCGATATATTAAAGAAAGGAGTGAACACGAAGTTCGAAACTTCTGAATAAATCTCCTGTAATTGCCAAAAATTAAAAAAATTGATATATTACATTCGAGATAATTGTAAAAATATTACATTATGCGGTGCTTCAAAACAAACAAAAGCACACAGACAGGCGACTAAATAAATAGCCGCCCCAAAAAACTAACAAAGAATTGTAAATATTACTTTGACCAGAATACAAAAAATAAAGCAATGGCAAAGAAATAATTACTTAATAAATAACTGCGCAATCTAACAAATAACTAGTGCGTATAGTGAAGGCGAAACCGATTGAAACAGGTAACACCGAAAATATTTGAAGTCCTTAAATCGAAACACGCTCGAATTGACCGTTATTACAGGCAATCAAGCACACTCTATTGTTGCACAGGAGTCATTTTATGAATCTTGGCCAGCTTACATTCAAGCAGATTTTCAGATACTTTAGCCTTATATCGCTTAGCCATAGGCATAACATAACGCTTTATTGAATCACTATATTTTTGTAAGACTGCGCCTTAATAGGTTGCAAAACACATGAAAAGAATGATTATCAACGTCATCCGAAATGAAGAGCTAAGAATTGCTCTTGTTGCAGATGATAAACTATTTGACCTTGATATAGAACGCGTTGGGTACGCACCAAAAAAATCCAATATTTATAAAGGAAAAATCACAAGTCGCGAAGCCAGCCTTGAAGCTGCATTTGTAAATTTTGGTAGCGAGCGCCATGGCTTCTTACCATTAAAAGAAATCAACCCTAGCTACTTCTCATCAGAACCAAAAGACCCAGAAACACGCCCCAATATCAAGGAAGTACTTAAAGAAGGGCAAGAAGTACTTGTTCAAGTTGAAAAAGATGAGCGTGGCAATAAAGGCGCTGCTCTTACAACTTACTTGAGCATAGCCGGAGCTTACTTGGTATTAATGCCAAATAATCCTCGCGCCGGAGGAATTTCTCGTCGCATTGAAGGCGAAGAACGCGAGTCATTAAAAGAAGTACTAAGCCAACTTAAAGTACCTGAAGGTATGGGTGTAATTATCCGCACAGCTGGCGTTGGCAAATCCCTAAAAGAACTTGAATGGGACTTACAAACCCTTATCAATCAATGGGAAGCTATTAAAGAAGTTGGCGAACAACATAAAGCACCTGTTCTAATCCAACAAGAAAGCGACATTATTATGCGTGCTGTACGTGACTATTTGCGTCACGACATTGACGAAATAATCGTTGATAACGAAGAAGTTTATAATAAGATTCATGAGTATCTGGCTCGTGTGAGACCAAATCTTAAAGACTCTCTTCTTCACTATCAAAACCCCATTCCTATCTATAATTATTACCAGATTGAAAACCAGATAGAGACTGCATTTTTACGTGAAGTAAACCTACCATCAGGTGGTGCAATTGTGATAGACCAAACTGAAGCGTTGGTAACTATCGACATTAACTCTGCTCGCGCTACCAAGGGTAGTCACATTGAAGAAACGGCATACAATACCAATCTTGAAGCGGCTGAAGAAATAGCGCGCCAACTTCGTTTAAGAGATATTGGCGGACTAGTCGTAATTGACTTTATTGACATGAACGACCCACAACATCAGCGCGAAGTTGAAAACAAGCTACGTGACTCATTAAGGATTGATAGAGCTCGCACGCAAATTAGTAAAATTTCAAGATTTGGCTTACTTGAAATGAGCAGACAACGCCTTGGCACCACTCTTGGGGAAGCTCATCAAGTTATTTGTTCTCAATGTAACGGACGCGGCACAATACGCTCTGTAGAAGCTACAGTTACCTCACTCCTAAGACTGATTGAAGAGGAAGCAATGAAGCCTCACACCGTTCAGGTACAGGCTCAAGTGCCAATTGAAGTAGGCACATACATGCTAAACGAGAAGAGAAATCATATTTCTGAAGTACAGAAACGCCAAAACACTCATATTATAATTATCCCTAATCCACATTACACAGTTCCTGATTACAAAGTAATTAGAATCAAAGAAGGTGATAAAGCACTTTACAGCAAAGGCGAGCAATCTAGCCATAGCATGATAGAAACCCCAGACATCGAGCTTACTAAAGCTATTGAAGCCCAACCTCCTCGAAAAGCTGAAAAACCTGTAATAGATCGCCATAAAGTACACAAACCAAAACAGGCTCCAAAACAAAGTCTTATAAAAAGACTTTGGGATAGCATGTTTGGCAGCAGCATGGATGACAAATCTCAGAAGAAAGTTGGCACCCCTCGCAACCGCCGCAGACCATCAAACAGACATCCTGGAAATAGATCAAGAGGAACAGGTCAAAACAATAGATCTAGATCTGGCGGACAACAAAGAAGAAGCCACTCCAATAGAGGGCAAGGCGGATCAGGAAACCGCAGCACTTCACCAAACCGTAGCGGCGGCAACAGATCACGACAAGGCGCCAACAAACCTAGAACGCAGTCTGATAACAAACAAGGAGCCACTAGAGCTGGCAATCGTAGCAGTGGAAACACTAGAAATACCAACGCTAGATCAGGAGGAGCTTCTCGCCCCAAAAGCAGCAATAAACCACGTGGCGAGGTAAACGGTAATTTAAAAGCTAATAATCCTGAAAACGAGGAAATGTAAACCAGTTATGGAAAATTTTCAAGGACCGTTAATTTTACTAATCCTTGATGGATGGGGGGTTCGCGAAGCATCAGAGCACAATGCTATCGCGAAAGCCTCCACCCCAAATTGGGACAAAGTTCTACAAAAATACCCACATACTTTGCTTGACGCATCTGGACACTCAGTTGGACTACCAGAAAAACAAATGGGTAATTCGGAAGTTGGTCATATTCATATTGGATCTGGACG
Source organism: Gammaproteobacteria bacterium (assembly GCA_030425295.1). Taxonomy (GTDB): domain Bacteria; phylum Pseudomonadota; class Gammaproteobacteria; order JAUIAT01; family JAUIAT01; genus JAUIAT01. Next base: position 91,314 of record JAUIAT010000004.1, read on the forward strand.
CCTAGTCAAGCAAGACCTAACTCGCATATCGCATGAAATTAAAACCAAAGAATTCTTTAAAAATGAAATTCTAAATAGAGCTTGCGAAGAGGTTTTAAAACAAAACTCAAAGTTACATATTATAGGGCTAACCTCCCCTGGCGGAATTCATAGCCATGAAGACCACATAATCGCGGCAATTGATTTAGCCCATAAAAAAAATGTTAAAAACATAAATTTACATGCAATTTTGGATGGACGTGACACTCCACCTAGATCCGCAAAAAAGAGCATTACCAAGATTCAAAATAAGCTTGAAGAGTGCGGTGGAAAGTTTGCCTCTATTATGGGGAGATACTACGCAATGGATCGCGATCAACGCTGGGAAAGAGTCAAAAAAGCGTATGATCTTCTAACGCTAGGCAAGTCTGAATATCAATATAAATCAGCAATTGAATCGCTTGAAGCCGCTTATTCCAGAAATGAAAACGATGAGTTTGTATCTCCAACTAGCATTATTCAAGAAAACGATAAGAAAACTACGATTGACAACAATGACGTTGTGATTTTTATGAATTTTAGAGCGGATCGTGCAAGACAATTATCATGGGCCCTGACAAAAACTGATTTTTGCGGCTTTAAACGAGATAAGACCCCAAAAATTAAACTTGTCACCCTAACCAAATACGATAGCAAGCTAGATGCTGAGATCGCATATCCTCCTCAAGAATTAACTAATGTTTTGGGTGAAGTGATCGCGAATAACAACTTAAAACAATTAAGAATTGCTGAAACTGAAAAATATGCTCACGTTACTTTCTTTGTCAATGGCGGTAGAGAGAGAGTTTTTGCAAAAGAAGATAGAATACTAGTACCTTCACCAAAGGTTGCTACGTACGACTTAAAACCAGAAATGAACGCGACGATAATAACAGACCACTTAATTGATTCAATTAAAACCAAAAAATATGACTTTATAATCTGCAACTATGCTAATGCTGACATGGTAGGCCACACTGGAAACTTTGCAGCAACGGTTAAAGCTATAGAGGCACTAGATAAAGAGCTAGGTCGTCTTCTTACAGCAATAAGTCAATTTGGCGGAGAAATGCTAATTACAGCCGACCATGGCAATGCAGAAAAAATGTATGACCATTCAACTCATCAGCCTCATACCGCACACACCAATGAATTAGTACCTCTCGTTTATATTGGCAGACCAGCGATAGCAACTACTAAAAAAGGCCAATTAATAGATATTGCCTCTACAGCTTTAAAGCTTATGAATATAGATGCTCCTAATGAAATGGCTGGAAAAGCTGTGTTCAACTTGCAAGGATAGAAAAATGTTTTCTCCTGCAAAAACTATACTTTTTATCCTACTTGCCCTATTCATACAAAGCTCAAATGCATATACACAAAACCACAAAAATAAATTACAAACAGTTAAAAAACAAATACTCACTCTAAAATCAGAAATATCAAACAGCAAAGCAAAAAAAGAGAAAATTGAGAAGCTCCTAAAACATTCAGAAGTTAAAATAGGTAAATTAAGAAAAGACATCTCTTACATTCTAAGCAGAAAGAATAACCTAGAGAACAGACTCAAAAAACTACAAGCTGAAGCACACCAACTAAAAAATAAATTAATAAAAAACAAAGAAATATTCAATAATAACTTAAAGCAAACTGCTATATTAGGACGTCAAAATGAAATACAACTAGCGCTTAACACCTCAGATCCACAAAAGACACAACGAATTCTTACTGAATACAGGTACTTCACTGCAAATCAACTCCAAACGATTAAAAGAATAAAGCAGAATTTATCTGATATAAATAGATCTAAAATCAAGATTATACAAACCACGAAGGAACTCAAACAAACTAATAAATCACACGCTAAACAACTCAAAAACATAAAATTAGAACAAAAAAACCGCCTTCAAATCTTAGCTAGAGTTGATGAGAAAATTTTTGATCATATTGAAAGACTTAAGGAGCTTACTAAAGACAGGGTTTATCTATCCAGCCTAATTAAAAAAATTAATACTACTAAAAAAACAAAAATAACTAACTTTCGCAAACTCAAAGGCAAACTACCTTGGCCTGTAAGAGGAAAGTTATATTATGATTTTGGTGACAAAATACCCAACACTAACTTAAAACGTCAAGCTATCTCCATAAAAGCATCCAATCAAAAACCAGTTCATGCTATTGCAAATGGTAAAGTAGTTTTTGCAAACTGGTTACCCAGATATGGCCAACTATTAATTATTGACCATGGCAATGGCTTTATGAGCCTCTATGGCCACAATGAAATCATGTATAAAAAAGTTGGAGATAAAGTAAATACAAAAGAGGTTATTTCAACTGTAGGTGTAAGCGGTGGCTATAAGCACCCTTCTCTATTCTTTGCTATGCGCCACAAAGGATTTCCACTAAACCCACACTGGTGGCTTAAGAAGTAGTTAACACCCCCATCTCTGTAAAAATAATTTACAGTTACAATATATGCACTATACTGAGTATATGTCCACTTAATTGGTATAGTAGCCATGATCAATACTAAATATAAAATAAAAGAAATCACAGAACTATCTGAAGATAATTTTACCAAAAAAAATTAATAAGTTAATTAAAAGAGCTAAACAAGACGAAAAGTACTTGAAAACAATTGAAAATAACTTAACAGCAGCAATGCAGAAAGAAGGCTTTAAGTTAAAACAAGGTTTTAAATTTATATCTATTCATAATAAAAATGAAGCTGACGATCTAGGAGATAAAGAAATTGGTATTTTTTTAACAAAAAATATTAAATCGATTTCTGCTGATAATTTATCTGAAGTTACTGGAGGATTTTTATTTCGTAACTTTAAAAGCACATTAAAAAAAGAGATAAAAAGAAAATTAGCTGAAAAACTAAATAAATCTCAATAAAACTAGGGGCTGTTGACAAAGGTGTTGCAAAGCGAAAATATTTAGAATGTAGAGACTTTTTTAATTAGGTAAATAGTCTATATATTTAACTAATTAAAGAATAAATTTTCACAAATTAAAAAAATTTGCAGATATAAGACCAATTGTTAACAACCCCTAATAAGGACAATAACTTTCATAAGATACCCAACAAATGTACAATAAATAATCACAGACACCTGTTTATAGACTATAATTTATACATATCAACAAAACAGTTAGTGGACATGCTAAAAGCAAAATATGAGATTAAAGAGATTACATATCTACCTGAAGATGAGTTTATAGCACGCATAAAACAGCTTGTAAAAAAGGCGCAGCTAGATAATAAGTACTTAAATTTAATTAAGAATGACTTAACAGCAGTAATGCAGAAAGAGGGCTTTAAGTTAAAACAAGGTTTTATATTTAAAGTCATTAAAAACAAGAAACAACTTACAGGCTTAAAAGATAAGGAGATTGGAATTTTGATTAGTGGGGGCAACAAGAAACTTACAACAGAGGATCTCGCTCAAGTTGATGGTGGTTTTATAGGAGTTATTCCTTACGATTTGTTAGACCATCGCAACCATAAATGAAACAAACGCATAGAGGCGATAAAGAAAGAATACAACTAAGCATTTAACAAAGATAGATCACTTACCTTCTAGAACTTTTCGACAAAAAACAACATATAGTTAAAATTTAAATTTTAATGAGCAACTTCTTGAGAGGTAGCTTTTGTTGCAAACCCTTTAATTACAGCAAAACTAATTATGAGCCCTAATATAGACATTAAACCACATAATACCATTACACCTGACAGGCCAGAAACAAAAGCTTTACTCATAACCATTTGTAATGAACTTAAATCTTTACTAGTAAACATCATGGCATAATCTTTTAGCCGATACACGCCAGAAGAAACCTCTATTAAGATATTCATTTGCTCCTTAGAAAAACTAAGCCCCATTTGCGCCAACTGGCCAACAAAACTTCTAGTACTTAAGTAATCAAGAAGTCCTCCCGTTATAGCTACCCCTAGAGCACCTCCAACAAAAGTTGTAGTTAATAAAAAACAACTTGCTGCAGGAGTTTTTTCAGCAGGTGAGGACATTAACCCCATAGTACCTGAGGCAGGTATTATCAATGCAATTGCAATACCACACACAAACATTTCAGAACTAAGCGTCGCAATAGAGCTTTGAGCATTCAAAGAACTAACAAAAGCAAAAATGCCAAAGGCAAGCAAGAGCATGCCAAGAATCATAACCCATCTTGGCTGGGCAATTTTTCTCATAAATACACCTGCAATTGGTGTCAGTATGCCTATGGCTAGAGTTAAAGCTAACATTTTCATACCAGCTTCCATCGGTGAGAAATGAAGCATATTTTGCATGTAAAACCCGAGAGAGAACAAAAGAGTGAAATATATAAACGCAACTATAAATCTAACAGATATTGCAATTGAAAAACTCGGAAACTTAAGCAATCGAAAATCAATTGTTGGGGTATCACTAATCAAATCCCTAGCGACAAACCCAACAATTGTAGCGATAGATACACAAAGAGCCGTTAATAGTTTATCTGAAAAACCCCAGTTAGTTGCCTCGTTAATCAAGGCTACTAAGAAAAACAAACCTAGCCCCAGCAAGACCAAAGAAAAAACATCCATTCGATCATCAAGACTTTTCATTTGATATCGCAAATGCGGCTTAATTAGGAGCCACGCGACAAATGCCAGTGGGATATTAATTAAAAATATTGCTCGCCAAGTAGCAAGCGTCATGATTATACCGCCCACAGTGGGTCCTAACGCTTGTGATAGAGTAGCAATTCCTGTTATAGACCCTATTACTAAGGCATGCTCTTCTTTTTCAAAGATCTCTCTCATTAAAATCATAGAAATGGGAAAAATAAAAGCCACACAGGCTCCCTGAATGATTCGGCCAAAGATAAGTGTCGAAGAATGGTGAGAAAAACCAACTACCGCCGATGAAATGATAAATGCCCACAACCCGGCTATAAATATTTTTCGTGAACCGTAAATAAAATTAAGCCTACCAGCAAAGCCAATAAAGGTTGCCGCTGCAATCATATAACCGTTAATGACCCATTGCAAACTAGTTAAATTAGACTTTAAATCTCCTGCGATTTCTGTCAAAGCAAGATTTGCTGCAGTAACACCCAAATCAACAAGTGCGACCATTATTGCAACCGCAGTAAATACAATCCATTTTTTTTGCATATGAAACTCATCCTTGAGACCACATACTATTGATCTTACTACAACTTCTGCTTCTTTACTAAGTTTTTATACAGGCGTACCATTAATGTATATATTATCAAAATGGAATTTGTAATGATAAGCAAAATAATTGGCATATTATTAATGATCTCAAGCCTGACTATGCTTCCACCAATACTTGTGAGCATATTATTTAATGATCAAATGATTAATGCCTTTTTAGGACCATTTCTAGAATTTTTAATACTTGGCTTTGTTTTGTGGTTTATGAAAAGAAGAGAAAAAAAAGACTTACAAGCTAGAGATGGATTTTTAATTGTTGTTTTATTTTGGCTGGTTATATCACTAACAGGGTCAATACCCTTTCTCAACACTCCAAACTTCGATATTTCACTAACTAATGCTATTTTTGAATCGACATCTGGTTATACAACTACCGGAGCGACTATACTCCAGAATATCAACCAACTACCTCCCTCGTTGCTCTATTACAGACAACAAATGCACTTGCTTGGCGGCATGGGTATTATTGTATTGGCTGTTGCAGTCTTACCAATGCTAGGTATTGGCGGCATGCAGCTATATCGAGCTGAGACCCCTGGACCAATGAAAGAAACCAAACTAACTCCAAGAATCACAGGAACAGCCAAAGCTCTATGGTCGATTTATGGTAGTTTAGTAATTTGTTGTATTTTTTCGCTTTGGGTTGCCGGAATGCCTTTATTTAATGCTATAGGTGAGAGCTTCAGCATTGTCTCAACTGGAGGATTTTCTATGCATGATTCAAGCTTTGCTTATTATCACAGTCAAACTTTCGACATTATTGCAGTTATATTTATGATTTTAGGTGCTACTAACTTTGCCTTACTTTTCAAAGCAATACGAGATAAAAATATTACTATCTGCTGGAAAGATGAAGAGTACCGCTTGTTCATTTCAATATTATTTCTTGGCTGTGGTGTAGTTATAGCTGCATTAGCAATTCATCATGCGTATGGCAGCGCAGCAGTTACAATTACTAACTCCATCTTTACAACTACTGCACTACTAACAACGACAGGACTAAAAACGACAAGCTTTCATCAGTGGCCAACCTTTCTACCCTATCTAATAATGATATTAGCAATTATTGGTGGCTGTGGAGGCTCTACTACAGGTGGAATCAAAATGATGAGATTTTTGGTGATGATCAAGCAAGCATTGCGCGAATTGAAACTTTTAATTCATCCACATGCAATTTATACTCTAAAGATTAACAAACACCCCTTGCCAAATCCTGTGCTACAGGCTGTTTGGGCATTTATTACAGTATTTGTGTTAAGTTTTATGGCATTAATGCTAATATTGCTTGCCACCGGCATGAACTTTACTACTGCATTTGGTGCATTAGTTGCAACCCTAGCTAATGCAGGCGCACCAATTGGCGATTTAGCAACAACTTTTAGAGATGCTGGCACTTTTTCTAAATGGATACTAATTGTTGCTATGTTAGCTGGTCGTCTTGAAATTTTTACGCTGTTGGTATTACTAACTCCAGAATTCTGGAGAAAATAAAAAATTAAACACACAAGGATTTAAATTTGAAAATTGCTATTCTTTCTCGAAAACAAGACTTGTATTCAACTCGTAGACTTATGGAAGCTGCACAGTCTAAAAGCCACGAGGTTAAAATTATTGACTACTTAAGCTGTTATATGAATATCACTTCGGCAAAACCAACAATTCAGTATAAAGGTGAAAAAATTGAAAATTTTGATGCGATAATACCTCGTATTGGAGCCCAAAGAACATTTTATGGAGCGTCAATTGTAAGGCAATTTGAGACTATGGGGACATACTCAATTAATTCGTCAATAGCAATAACCAGATCTAGAGACAAACTAAGATCCTTGCAGTTATTAGCAATGAAAGGAATAGATATGCCTATAACTGGGTTTGCTAATGCCACATCAGATATAAAAGACACAATCAAACTAGTTGGCGGACCACCTTTAATTATCAAATTAATTGAAGGAACCCAAGGAGTAGGAGTAGTTCTTGCAGAAACAAAAAAAGCAGCTGAGAGCGTTATCCAAACACTTATGGGGCTAAAGGCAAATATTATTTTACAGGAATTTATAGCTGAATCTAAAGGAGAGGATATTCGCTGTTTTGTGGTGGGGAATAAAGTTGTTGCCGCAATGAAAAGACAGGCAGAACCAGGAGAATTTCGCGCTAACCTGCACCAAGGTGGCTCATCAAAAGCAGTAAGAATAACCAAGCAAGAAAGAGAAGTAGCAATCAAAGCAGCCAAAGTCATGGGGCTAAAAATGGCGGGGGTAGACCTATTGAGATCAAACAGAGGACCACTAATTCTAGAAATTAATTCTTCACCTGGCCTCGAAGGAATTGAAAAAGCTACTAACAAAGATATTGCGAAAATGATAATTGAACATGTTGAAAAGAATGCCAAACCAATAACTGCAAAAAGCAGATATCAAGGGTAATATTTAAAATGGCTAAAATGCGACAGAAAACTATAAATAACAAACTTCTTATTGGACGTTACGAATGGTGCCAGCTTCCAGAGCTAAGTATTCCAGCAATTAAAGCAAAAATAGACACTGGAGCACAGACTTCCTCTTTACACGCATTTAATATCACAACCAGCATAATAAACAAAATAAACTATGTAAACTTTGAGATTCACCCATTACAAGGAAATGATACGACATTAATAAAGTGCAAATCTATTATTATAGATCAAAGGGAGGTTATGAGCTCAAATGGTCACAAAGAGAAGCGCTATGTTATTTCCACCCCTATAAAACTTGGTGATCAAACATGGAATATTGAGGTGACTCTTTCAAATCGCGACCCTCTCAGATTTAGAATGCTTCTTGGGAGAGAAGCGCTAAATAATAAAGTTATAATTGACCCTGACATTAAGTGCAACCAAGGGTCTATAAACAAAAATGAAATATCAAATTTATACGACTTAAGAACAAACTAGACATAAACCACCTTAAGCTTCGAAGAAAGTGCCGAACCACCCTAAATCCACCTAGTTTTGCGCAGTATCAGTAAAATTAGAATACTTACAACTATTAATGACAAACAAACAAATAAGAAAGCCCACTTATAATTTTGCCCCGGAATACCAGCAACATTTATACCTAACAAGCCCGTGACAAAAGAGAGCGGCAAAAATACGGCTGCTACTAACGATAAAATATACATTCTTTTATTTGTTTGCTCGGCAAGGTTACTATTTAATTCTTCCTGAGTAACGGCTGCTCTTTCGCGAGCTGAGTCCAAGTCTTCAATGTATTTAACTATACGATCTGCACCTTCCAAAATACGAAACCTATCCTTCTCACTAAATAAGGATATTCCCTCAAAATATAGTTTGTTTAAAGCCTCACGCTGAGGTGCCAAAAACCTTCTAATACTAATAGCTTGACGTCTAATATCAGCTAGCTTTGCCCTCAGAGAATAACTATCTATCGTTGCAACACACTCTTCAATCTCATCCACTTGATCTTCTATCAAGTCAACAACCTCTCGCATTCTGCTAATTAATCTATCATTCAGCATAGACAAAAACTCTGGCGGAGTATTAGCACCCCTTCCTTCTTTAACTGCCCTAACGACATCTTCAATTGAAAGAAGTTTACGCCTACAAGCAGTAATAATTCTATTTTTTTCCATCCATATTCTAATAGAAACCATATCCTCAGGGTCTTGACCAGGGTTAAGATTAACTCCTCGAAGAAAAACCATAAGCCCCTTTGGGCTAATAACCGTCCTGGGTCTTGTGTCATCCATAATCATTGCATCGATATCTAATTGGTCAAGACCACTAGCATTCTTTAACCACTTTATTGATTGTTTAGAAGTGACATTAATATGAACCCACAGTATGCCCTTGTCAGGATTCCATTTTTCAACCTGATCCCAACTTATTTCTTCACCACCGCCTTTGCCGTCCAATATAAAAGCATTGATTAGCCCTTCACTCATTGAAATGCCTAGCCTCTTGTCTAAATAGGTTATTTAAAGTTTAACGTAGATTTATCCTTGTTGTACATTACTCCTAGCACATCGCACCCTAAACAAGTAAAATCCTTACTAACTATGATCAAGCAACAAGGATCATCATGGAACCTAAAAAACAACTAGTTCTTATCGACGGCTCATCTTATCTTTACCGTGCTTTTCATGCGCTACCACCACTTATGACATCAGATGGTAAACCAACTGGTGCTGTACATGGCGTTTTAAATATGATTAAACGCACACTCGCTGACTACCCTGCTCATCTAGTTGCTGTAATTTTTGACGCCAAAGGCAAGACTTTCCGCGATGAGTTATTTAAAGAGTACAAGGCAAATCGCCCACCAATGCCTGATGACCTACGACTACAAATTAAACCTATCCATGAAATCATTAAAGCTCAAGGCTTACCTCTAATTTCTCATGAAGGCGTTGAGGCTGATGACATCATTGGCACACTGGCCATGCAAGCTAGAGCACAAGGCATGAATGTTGTAATATCAACAGGGGATAAAGATATTGCACAAATTGTTAATAGTGAAATTACTCTTGTTAATACTATGTCAAACTCATTGTTAGATGAGGCAGGTGTTGTTAAAAAATTTGGTATCCGTCCTGATCAAATCATCGATTATTTATCACTTGTAGGTGACAGTGTTGATAATGTTCCAGGTATCCCACGCGTTGGCCCAAAAACTGCAGTAAAATGGCTACATGAATATGAAACCATCGATAATTTGATTAAACATGCAGATGAAATAAAGGGCAAAGTTGGAGAGAACCTACGCAACAACCTAGACCAACTTGAACTAAGCCGCAAACTAGTAACTCTGCATTGCGATCTTGATTTAGACATCGATCTGGAAGTACTTGTACCTACAAAGCAAAATGATAAAAAACTTATCGAGCTATATAAAGAATATGAACTTAGATCGCTACTAAACAATCTCCTTAACAAACAACCAGCTAAAACTAAAACTTCATATGAAGCTGTTCTCACCAAAGAGCAATTTAACTCATGGTTAGAAAAACTAAAATCCGTTGAAGAGTTTGCTTTTGACACAGAAACTACAGCCCTTAACGCTATGTCGGCCGAACTTGTTGGCTTGTCTGTCGCAGTAGAACCAAATACAGCAGCTTATATTCCTCTTGCGCACGACTATGAAAATGCCCCAGAACAATTGAGTCGTGAGTGGGTTTTAGAGCAACTCAAACCAATTCTTGAGGATTCCACAAAAAAAGTAATTGGGCACAACTTAAAATACGACATAATAATACTCTCGCATTATGGAATTAATTTAAAACCTGGTTTTGACACTATGCTTGAGTCTTATATATTAAACTCTGGCATGAATCGACATAATTTAGATGATACCTCCCTGAAATATCTTGGCAAAACTACAATCAAGTTTGAAGATATTGCCGGCAAAGGTAAAAAGATGAAAACCTTCAACCAAATAGAAATTGAAGAAGCCACTCCCTATGCTGCCGAGGATGCAGATGTATCTTTGCAATTACACAAATATCTTTGGCCTAAAATTTGTGAAATCCCAGAACTTAAATCTTCTTTTGAGACATTTGAACTCCCTCTAGTTTCAGTACTTGCCAGTATGGAGCAACTTGGTGTTAAAATTGATTCTGACATGCTAAAAAAACAAAGCATTGAACTAGAATCCCGTTTAAATATCCTGCAGGATAATGCTTATAAAATTGCCGGCAAAACTTTTAATTTATCCTCCCCTAAACAATTACAAGAAATTCTCTTCACCGACCTTAGAATTCCCGTGATTAAAAAAACACCGAAGGGTCAACCATCAACTTCGGAACCAGTCTTGCAAGAACTTGCTAATGATTATCCGCTACCAGCAATTATTTTGGAATACCGTAGTTTAAGCAAATTAAAGTCAACCTATACTGATAAATTACCACAACAGATTAACCCTAATACTGGTCGCGTTCATACATCCTATAATCAAGCGGTTACTGTGACTGGGCGCTTATCATCAAGCGATCCAAATCTTCAAAATATTCCTATTAGAACTGAAGAAGGAAAAAAAATACGCGAGGCCTTCATAGCAAAAGATGGTTATAAATTGTTAGCAGCTGACTACTCCCAAATTGAATTGCGCATTATGGCCCATATATCAGGAGATGAAAACTTAAATAAGGCATTTAGTAACAATCATGATGTGCATACAGCAACTGCTTCTGAAGTTTTTGGCTTACCAGCTGATCAAGTCACTCCCTTGCAGCGACGTAATGCTAAAGCCATTAACTTCGGGCTCCTTTATGGGATGTCAGCATTTGGCTTATCTCAGCAATTAAAAATACCTCAAGCTGAAGCCAAACAATACATTGAACTTTACTTCCAGAGATATCCAAAAGTAAAAGAATATATGGAAAACACCAGAGTTTTTGCTGAAAAACACGGTTACGTTGAAACTATTTTTGGCAGACGCTTGTATCTTCCGGAGATAAATAGCAATAATCACATGCAGAAGATGGGAGCCCAGCGCGCTGCTATTAATGCCCCAATGCAAGGAAGTTCCGCTGATATCATTAAAATTGCTATGATAAAGGTTGGAAAGTGGTTAGAAACACACGAAATAGATGGGCAAATGATAATGCAAGTTCACGATGAATTGGTCTTTGAGATTAAAAATAGCGATATTGACAAAGCTAAATCAGAGATCCCGAGACTTATGAGTGAAGCAGCAAAATTAAATGTTCCACTAATAGCAAACGTTGATGTTGGTAGCAACTGGGCTGCTGCTCATTAGGATATACTTTTTAGAAATTAGGGTCTGCCAACAGGCCCTACAATTCCTGCTCGAAATTTCTTTTTAACCAATCACCAAGAATTATCGAGGCAGCATAACTATCGATACTTTCTTTATCAAGAGATCGGTAACCTCCCCCTTCAAACAATTGTGCTTTGGCTTCTATAGTTGTGAGGCGCTCGTCTTCAGTATAAACAGGAATATTAAATCTACCTTCAAGACGTCGTGAGAAACGCTTAGCAGCCTGAGTAATCGGCTGTTCGGTTCCATTCATATTCAGAGGTATACCAACTACGAACCCAACAGGATTCCACTTTTTTACTAGATCTTCTATTCTCTCCCAACGAGGAGATCCTTGCTGAGCTTTAAGGGTTGTTTCAGGCCGCGCACCACCAGTCGTGGTTTGCCCGACAGCTACACCAATAAAACTTAAGCCAAAATCAAAACCAATGTATAGACCTTTCTTATACACGCCCGGCATCACCTGATAACTGCTCAACTTTAACACCAAGATCAGAAATTGCTGTTTTCCAGCGTTGTTGCGGAGGGACATCAAACAAAATATCCTCACGCATAGGAGTAAGCAACCAATCATTATTTCGAATTTCTTCTTCAAGCTGGCCAGGACCCCATCCGGTATAACCCAGTGCGACTATAGCTTTATCTAGTTTCTCATTCTTTGCAACAGTACCTAAAGTATCAAGACTTGCCGACACAAAAATCGAATCTTTTTCTTCTTGTAAAACGAAACCACGCTCTGGAGATAAAGGACCACCTTTAAGTATTTTTTTCTTTTCAGCATCAACTAGAGCTGTCTCAATCTCAAGATGATCAAGAAGTCCTTTATAAGTTATTTTTCCTGGGATATTTACAACAATACCCATAGCACCATCTTTATCGTGCTCAACAACAAAAACTACAGTTTTTTCAAAATAGGTATCATCAAGTGATGGCATGGCGATAAGAAATTGTTCTTCTAATGTTTTCAGATGCTGCATATTTGAACTCTAAGTTTAACCAAGAAAGATAATTTACCATAAGAATGCGGAAAATTAAAATTAATGGTATTATGCATGGGTCTGCTGATAATTGGTGTTGCAAAGCGAAAATATCTAGAATACAGGGAAAATTTGTTTTTTAATTAGGCGAATAGTCTCTCTATTCAACGAATTAAAGGGTAAATTTTCACAAATTATAGAAATTTGCAGCTGTAAGACCAATTGTCAACAGACCCTAAAATCTTATTTCGAAAAAATTGCACAATGAATAAAACTGAAAAGCTAGCTAAAACTCACAAATTCACACTAACCTCGCTTAGAGAAGATGTAATTAGGATTTTTTTAGAAAAAGAAACACCTCTGAAAGCATATGACGTTCTAGCATACTTAAAAAAATCACGACCTAATGCAAAACCACCTACCGTATATAGAGTTTTAGATTTTTTGGTAAAACACAAAGTTTTGCATCGACTAGATACTTCTAGCTCATACAGCTTGTGCCAAATTAGCGAAGAAACTCAATGCTGTGATAACAATATTGAAGTTATGTTTGTATGTCGCAAATGCTCAAAAGTTAAAGAGTTTTCAAATCATGATATTGGGAAAATGCTCAAAGAAATTGAAGACAAGAATAATCTGCAAATTGATAAAAGGCAGGTTGAGGTTTCTGGTATTTGCGAATACTGCAAATAATATCATTATAGAAATAAACACCAGATTTATCCGACCTGACAGTGCCCATTATCTTTTGGGTTTAGGGCTGGAAGCAGTACCAGCCAAAACACCACCATCTATATCAATTTCTGAGCCAGTAAGATATTTTGATTCATCGCTTGCCAAATATAAAGCTGCATAAGCAACATCTTCAGGCAACCCCATTTTACCCATTGGAATAGTTGACTCAATTGCATTGATTGCCTCAGCACGACCTATATCTGTACCAAGCATTTCATCCCAAATTGGAGTCATAATTGCTGCCGGGCATAAGCAATTACAACGGATACCATAACCCTTTTCACAACAATAAAGAGCTACAGATTTAGAATGGTTTTTAATAGCTGCCTTAGTACTTGCATAGCCACATGCGTTAGGAACCCCAACAAGACCAGAGCGAGAAGACATATTGATAATTGAGCCACCATTATCTTTCATTAGCGGTATAGCGTATTTGCAGCCTAAGAAAACTCCATCAAGGTTAACTGCATGAATTCTATGCCAATCATCAAGACTACAAGCTTCAGGATTCTGAGGACTCCAATCTTCACCAAGACCAATAATGCCCGCATTATTGACCAAAACATCTAGCCGGCCAAATTCTTTCTTGATCTCAGAGGCAATTTTTTTCCACTTTAATTCATCAGACACATCCAGGTGAGCATATCGAGCATTTTGACCTATATCGTTAGCAACCTTTATACCCTTAGAATCCTTAACATCCGCAATAATTACAAACGCACCTTCAGCTGCAAATATTTTAGCTATGCTCTCACCAATACCTTGGCTAGCACCCGTTACCAATGCTATTTTATTTTTTAGACGCATAACTATTCTCCAGAAGTTACTCTTCAACTGAAACTATATAATCGCACTCTTTTTGTGGGCACACTTTTTGTGTGCCATTACGCTTAGTAGTTTTAATAGTAAGTATAGGCCATTTACACTTAGGGCATGGTTCATTAACTGGTTCATTCCAAATAGCATATTTACACTTAGGGTATCTGCTGCATGAATAGAAAATTTTGCCGCGTCGACTCTTACGCTGCAAAATTGTACCTTCATTACACTCTGGGCATTTCACTTCAGTATCTTTTGGCTTCTCTAAAGGCTCAATATGCTTACACTCAGGATAGTTGCTACACCCAATAAAACGACCATAACGACCTTGCTTATAGACCAAATCATGCTCACAGTCAGGGCATTTACGATCTTCAACAACTTGGTTTACCTGTGGAGCATCGGCATCATCTTCGACACCTCGAGTATACTTACACTCAGGATAACCTGTACAACCAATAAATCTTCCAGAGCGACCAAGTCTTTTTACTAAAGGCTTGGAGCATTCAGGGCAGTTTTCATCAATTTCTTCTTGGGTCACATCCTTACGACTGACTTTCTCTTCAATCTCTTTAACTAAAGTGATAAATGGATCCCAGAAAGATCTCAACAACGGAACCATATGTTCTTCATCACGAGATACTGCGTCAAGCTGATCTTCTAACTGTGCTGTAAAATCATAATCAACATATTTAGAAAAATAATTAGTCAAGAAATAATTTACCACTCGGCCAATATCAGTTGGTACAAATCGTTTATTATCCATTACAACATAATCACGTGCACGCAACGTTGATAGAATAGAAGCGTAAGTTGACGGGCGACCAATGCCAAATTCTTCTAATGCTTTAACAAGTGATGCCTCAGAGTAACGCGGTGGAGGTTCAGTGAAGTGTTGATTACTAACGATGTTCTTAAGATCAATCCATTGCCCTTCTTCCATAGGAGGCAACATTTTTTCATCTTTATCATCATCCTTTTCATCACCTTCGTCTTTATCTTCCATATAAACGGACATAAATCCAGGATTGGCGATGACCGAACCATTAGCGCGGAACATATTACTATCACCACACTGTAGATCAACTGCAACAGTATTAAGAGTTGCATGAATCATCTGGCAAGCAACGGTACGACGCCAAATTAATTGATAAAGCTTGAATTGGTCAGAATTAAGAGCTGACTTCATTGCATCTGGTGATCTAAATACAGATGTCGGACGAATCGCTTCGTGAGCTTCTTGAGCATTTTTGGATTTCTTCTTGAAAACACGAGGTGAATCCGGAAGATTTTCAGGGCCGTACTCCTGAGAAATATAATCACGAATCTCGGCAATTGCCTCGGCTGCCATGTTAACAGAGTCAGTACGCATGTAAGTGATCAGACCGATAGCGCCTTCAGAAGTTTCAACACCTTCATAAAGAGATTGAGCTACTCTCATTGTGCGGTCAGCACTAAACCCAAGCTTTCTTGACGCCTCTTGCTGTAATGTAGACGTAATAAATGGTGGTGTTGGATTACGTTTTCGTTGCTTCTTCGTCACTTTGCTAACGAGCAGCTTATCTTTACCAGCATTTTTTAGTTTGTCTTCAGCTTCTTTGGCTTGCTTACTATTTACAATAGTAAACTGTTCTACTTTCTCACCTTCATAAATATTTAATTTGGCGTCAAAAGATTTATTTTCAGCTTTAAGATTAGCAATGATGCTCCAATACTCTTGAGATTTAAATTGCTCAATATCAATTTCACGCTCAACAATAAGACGCAAAGCAGGACTCTGAACACGACCAGCGGATAGGCCAGGTTTAACCTTCTTCCATAGCAATGGAGATAAATTAAAACCGACTAAATAATCTAGCGCTCTCCTCGCTTGCTGTGCATTAACTAGCGGCATAGATATTTCACGAGGATTATCAACTGCGTTCTTGATAGCAGTTTTAGTAATTTCGTTAAAAACGACTCGACTTACATTTTTATCTTTAAGAAGTTTTTTACTTTCTAATAACTCACATAAATGCCAAGCAATAGCTTCACCTTCGCGATCAGGGTCAGGGGCAAGCAGAAGATTATCAACAGACTTAATGGCTTTAGCAATGGCATCAACGTGCTTTTTGTTGCGATCAATTGCTTGATACTTCATGGCAAACTCATGATCAGTATCAACCGCGCCTTCTTTTGGCACAAGGTCACGCACATGCCCGAATGAAGCGAGCACTTGATAATCACTTCCAAGATATTTTTTAATTGTTTTTGCTTTTGCAGGTGACTCAACAATCACCAGATTTTTAGCCATACTGATATCTTCCTTTTTAAAGAATGGCACATTCTTGCATTTCTTCCCTGATTACTCAAGAATAAAATTTATTTAAGAAAAAAATCAATATTATTCCAGAATAAGGTCTGTTAACAATTAGTGTTGAAAAGCAAAAATATCTAGAATGCAGAGAAAACTTGTTCTTTAATTAAGCTAATAGCCTCTCTATTTAACGAATTAAAGGGGAAATTTTCACAAATTATAGAAATTTGCATCTGTAAGTCCGATTGTTAATAGATCATAAGCTTTTATATCATATCGATATTCTATGTAAAAGTTCAAACTTACAATTTAATGAATCCACCATGGGACATCTCGACCAATTCTTCTACTTCTAGTTCAACTAAAGCATTGGATACGGTCTCAGAACTAAAATTTGATCTTTGAATTATTAAATCCACTTCTGTTGGAGCAGAATCTAATAAATCTAAAACTCTCAAAGCTTCATCCGATATATTACTATCAACCACTGTCTTTTTCTGCGAATTAAACTCTGCTAAAGATTCTAAATCAATCAAAATATCATCGGCAGTCTCAACAAGTTTTGCTCCATCTCTAATAATCTTATGGCAACCTCTACTCAAAGGATTATGGATAGATCCTGGTATTGCAAAAACCTCTCTACCTTGCTCTAAAGCCTGGTAGGCAGTAATCAATGATCCGCTCTTAACATTTGCCTCTATCACCAAAGTACCAAGCGATAATCCACTAATTATTCTATTTCGTCGAGGAAAGTTTTTGGCTTCTGGCTGAGTACCAAATGAATATTCTGAAACCAACAAACCACCATTAGCTATAATCTCAGCAGCTAATCGCTTATTACTTGCTGGATACACCCTCTCCAAAGAACAACCAGTTACAGCAATTGTTTTGGATTTAACATCTAAGGCTCCTCTATGAGCCATAGCATCAATACCAAGGGCTAATCCACTTGTAACCACAAGTCCTACTTCACTCATATGCCTAGAGAAATCATAAGCATTTTGCTTGCCAGAAGCAGTTGGATTTCTGCTACCGACAATAGAGATTTGCTGTGCTGACAGACACCCAATATCTCCCCTTAAAAACAAACCTAAAGGCCTGCTGCCAGTCTCAGATAAAAGTCTTGGGTATAAGTCATCAGTACAGCATATAAAATGATTTAAATCATTAGACTCTAACCATAATAGATCTTGCTTAACCCCTTTCCAATCGGGGCGTTTCAAAGCATTCACCAAAGCCTGCGGATAGCCAAAACTTTGCAAAGAACCTGCTGCATCAAAAATTGATTTAACATCTCCAAATGCCTCAAAAAGTGAGGCGAAACGACGATAAGTCATATTAGGAGTTCTCATTAATGCAAGCCAATATTTTAAATTTTCAGTATTTTTTAAATGTTCCATGCAGAATAATTTACCCTACATGGAAAGTTCATCAATACCGTATTTTGGCCTTACTTACTCTCTCACTGCAAGATGCTAGAGTACCCATAATTGCTTAACCAAGACTATCTTCGAAACACATACCGTTAAATATTTTTAGGGTTTTCTAAGATAATTTCTTATGAATAAGTTTATAAACAATAATACTACCGATGCTGTCCCCTTCGACATTTACAGTTGTACGTAAAGCATCCAAAAACCTATCTATTGGTATTAAAATAGCAATCGCCTCAACAGGCAGTCCAACTGATTGCAAAACCATAACCATGGTTACCATACCAGCACTTGGTATGCCCGGGGCACCTAATGAGGCAAGAATAGAAGTAAAAAACACAACACACTGCTGAACTATATTTAATTCTATTCCATAAAGGTTAGCGATAAACATGGCAGCTACGGCTTCATATAAAGCTGTACCATCCATATTTATAGTGGCTCCTAAAGGCAACACAAATCCAGCCACGTCCTTATCAACTTTTAAATTATTTTCAACGCAATCCATAGTTACAGGAAGAGTTGCAGAACTTGAACTAGTTGCGAAAGCAGTTATAAATGCTCGTCTCATTCCTTTTAAATATTTTAGTGGGGACATCTTTGCAAAAGTCACTAATAATCCAGGCAATATAACTAAGCCATGAAATAAAAGCACTCCTATAACCAAAATAATAAACTGACTAATTGTTATGAAAAAAGATATGTCTTGTGTAGCAACTAGCTTTATTAAAAGCGCCATAATACCAATAGGAGCAATTCGCATAATCCAATGCACAATAGTCATAATTAACTCAAATGTCTCATTGAGTAAACTTATAATGTTTTTAGCCCCTTTACCCACCTTAACAATAGATATCCCTAATAAAATTGCAAATATAACAGTAGGAAGTACTGCGCCTTGAGCCATCGCTTCAAATGGGTTCACAAAAAGATGAGCAAAAAAACTCTCAAAAAATGCGGACAAAGATAGATCAGATACCTTAGTTAAGCTATCGTTTACATTCAAAGCTCCCAAATTCAGACCAGATCCAGGATGAAAGATATTTACCGCTACCAAACCTACGCCAATAGCTATACTTGTAGTCAACGCAAAATATGAAACAGAATACTTCCACACTCTATGCATTTCTTTGTGTGACTGCAAATTTGCTATACCCACACAAATCGAGGTAAACACAAGAGGAATAAGAATCATCTTTAGCAGATTAACAAAAATATCACCGACAATACCGCTGACATACAAAATAGAATCAAAATTAGATATTTGATCTTGTCCTAAAAAATTCAGAGCAACACCTACACTTACTCCCAGCATGGCTCCAACAAGAATTTGGGTATTCAATGAAAACTTCATAGTTACTCATTCCTTAAAATCCTTTATATTTTAAGGATAGTTTAAAATTAAAAAAAACTATAGCCTATTGACAGTTGGCATTTTTGCCTTGCAACACCAATTGCCAACAAAACTTATAAGTACGATGCAAACAATGAAAAACAGGTTACTGCCAGTGAAGTTACAAGCACGCCATATAGAAAGGGTTTTAAGGCACTATTTTCTGACTTATTTTTCTGCTCCCTATGAATATTTTGCTGTTTCTGCAAATTTTTAATATCATCTTGCTTCAAACGATCGTAGATTAAATCAGGCATTTCAGCAAACTGCTTTATCCAATATGGCATTCTTTCGCGCACAGTTTCTATCAATTTATTAACGCCAGTTTGCTCTTTGACCCAATCTTCAAGAAATGGTTTAGCAGTTTTCCATAAATTAAGATCTGGATATAATCTTCTACCAAGTGACTCTACATTTAATAAAGTCTTCTGCAAAAGTAAAAGTTGCGGCTGAATTTCCATATCAAATTGCTTTGCAGTTCTAAACAATTTAGCCAATAATTTGCCAAATGAAATTTCACGTAATGGACGCTCAAATACTGGCTCACAAACAGTACGAATGGTTGACTCAAACTCTTCAACTCTAGTATCTGAACTAACCCAGCCACTTTCAATATGTAAAAGAGCAACTCGCCTATAATCACGATTAAAAAAAGCAATCATATTTAATGCCAGATATTGCTGATCCCGTGGACTTAATGAACCCATTATCCCAAAATCAACAGTTATAAACGATGGTCTAGCTGGGTTTTTGACTTCAACCATTACATTTCCTGGGTGAAGATCCGCATGAAAATAGCAGTGCTTAAATACCTGAGTAAAAAATATAATCACTCCCATTTCAGCAAGCCGTTTTAGATTAACGCCTCGCTCTCTAAAAGATTCGACATCACTTACAGGCAACCCATGCACAAATTCAGTAACCATAATATTGTGCTTTACATAAGGCCAATACACCTTAGGCACATGTAGCTCTGGACTACCCTCGAAGTTCCTTCTAAGCTGCGAAGCATTAGCCGCTTCGCGAATTAGATCCAATTCTTCGTAAATTGTCTTCTCAAACTCTTCCACAATTTCAACAGGTTTTGCGCGTCTGCTAGCTTTCCAAACCCACTGAATAAAGCTTGCGAACATATACATTAACTGGATATCTTCTTTAACCACCTTATGCACTCTTGGGCGTAAAACTTTTACAGCGACAATAGTATCATCATGTAATTTTGCTTTATGAACCTGGGCAATTGAAGCAGAAGCAATCGGTATTGGGTCAAATTCCTGGAAGCACTCAGTGATTGGTTTTTCGTAAGCTGCCTCAATAATTGCGATGGATTGCTCACTTGCAAATGGAGGAACACGATCTTGAAGCTTACTGAGCTCTTCAATTACATCATCTGGTAACAAAGCATAACGAACAGATAATATCTGTCCAAATTTGATAAAAATAGGACCCAAGGCCTCAAGGGCTAAATGAACTCTCTGAGCTCTTGTCCACTTGTTTCGATAAAACCAATTAAATGGATTTAAATAGCTAATAAATCGAAGTGGGCCCAACCACCTTACCTCAAGTAAAACACGATCTAAGCCATACTTAGCTACTATAAAATTGATATAAATGAAACGAAGGATTAACTTTATGCCCATTTTATTTTCCTGCTGCTAAAAGCAATCCCTGCTTGTAATAATAATTTGCCTTGGCAATCTCCCCAGTCTCTTCAAGCAATTGAGCTAACTCAAAATAAGCGTACTTATTTCCTTTATGCCTAATACATGCATCAAGGTATTCTCTAGCTTTACCCCACAGCTTAGCTCTCTTACATATACGCCCTAAAGTTAAAAGAAGAGAAGCATGCTTGCCATGCGACTTAAGCCACCCTTCAGCAAGGCTCAATTGTTTCACTGGATCATCAGCCACCATCAGCCCAAAATAAATGACCAATTTTTTGTCCCAACTTTTCTTTAAGATTTCAGATATAAGACCCAAGGCCTCGCTTGGTCTTTCTTGCAGCATCAATGCCTCAACATATATCGCAACTAGACCCGAATTCGACCGTAAATTACTTGGAAGATTCTTAAATATTTCATCAAGCTTTTTCCAATTTTTTACTGCGACCAAATTACGAATTCTATTTTCTGCAACTATAAACTCAAGTTCTTGCAGTTCAGTAGATTTAAATACCGCGCGCTTTTTAAGCGAAGGTAATAATAGCCACAATTGATCCCAATCATTAAGGGACTCATAAGCTTCTTTCAACAAGCGCATAACATAAATGTGATTAGGAATAACTGTATGCAAATGACTCAAAGTAGCAGCAGCCTCCTCATACTGCTTAGCCTTGAGTTGCAATCTAGCCTGATTTAACGTAACAGCAATTTTCGAAGAATCTTTTAGCATATTAGCACGCCGAAAATACTCATCCCTTCTTTTATAGTCGCCTTGCGCTTGAGCAGCACGAGCCGCTACTAAATAATTTATAAATGGTATTTCACTATCTTTAACTCTTTTGATAAGTTGCTTTTCCGCCTTACCCCACTGCCCTTCAGCCAGCATTCTAAAACCTAAATTAGTAGCCTTTCTAGCTTTATAACGCTTTCTATACTTACTCCAACGAGAAATATTATAACCAGTTCTAGAAATACCCCTTAGTATTCTAAAAATTAAGAACAATAATAAAAAGATGACGGTTATTGTGAAAAGTGCAAACCATAGGGTTGTCTCAAGAGTCCATTCACTATAGGAAACTAAAACATACCCAGGATCAGCCTCGATTTTTACACCTAACCAAACTGCTAGACATAAAACAATTACTATATAAATTAAAACACGCATAACCTAGCCCAACTTATTAATTTCCGCAATAATAGGCTCAAGAGAAGGCATATTAACGCTGACTTTTTGCCTTGATAATTTTTTCAACATTTCATTTATAGCCTTAGTAGCCGTATCTTTTGAGTCAAAATATCTGCCAACCCAATTTACCACCTTGTTCAAGGAATTATCATATAAAGTTTGATTACCATGAAGCACAGCCCACTGCGCCTGACTAATAGAATCCTGGATATTTAAAACAACGAATACTTCCTGCTTTGGCTCAATAAGTGGCATAACTTTCTTGCCATGATGTCTAATTATGACCGCCCTATCAATAACAGCACCAACCTCTTCCCAGCCACGCTTCCACCAAGAAGTTTTTTGTTTAGGTTGAGAATTATCTGCTAGCTTTACCACTCTCCCTTCCTGACCTACATTTAACTCAACTGGCGCAATCTTCATATATGGAACTGCATCATTTAAAGCATCAAGCTGCACCATTAAATCAGCTATATTCGGGGACTCAACCTCCTTGAGAGATAAAATGGTCCTCTCAATTGATTGTCGTAAACTAAGATACTCAATATCACCCTGATTGCTTACGAGTGACTTTGCGTTTTGCAGTATAGCAATAGCAGTTGGAATGTCTTTTTGGAAATGCAAACTAAACTCAGCCAATCTTATTAAATATTTTGA
The DNA here is from genome assembly GCA_030425295.1 of Gammaproteobacteria bacterium. Taxonomy (GTDB): domain Bacteria; phylum Pseudomonadota; class Gammaproteobacteria; order JAUIAT01; family JAUIAT01; genus JAUIAT01. The sequence continues at coordinate 114,492 of JAUIAT010000004.1, forward strand.
CTCTCCTAAAACCCATTGATTTGACGAAGGCTGTTGACGCTTTATTTCATGTCTCACCCAGTTTTTCATGTCAGAAATTTGAACCATCTGACCATCAATTTGATTACTTAACTTAACGAGAGCGCTATCACTTTTACCAATTTGATTCATAATATTTGAGTTATATTTGGTATTAGCATAGTTGCCAAGATAAACTGTAGCTCCAAGACCAATTATTAGCACAATGAAAAATAAGTTTAAAACAGCCTGCATACTAAACTTAGATTTAACCTTCTGCGACTGTAAAACCTTTTTTTCTGTTTTTTTATTTATATCAGCCTTTTCGGTCATCTTTGACTCCTTGTTCTACTAACACTTTAAGAATAGCACTATTACTAGAGTTTTCCGCTTTAAATGGCTTTTTTTTAAATCCCAAATCTTCAACCAACTTAACCAATCTATCACTTATTACGATAATATTTTTGGTTAAAAGTTTGTGCTTTTGATTTTCACTTGCTGAACCAAGCAAATTTTCTAAACAAATCTGACTGGTACCAAGCACCCAATCATATTTATCAACATCTAATAAAAGTAAATTTTTTGCTAATTTATCAGGAACTTTTCGCTTATAGCAGGTAATTTCAGAGACACAAGCTCCTCGTTCGCTTAAGGTCTTCTTTAATAAATCTCGACCACCTTCACCGGAAATTATTGCGATTTTTTTTCCAGATACATTTAAAAGTTCAGGCAGGCTCAAGAGATTTTCACTGTTTGGAGTACCCTTTGGTAAAATTAGACTATTTACATCACAGTAATTTGAAACAGACTTAGCTGTTTCTTCGCCAATTGCAGCTATGATAACTTTATCATTTGTATAACTTGGGCAATACCTAAAGCTACCTTTTACAGCATAAACGCTAGTAAAAATCACCAAATCATAAGAATTTAAATCCTGTAAATTATGAATATTTTCACTAGTAATTGAATAAACTATTTCAACCACATTAAGCTGAGTAGCAAACCCTGCTGAAGCATTTATAAGCTCCACAAGATCTGCGCCGCGGTTATCTGGACGAGGACTTAGCAAGCTAATTCCTTGCAAGTTATAACTCATTAAAAGTCCTCAAGTTTAATCACCGTGTAAGCTGGTTCTTCGTAAGGATGAGCTAGCTTCATAGCTAAAATTACTGATTGCATTCGGCTTTCTTCGCAAACCATCTCAACTTTAATTTCACTAATCTTTTCAACTCTACCTTGAGATCCAATATAGGGGTTACTACCTTCTAGAGCTCTAAACTGCCCCTGGACCATTACTTGCCAACAGCAAAAATCATAATTACCTATCTTACCAGCTCCAGCCTCAAACACAGCATCTTTCACTTTTTCGGCGTGATTTTCAGGTACTAAAAAGCTAAATTTATACATACAAATTACTCAACAGTCACAGATTTAGCCAAATTACGTGGACGATCAACATCTGTACCTTTTAATACAGCAACGTGATAAGAAAGCAGTTGCATTGGAATTGTATAAACTATTGGTGCAATTACATTAGATACTTTCGGTAAAGCAAAAGATGTAATGCTATCTGCCTCTGGTACTTGATCAACTTCGTCAGAAAACACATAAAGCTGGCCACCTCTAGCTTCAACCTCACGAATATTTGAACAGATTTTATCAAAAACATTATTATTAGGAGCAAGCACCACAACTGGCATTTGCTTATCAACTAAAGCTAAAGGTCCATGCTTGAGCTCTCCTGCGGGATAAGCCTCAGCATGAATATAAGAGATTTCTTTAAGCTTTAAAGCACCTTCTAAAGCAAGAGGAAATTGCGCACCACGACCTAGAAAAATGGCGTGATCTTTATCAACAAATTCTTCAGCAAGGATTTGGATTTTTTCATCAAGAGACAGAACTTCATTAATAATTTGAGGCAAAGAACCAACCGCTAAAAATACTTCGTCTTTTGGCCAAGGTTCTTTTTTCAAATCAGCCATTTTCGCAGCTATTAACATAAATGCAGCAAGCTGAGTTGTGAATGCCTTGGTTGAAGCAACGCCTATTTCCGGCCCAGCTTTTGTCAATAAAGCCATATCGGACTCACGCACCAACGAACTACCATCCACATTACAAATTGCCAAACTAGATAAATAATCTTGCTTCATAGCATTGCGCAAAGCAGCTAAAGTATCTGCAGTTTCGCCAGACTGGGAAACTGTAATCAGCAAAGAGTTTTTAGGCACAATGTTACGGCGATACCTTTGTTCACTAGCAATATCAACCCGGCAAGGAACACCCGCCCACTCCTCAAACCAATGGCTAGCCACTAAACCAGCATGATAACTTGTACCACAGGCAATGATATGTATGCTTTCACACTTCTTAAGAACATCATCAACACCTGAACCAAGTTCATCCAAGTTAATTGTATGATTATCTATCCGCCCTTCAAAGGTATTATAGATAGCTTGAGGTTGCTCAAAAATTTCTTTCAGCATGTAATGACGATAATTACCACGATCAGCTGACTGATCTGTAATCTTACTCAAAGTTACTTCACGCTCAACTTCCACTCCATCTTTATTAAAAATAGTGTATCCTTCTTTAGAAATATCAGCTATATCGCCATCCTCAAGATAGATAAACTGTTGAGTCAATGGGATTAAAGCTAGCATATCAGAAGCTATAAAGTATTCTCCTACTCCAAGCCCAACAACTAATGGGCTACCGTGACGCACCGCATATATTCTATCCGGCTCATCTGAATGGATAACTCCAATGGCATAGGCCCCATCAAGCCTTTTTGCAACTTTTTGTATAGCTTTAGCTAGTGTTTCATTAGGAGATTGGCCCCATTCATAATCAATTAAATGCGCAATAGCTTCAGAATCAGTATCAGAATCAAACTGATAACCTTTTTCTAGTAAAAACTTTTTAAGCTCTTCGTTATTTTCAATGATGCCATTGTGAACAATCGCAATTTTTTGATGAGAAGTATGAGGGTGAGCATTTTTTTCATTTGGAACACCATGAGTTGCCCAGCGAGTGTGAGCAATACCAACTGTGCCAGTAAGTGGACTTTTATTCAATGCCCCTTCAAGGTCTGCAACTTTGCCTTTACAGCGTACGCGCTGAATCTCACTGTCATTAATGACGGCAACACCAGCCGAATCATATCCACGATACTCAAGGCGGTGTAAACCCGCTAAAAGAATATCAACCACATCCCTTTGCGTAATAGCTCCTACAATTCCGCACATATATGCCTAAACCTCATTGATTTCAAATAGAAGCTATTATCTCACTGGATTAGACCACGATCAAGCTAAGAGAAGAGATGACCTGTAAAATATGAGCTTTGCAGTTTCATGAGCAATCAGCAAGCAACCTAATAACAGCCCCTAATATTTTCGCCGCACTACAGCACAAAAAATCAAATATTTGAACAATAAATACCTTGAACTATACTTAAATGTATGAGTATATGCAATTTTAAAGAAGAATCAGCAAAAGCTTATAAACAAGTTTCGAGTGATAGCAGTATCTCACAAGGTGCACAGCATCTGTCTTCGTCGGCTGCAGCTGGATTGTTATTCACAAGTGAGGAATTATGAAAAAAAATAAAAACTCAATTAAAAATCAACTAAACTCTAATGAATTAAATTCTATATCCGGCGGAGCCGGTAATAAAAATAAGCACGACGATGATTGCGATGGTGGCAATCTTAGATTCGATGACAAGAAAGACATTTCAAAAGATGGCAAAATTTACCGCCGACTAGTTTGCAAATGTGGAATATTAATGAGGCGTATTCAGGTTTAACCAATTTACTTGTTTATTTTTTGTATACTCTCGTAGAAATACCAATTCGAAAATGAAGATATCTTTTCCACTACAAACACTAAAAACAAGAAAAAAAAGGTATTTTTATCTCAGTGAGAGTCGCTTAGCGATACAGAGAAAAATAGAAACATTCGCACTCATCACTAATTATTATTCCAAGCAACATGTCCTAATTTCCATCTTCGCTCAGAATCACTTGAGGATCTTGAAAACATCTATAATGCTTCCGATCACATTTCTAGGCTGGTATACTCTCATCCGACAATAAATAGGAACGAGGATACATCACATGGTCACCCGCCAAGATAAAGCCAATGCGATTCGCGCGCTAGCTATGGATGCAGTGCAAAAAGCCAACTCAGGACATCCCGGAATGCCTATGGGAATGGCTGACATTGCTGAAGTTCTATGGAGTGACTTCCTCAATCACAATCCAAACAACCCAAAATGGTTTAACCGTGATCGTTTCGTGGTTTCCAATGGTCATGGAGCTATGCTGCTTTACTCTCTTCTGCATTTATCAGGATATGATCTTTCCATCGAAGATTTAAAAAACTTTCGCCAATTAGGATCAAAAACTCCAGGACACCCAGAAGTTACCCACACACCAGGCGTAGAAACAACTACTGGCCCACTTGGCCAAGGTCTTGCAAATGCTGTTGGCATGGCGATTGCTGAAGAACATCTTGCTGCAACATTCAATAAGGATGGTTTTAATATTATCGACCATCATACTTATGTTTTTGCAGGTGACGGATGCTTAATGGAAGGGATATCACACGAAGCTTGCTCCTTTGCAGGCACGCATAAATTAAATAAATTAATTGTGTTGTGGGACGACAACGGAATTTCTATAGATGGCAAAGTTGAAGGATGGTTTACCGATGACACCCCCAAACGCTTTGAAGCCTACGGTTGGCAAGTTATTAAAGATGTTGATGGACACAATCCTGAATCAATAAAGAAAGCAATTGAAAAAGCAAAATCAAACTCAGACCAACCAAGTCTAATATGCTGCAAAACAGTTATAGGTTTCGGCTCCCCCAACAAAGCTAATACGGCAGGATCTCATGGATCACCCTTAGGAACTGAAGAAATTGAAAAAACTCGCGAACAATTAAACTGGCATCATCCAGCTTTTAAAATTCCTGAAAATATCAAAGATGCATGGCTCAAACAATCTACTGCCGGCCAAGAAAAAGAAGATACTTGGATAGAGTCGTTCAATAACTACAAAACTAAACACCCCGAATTAGCTGCTGAATTTGAGCGTCGAATGCAAGGTGAACTACCAAATGACTGGACCGAAAAATCTGCAAAAAATATAAAAGAACTTGCATCTTTAGATAAACCAACAGCTACTCGAAAAAGCTCACTAAACTGCTTAAATAAATTTATACCTCTTTTGCCAGAGCTACTTGGAGGATCAGCTGATTTAACTGGATCAAATTGCACACGCTGGGATGGTGCAACTATGCTGTCTGCTAATAATCCAGACGGCGATTATCTGTATTATGGAGTGCGTGAATTCGGCATGTTTGCCATGATGAATGGTCTTGCATTACATGGTGGAGTAATTCCATTTGCTGGTACATTTTTAACATTTGTTGACTATGGGCGCAATGCAGTTCGCCTGGCTGCCATGATGAAACAACGTGTTATTTTTGTCTTAAGCCATGACTCTATTGGCCTTGGCGAAGATGGCCCCACCCATCAGCCAATAGAACATATTACAATGCTAAGACAAACTCCAAATTTAGACGTTTGGCGCCCAGCTGATCAAGCAGAAACTGCAATAGCTTGGCAACAAGCAATTGAGAAACAAAGTGGTCCAAGTTGCTTACTGTTAACTCGTCAAAATGTCACTCAGAATCAACAAACTGAGAAGCAAATCTCTGAAATATCTAAAGGGGCATATATATTGCTTGAGCCAAATGAAGAGCCAAAAGCAATTATTATGGCAACTGGTTCTGAGGTTGAAATTGCAGTTAATGCTGCAAAAGAGCTAAACCAGCAAGGGCAGCCAACTCGCGTAGTTTCTATGCCATGCATGGATCGTTTCTTAGAACAATCTACTGAATACCAAGAAATAATTTTACCTAAAACAGTAAAAACCAGAGTTGCTATTGAAGCTGGAACAACTGGCTTATGGTATAAGCTAGTTGGAGCTAATGGCAGAGTTATTGGTATTGATCGATTTGGGGAATCTGCTCCTGCTAAAGAAGTTTATGAGGAATTAGGGCTAACAAAAGAACATGTTATGGAGGCCGTGGTTGAGATTTCAGTTAGCGGCTCATATTCAAACTAGGAGAGAAAAATGACACTTAGACTAGCAATAAATGGTTTTGGACGAATTGGACGCGCAACACTTCGTGCACTCTACGAAAACTATACTGATAAAGATATCAAAATAGTCGCAATCAATAACTCAGGCGATCCAGAGCAGCTAGCTTTTTTATTAAAACATGATTCAGTCCACGGCCTGTTTAATGCAGATATCCGTACTGAAGGAAACAAAATATTTATCAACGGTGATGAAATCAACGTAAGCTCTGACCGTAATCCAGAAAATCTACCGTGGAAAGAGCTTAATATTGATATTGTGCTAGAGTGTACTGGCAAATTTAAAACCCGCGAGACAGCTTCTGCTCATATTAAAGCCGGCGCGAAGAAAGTTTTAATTTCTGCTCCAGGTGGCGCAGATATAGATGCCACAGTTGTCTATGGAGTTAACCATGACATTATTAAACCTGAATTTCAATTTGTATCTAATGCATCTTGCACAACTAACTGCTTAGCTCCCGTTGCAAAAGCGTTACTAGATGGTATTGGCATCGAGAGAGGCTTAATGAATACAATTCATGCATACACTAATGACCAAACTCTTATTGATGCACGCCACAATGATTTACGCCGCGCCCGCTCAGCTACTATGTCACAAATTCCAACTAAAACTGGTGCTGCTGCGGCTGTTGGTTTAGTTTTACCAGAACTAAAAGGTAAACTTGATGGTTTTGCTGTACGCGTTCCAACTCCAAATGTTTCATTAGTAGATTTAACTTTTGAAGCTCCACGAGAAACATCAGCTGAAGAAATAAATAATATTGTAAAAAATGCTTCTGAAGGATCGCTAAAATCTGTACTTGATTACAATGAAGAGCCTTTGGTTTCAATTGATTTTAATCATAACCCTGCATCTGCAACTTTTGATGCTACCCAAACAAAAGTTATCGGCAACTTAGTTAAGGTACTTGCCTGGTATGATAACGAGTGGGGTTTTTCAAATCGCATGATCGACGTAGCAGAAATTATGGGGCAATAAATAAAAATTAGGGTCTGTTAACACAATTCTTGTTGTAGAGAGAATTAGCAACAGACCCTTTAGCCTTAGCTTCAAACACAATCAAACTACTAAATTGTTTATCCTGAAACTTTTACCACATATGGCTTCAATCTGATTAAAGATCTAGGGATCTTTTTAAGATCATTGCTTGCATCTTTATAACTGGGGTAATGCTTATAATAAACCCTGTAGAAAGCACCACCATACATTTTTTTCATCCAAGCTTCACCCTTGATATGCTTGTTGTTTATAAACTTGACCGCATCCTTGTAATTTGGCTCAGCCGCAACCTGTATTGAGTAAGGACCTTTTGCTAAGTGTTTTTTAGCTTTAACTTTTATAGAAGGCTTAGATTTAGTTGCAGATGTTCTCTTATGCGCCGCCTTTAAATTTTTGCTAGCCAACTTTCTATGAAGCTTAGAAGATTTTTTTATACTAGATGACCTTTTATGGGCTACCTTAGACGCTCGTTTATTAGGGCCACTACTAAGCAGTTCCTCAGTATGTTTATACCCCAATACACTTTCATGAACATTATGACGCTCTTTTAACCATGCATTAACGTTCTTAAGATCTTTTGCCTTAAGAGTTCCAGATGATTTTTTAAGTTGTAGAGACGAAATTAATAAGTCATAACGATCTTTAGCATAATCACGCTTCGCATTATAAAGCTCAGTCATACGATCAAGAACATCAACTAAAGTTCTAACTCCAGCATCATAAGCAGCCTGTGTTGAATTCACTGCACTTTGAGCTGCGACAATTCTCGATTTGTCGGCTTTAATTCTGCTAGAGATAGCAATTATATCTAAAAATGCCTGGCGTGTTGTCTTGACCTCATCACGCAATGCCTTATCTAAATTATCACTAGCTGCTTGATAATTGTAGTTAGCTTGCTTAGTTTGGGCAAATACACCTCCCCCTTGAAATACAGGGAAATTAACTGATACTCCAACAGAGGCAGTGTAAGTTTCAGCTTCTTTTTTCTGAATAGTTTTACCAGTACGAGAAAAACTATAGCTTGGTACAAAATCAACAACTGGAAATCTTGCCGCGCTAGCTACACTTATATTTTGTTCCGCTGCATCTTTAGCAAATTTAGCAGCTTGAATATTAAAGTTTTGCCTAATAGTTGTTGCTACCCACGAATCAATGGAAGAGCTAGCTGGCTTGATCATAGGTGGCAATTTATTCCCTACACCATACAACACATCATATCTAAGCCCAGTAATTGCTCTAATATCTTCAATTCTTTTCGCTAACGCTTGGCGATCAGTAATTTCTTTAGCAAGTGAACCTTCATAGCGGGAACGAGCTTCATCAAGGGCTGTAACATCATCAACACCGACATCATATCTAGCTTGTGTTTGCTTTAATTGTCTGTGCAAACTTTCACGCTCCGCAACATCAGCCTGCAAAACCGCATCAGCTTTTAAAGCTTCAAAATATGCAGAAGAAGTGTTAAATAATAAATCCTGAGCTGCTTGAGAAAACACGGCAGCAGCTTGCTTAGTTGTAGCTTTAGCTGAACTTAGTTGCTTCCAAGCTTGGTAATTGAAAATTGCCTGTGAAAGAGAAACTGAATAAGCCCCATTACTCGAATACCAGGTTTTAGAACCACCAAATCCTCCTGGGGAATATTGATCAGTATGAACTCTTGCATAAGAGCCATTCAATGTTAATTGAGGCAACAAAGATGAACGGGCAATAGGTATATTTTCTTTGCCAGATAACCAAGTTGCTTCAGCAGCTTTAAATGCTGGATCGTATTTAGCTGCGCGCTCGTAAACACTTATCAAGTTAGCTGCAAAAACTGGAGTAATCCCAGATACTAATAACAAATAAAATGCAGAAACTTTCAGTCCAATACTTCTCATTTCAAAATCCAATTAAAATCTAAATTTTTTCTCATCTTCAAAGCCAGCAACTCTAGGTCTACACGTATCAAATTGCTTATAAAATCTCCATTGATCTATGCCCCACCTATATATAAACATACCGTCCATAACTGGAGGCTCACCCAAAGTTACAAACATTCTTCCAAACTGATTTAAGTCTTCGTGGTAGCCTTCGGGAACATCGTCAAAAGAGCCATTTATAACAATTACATCATATGGCGCGTACTTTCCCCAACCAACTGCAGGGTTGCCAGTTTCAATCGTAACATTTTTAATATTCATATCAGCCAAATTTTTGGCAGCAAATTTCGTGAAATCTGAATAGAAATCCACGCTGTAAACATGCTCGCCCAATTGTGCCAAAAGCGCGGTCATGTATCCATTTAGTGTGCCAATTTCAAGAATTGTATCATCAGGACTAATCTCTAAAGCTCTTAATATCTTAGCCTCTTCCAGAGGAGTCCAAAGCTTTTGACCATGACCAATAGGTAATGATGCATCAGCATAAGCAAGACTTTTTAAAGACTCTGGCATAAAGTTCTCGCGAGGAGTAGACTCTAGTAAACCCAGGATATCGTTATCAACGACCCCGCCGTTACGAATCTGCTGATCTAACATATTGTGCTTAGCAATCTGACTATCCATGTGACACTCACAAAATTAAGAATGGACCAATGCTAACTTTGATATTAACAAAGTCCAATACCGTAGTCACCATTTTTGATCATCCTTAAATCAATTATCCTACACTATGTTGACAATAGGCATCTCAATAGTAAAATACCTACTTTATAACAAGGGTCTGTTGATAATTGGAATTGCCAGCAAACCCTAAAGGAAATAAGGTAGGTTTTCCCAATGAGTACTCATCTTCCCAATGAAGAATTCAACCATCCAACTTGGCAAGCTTGGCTAGTTTGTATTTGCGGAGCTTTATATTTCTTCTATGAATTTGCGCAAATGAATATGTTCAATGCAATTGAAGAACCGCTGATGAGTAGCTATGGGCTTGACTCATGGGGCGTTGGCAACTTAAGCGCTTATTATTTCTACGCAAATGTAACCTTATTACTGCCAGCAGGAATTATAATTGACCGCGTTTCCACTAGAAAACTTTTACTTTTCATTATGAGCTTTACTCTTTGCGCCCTAATTGGTTTCACATACGCGCCAAACTTGACTGTACTTAAAATCACTCGCGCAATGATGGGTGCCGCATCATCTTTTTGCTTCCTGGCTAATATCAGACTAGCCTCTCGCTGGTTCCCCGCACACAAAATGGCCTTGGTTATTGGTGTTATTATCACAATAGCAATGCTAGGTGGATTTAGTGTCCAAACCCCATTAACTTACTTTACTGCCCAAGTTGGATGGAGGCACGCTCTTATAACTTACATGGGAGGAATGGGTCTTGTTATTTTAACTTTGATTTTCCTATTCGTTAAAGATCAACCATCTGATTCTCACCAATTCGAAGACAACCAAAAAGAATTGGAATCTTCTGGTTTACTACAGGCTCTTGCAAAGGTCTTAACCAACAAGCAAAATTGGTTAGCAGGGCTTTACACTGGGCTATTGAACCTTCCAATTATCCTAATTGGTGCAATGTGGGGAATTTCTTACTTCAACCACGTATTTGGCCTAACAAGAGTAGAAGCATCAAGCATTACAGGCATGATATTTATCGGAACTATAATCGGATCACCAATATTTGGCGGACTTTCAGATGCTATGAAAAAGCGTAAACCACTAATGATTATCTGCTCAGTAGCATCTCTGGCTGCAATATTAGCTGCAATGTATATACCAAATCTAACTTACTGGCCTCTTATGGGTCTTTACTTGCTGGTTGGATTTTTTACGAGCGCACAGATTTTAAGTTATCCAGTAATTGCTGAAAGTAACCCAAACGCTGTAACGGCAACCGCTGAAGGCTTAGCTTCTACAATGATTCAAGCTGGCGGACTTGCACAGCCTGTGTTTGGCTGGATTATGGGGCTTCATTTAGGGCAAGCAATCGCTAAGACTTCAACTTACACTGCTATAGATTATCAGAATGCAATGCTTTTACTACCAGCGGGTTGTATACTAGCTATATTAATAAGCTTCCTAATAAGGGAAACTAATGCCGTTAGTTTTGAAGACGCTCATCAAAAATAAACTTATCAGATTTTATAGTGCAGCAGGGATTCTACTCTGCTGCCTTTTAATCAGCTTCGGATATTACTTACAATACTACAAAGGGGTTGATCCTTGCCCTCTTTGCATAATGCAAAGATTTATTTTCATTGCTATGATTTTTGTTTTTTTAATATCTGTATTCCATAAATCTGGAAAAATTGGCACAAGAGTTTATGGATCTTTAATCTCAATTATTGGGCTTTGTGGCTCAGCTTCTGCAACTAGACAACTTTATCTACAGCACTACCCTCCAGCCGATAACACTACCTGCCTACCAAGCTTTCAGCATATGCTTGAATTCTTACCCACATCCAAAATTATTGAATTTTTAATCAAGGGGACAGGAGCTTGCGCCAAAATCAAGTGGACTCTATTTAATCTCAGCATGCCAGTTTGGTCTTTGATTTCATTTTTTTTCTTTGTCTTTGCGGGACTCTTCTACATTTATCTTAGCGACAAAAAATAATTAAAATTTCACAAAACACTAATTTTATGATTATTATAAAATATATGTCAGCGTAAGAAGGAGTTTGTATGCGCATATATTTTAAACGCAAAATTCTGCCTGAAATAGAAAAAAAACTAATGGACGGATTATATAATTATATAGAGATATCCGGCAAAAAAATTGAAGTCCCAGGACCTGGCCTAGAAGACAGAAAAATCAGACAATGCATTTCAAGCGAAAAAAAAAGACATAGGCACGTCGCCGCTCTAGCAAAAGCTATAAGACAGACAAACCTTTACCCCAACCAATACTACATGGAAATAGGAAAAATATTATCTAGCATTGACCTAGGAACCTCAAAGTATTTAGGAATGAGCGGCAGCCAACTCAAAGAGGAAATGGATAAAGCGGTCAATGAAAGCAAAAAGTTTTTCATTTATTACAAACCAAAAAATGAGCAAATCAATAAAAAAATATCTGAACTCGAACTAAGCAATAAAGAATTTGAATCACTCCAAGAGATTTTCAACTCAAGAATATTTGAGCTGCAAAAATATTATGATGCAAAATCGATAGAACTAGCTGAAAATAAATTTGTACCAATTGACCAAACCTATCAATTAAGAATTGATACAAACCTAATAAATGAAATTGAGAAATATTCTAACAATTATCTCTGCCTTATATATGCGAATAAATTACAAAATGAAATACAGAGAGAGAGATTATTATTAAAGTTTAAACGGCTTGCTGAAAAGCAAATAGAGAAAATCCAAAATTATAAAGATGGGACCATATCTTCTCTAAATAAAAAACTGGATGAAATAAAAATTACTGTACCTGATATCAAAAAAATAGACTTGAAAGAAAAAAGTGATAAAGAGCTAATTATAGAGACATTAAAAGAAGCAGAAGCATTATTTGAAAATGAAGACTACTTTGAGGCAACCAAGAAGTTTATTGAAATTTACAATGAACTAGGTGATGAAACTCCAGTTATAATTTTTGACAGATTGATAGATCTTTATATATTTGATATGGGTGCCCAAACAAACTCTGACAACATATTTAAAAGTTACACACAAGCGGCTCAATTTGCTCTACTAGCACAAACCAACAAAAGCAAATTAGATTCAGAAGCATTAGAAATTACTGCAAACCCTGAAGAAAGCAAGAAAAAGACCTTAGAAAGAATAAAAAGCCGAGGCTCTTCTGAGCTTGAACGTTACAGCAAATATCTAGCTAAAACACTTATAAATAGAGCAATAAATAATTATTATAAAGCAAAAATAAATTACCACCTAAATGATAAGCAGACTAAACAGATAAAAGCGCAGTTATTTAAATTAATATCTTCAAAACTTATAGATAAAATAATATTCTTTCTTGGAGATAACAAATTTTTTACACAAAAAATGTCTGCAGCATTAAGTAAAAAAGATGCAAAAAACTTTATTTTACAAAATTCCTCCATTAATTTACTTGAGACAGTTACCCAGCAGTACCTCGATAGAATTTACAATGAAAATATTAAGTTATTAAACAATGGAGCAGATACTAGTGCAATAATACGTGTTTCTAAACGACTAGTGGACAAAATTATCTTTATGTGGAAAAACCAACTTAAAGACTCAAAAGAAGAAAAATTTAGATTCAAACCATCAAAAAACTTCATAAAAAGAATACAACAAGATGAAAGACAAAAAGTTAAGCGTGAAATTTTTGAAAAGGAAGTGAGTAAATACTTTGTAAACCGGTTTCAAGCTGCTGCTTCAATTTACCAAGGATTTGCTAATCTTAAAGAAAATCAGCTTGATAAAACCCTTGAAGATGTTACAAGTTTTACTGAAAAAATAAGACCATTAACAAGTGCACTAGGTGTTTCAACATTATTTGGAGCAACTGAAACTGCTGTAAACATGTATAAAAGAAACAGAGAAGCATCAGCTAGAAGTGGGCCAAAAGTTTTATTTGAAATGTTTACTAATCAGAATGAGATTGAATTTTTTGCTAAATTCTTTGCCAAATCATTAGTTTTTGCCAACTACAATATAATCTCTAGAATAGATAGCAGTGGAATTAATGAGTTCGCTAAATTCACCTGCGACAGAGTTGTCAATTTCTTAGAAACCTTAAAAAACGAAAACTTTGAACATGACCCTGAAAATCTTTTGTCTAAATGTTTTGAAGGACTAAAAAAAGGCTCTATTGATATAGAATTTCATCAAAACAATAAAGTCAAATATGTTGCAGAAAAAGTACAATTCATTACCTACCAAGAACTATTGGAAAAGTATTTTGAAAAGCCAACTCAGGAAGAAATTAAGAATATGGCAAATAGGTACAAAGTACTTTGCGAACCTGGTATAGTAAGTCCAAGACATATTGGGGTGTAATAAATATATTAGGAGCTGATGACAATTGGTCTTACAGCACCATTAGATCTTCTCAAGATTGGCATATTTGGCTGCTAGCCACTTCACGCCTGCTTTAAATCTAACTTGCAAACGCAAAGAGCCACCCTTACCTTCATAATTTAGAACCGTGCCCTCACCAAATTTAGCATGCCTCACCCTATCACCAAGCTTATAACCATCAACTTCTAAAGCCGAATTTAAAATCTTTGTTGAGCGAAAATCACGTTTATATTTTGGAGTTGCAGCAGCTGTTTGTGGGCGCTGCACGGTCATGCCAGAACGCACATCCTCAATCGTATCCATTGGAATCTCATTAATAAAACGAGATGGGCGCTGATAAGTCTCTCGTCCTCGCATACGTCGTATTTCTGCATGAGTCAGATATAATTTGTATTTAGCACGAGTCATACCAACATAACAAAGTCGCCGTTCTTCCTCTAGCGAGTCAGAATCATCAATTGCACGGTGAATGGGGAACAGCCCTTCTTCTAGACCCGTCAGAAATACAACTGAGAATTCAAGTCCTTTCGCTGAATGTAGAGTCATTAATTGGACGCCCTCTTCATTCTGATCGCTTTGCTTTTCACCAGCTTCTAAAGCAGCATTTGCTAGAAACTCTACTAACGGTTGCATGGTCTCGCGCGAGAAGTGATCTTCTTTGTTAAAAGATCGCTCAAAATGCTCATGTATACCAGAATACACTCCGCTTTCTCGCTCACTTTTGCCTCGAATCTCATCTTCTCGCACAAGACCGTTCTCATTTTCAATAATGTATTGTCGCGTGGCGGAAATTAACTCTTCCAAGTTTTCTAGTTTTGCCTGACCTTTCTCTGACTTATCTTGTGAATAATGATCCCACAACCCGCTTTGCATTAAGGTAGCATGAACCAATTCGGGAAGCTCATCTTTAGCTGCTTGCTCAGACAGATCAGAAATTAACTGGAAGAACATACTTAAGGAGCTTACGGCACGCGCTGAAAATAACTTTTCTTCAACAGCTATTTGGCCTGCTTGCCATAAAGATGATTGCCTTTCACGAGCAATATCGCGCAACTTACCAACAGTTGTCTGACCAATCCCTCTAGCTGGGGTATTTATAACTCTCTCAAAGGAAGCATCATCATTAGGATTAATAGCCAACCTTAAATAAGATAAAGCATCTTTAATTTCAGCTCGCTCAAAAAATCTTAAGCCACCATAAACTCTATACGGCATCCCAGCATGACTCAGAACTTCCTCAAGAATACGAGATTGCGCATTAGCCCGGTATAAAATTGCTATTTCATTTTTAGGGTAACCAAATGACACCCACTCTTGAATTTGACTTAAAATATAACGAGCCTCATCAGTTTCATTAAATGCACTATATCTTGAGATTAAAGGTCCCTGCTCAAGCTCACTATAAAGTGACTTACCCATTCGATTTTGGTTATTTTCTATTAGAGCATTAGCAGCATTTAAAATATTTGGAGTTGAGCGATAATTGCGCTGCAACCTGACAAGTTCGGTGTTAGGATTATCATTGCGGAATCTTTGTAAATTAGTAACATCTGCCCCACGCCACCCATAAATAGACTGGTCATCATCACCAACAATCATCATTGAGTTATTTTCATGTAATAACTGACTTAACCATTTATATTGAATGGCATTAGTATCCTGAAACTCATCCACTAAAATATGTGCAAAACGAGTTTGATAATATTCTAAAATTTCTGGATTTTCACGAAACAGCTCATGAACCCTTAGTAATAACTCTGAAAAATCAACTAAACCACTATTATCGCAAGCTTCTTCATATTCATTATAAATACGAATCATAACTTGACTATACAAATCACCATTATCAACTATATGACGAGCGCGCCTACCAGCTTGTTTTTGTGAGCTTATAAATGATTGAACCTGCCTTACTGGCCAGCGATCTTCACTGATATTTCCAGCTTTCATAATTCTTTTTATAACGCGCTTTTGGTCTTCGCTATCAAGAATTTGGAAAGATTCAAGTAGACCTGCCTCATTATGATGAGTGCGCAATAATCGATGTGCCAAACCGTGAAAAGTACCAATCCACATCCCCCTAGCTGGCATACCAAGCAAAGATTCGATACGATTGGTCATTTCTCTAGCTGCTTTATTAGTGAAAGTAACAGCTAATACAGCATGAGGGGATATACCTTGCTCTTGAATTACATGAGCAACACGGTGGGCTAAAACTCTAGTCTTACCACTTCCAGCGCCAGCTAAAACCAGAATACGTGGTGCATCAGTTAAAACCGCTTGTTCTTGTGCTTCGTTTAAATGACTCATACTGTAAAATCTCCAAGCGACAATAAGCCTAACGGCATGTTTAGTTCTTTAACTGGATTCCGTGGTCAAGCCACGGAATGACAGAGAGGTGATCATATTAAGTGATCATCGTCCGAGGACTGGGATCCGGCATATTAATCTTTTAACCCAGCCGCATCACGTAATGCCTCGACCTTATCCACCTTCTCCCAAGGAAAGCTATCTTCATCACGACCAAAATGCCCATATGCTGCAGTTGCTTGATAAATTGGCCTCATCAAATCTAACATCTTTGTAATACCATAAGGACTAAGGTCAAATAGATCCTTTACAATTCGCTCAATCTTATCTTCTTCAATCACACCCGTACCAAAAGTATCGACACGAACTGAAGTTGGCTGGACTACACCAATTGCATATGAAACTTGAATTTCACACTCAGTAGCAAGACCAGCTGCTACAATATTTTTAGCCACATAACGTGCTGCATACGCTGCCGAACGATCAACTTTTGATGGATCTTTTCCAGAGAAGCAACCACCGCCATGACGAGCCATCCCACCATATGTATCAACAATAATTTTGCGCCCTGTTAAACCACAGTCACCCATTGGACCACCGATAACAAAACGGCCAGTTGGATTAATATGATACTTAGTATCCTCATTAAGAAGATCTGCAGGAAGGACTGGTTTAATTATTTCATCCATCACAGACTCAACTAGCAAGTCATGCTCAATATCTGGTGCGTGTTGAGTAGAAAGGACAACACAATCAATTGCTACTGGCTTACCATCCACATAACGCATAGTAACTTGGCTTTTAGCATCTGGTCTTAACCATGGCAATTGGCCAGATTTACGCAATTCAGACTGACGCTTAACAAGTCTATGAGAGTAAGTAATTGGCGCAGGCATTAGCACATCAGTCTCGTCAATCGCATAACCAAACATTAGACCTTGATCACCAGCTCCCTGTTTTTCAGGGTTACCACGATCAACGCCTTGTGCAATATCTGGAGATTGCTGCCCAATCGAAGTTAAAACAGCACATGAACTACCATCAAACCCCATTGTTGGATCATTATAGCCAATTTCATTAATCTTTTTGCGAACTTCAGCCTCAACATCAACCCAAGCCTTAGTTGTAACCTCACCCGCGACTAGAACCATACCCGTCTTAACCAAAGTTTCGCAAGCAACGCGAGCATGTGGGTCTTGCTCCAAAATTTTGTCAAGAACTAAATCAGATATTTGATCAGCTACTTTATCAGGATGCCCTTCCGATACTGATTCAGATGTAAATAGATGGGACTTGTTAGCCATACCTGCTCTCCATAAAAAATTAAAAATTCTGACCCATCGATTACGATTGGGATGATATTTTGTGACTCTGTAGTATAAACACAGTAGCTATATCTGACAAGATGGACAATAAAAAGTAGCTCTTTGGCCAATAACTATTTTTATTATTTTATCATCACAAGAAACACAATTTGCACCTTCTCTGCCATAAGCACTCAAAGACTGCTGAAAATAGCCAGGCTTGCCTTCACCACTCATAAAATCTTTAAGGGTAGTTCCACCGCTTTTAATTGACTTTTCAAGGACTAACTTTACGCACTCGACAAGCTTAGAGTATTGCTCTAAAGCCACTTCATTTGCTGGAGTCATAGGATTTATTCTTGCCATGAATAAAGATTCACTAGCGTAAATATTTCCTACACCAACAACAATATGACTATCCATAATAAAAGCTTTCACTGGCCCTTTGCGGTTACGAGATGCTTTATAAAAAGTTTCGGCAGTAAAATCATCAGTTAAAGGTTCTGGCCCCAGTTTTGACAGAAGCTTATGAGAAAGAACTGGTTCTTTAGTCCAAAGCACAGAGCCAAAGCGCCTTGGATCATTAAGCCACAACGTCCAACCGCTACTCATAGATATGCCAACGTGATCATGCTTTTTTTCAGGTAATCTATTTTCAGATAAACGCAAACTTCCAGACATGCCAAGATGTATCAGTATATGACCACCAGCAACTTTAAAAATCAAATATTTGCCACGACGAGTTAACGATTCAACTTTCTGACCATTAATTAAATCCGGCAATTCCTTAATTATAGGCCAACGAAAACGATGCTCATGAATTTGAATATTTTCTATAATTTCGTTTTCGACATGAGGAGCAATTGCACGTCTCGTCACTTCAACTTCTGGTAATTCAGGCATTGTGATTATCTCTATTCAAATATTTGCTGCAAAATATTATATTAGTAGAATAGCAATGTGTCACCCAGTGAAAATTAAAGGAGTTTTACATGCTAAAAAACACAGCAGAAGAGTATGGAACAATCTCTAAATTTTTTCATTGGTTAATCTCACCAATAGTGTTAATTTTGTTAGCAGTTGGGGCAACTCTAACCTATATACCAAACACCTCAACAAAATACACTATAATAACCATTCATAAGTCATTTGGTTTACTAGTGCTGGCTCTAGTAATTTTAAGGTTTGCCTGGAGATTAAGCGAAAGAATGCCAGAAAGACCATCCCATGTACCCAAGTTCCAATATTTTTTAGCTAGAGTTGGGCATGCACTTTTATACTTTTTACTAATTGCTATGCCGATAACTGGATGGACAATGTCAACTGCAGCAGGATATATTCCAAATGTTTTCGGCCTATTCCATCTGCCTATGCCTTTTATTCCCAGTAGCAAACCTCTAGCTCAAACTGCTAATTTCATGCACTACTTGTTTGCCTGGGCATTATTTATAATGATAATAATGCATACTTCGGCTGCCCTCTTCCATCATTTCTATTATAAAGATAATATACTACGCAGAATGTTACCTTTTAGAACAAAAATAAAGCATGATGAAGCTAGAACAAAAAATTAATGAAGCAATTAAACATTTAAAGAATGGAGATGTAATAGCATATCCAACTGAAGCTGTTTTTGGGCTTGGGTGTGATCCCAGAAATAATGATGCTATCAACAAGCTTAGAAAAATAAAAAATCGTGGCGACAATAAAGGCTTTATAGTTATTGCCTGCAAATTTGAGCAAGTAAAGCCTTTTGTGGGAGAGATTGACTCGACAATTCTTGAAAAATGTCTTGCATCCTGGCCAGGCCCAATAACATGGTTACTACCAGCAAAAAAAGCTGCTATCCATAAAATTACGGGCGACAATGATACAATCGCTGTGCGCATCACAAATCACCCTGTGGCAAGGCTATTATGTGAAAAATTTAATGGGGCAATTATCTCAACAAGCGCAAACCTTAAAGATCAGCCGCCGATAAAAACATATGACGAAGTTGAGAGAATATTTGGAGACAAAATTGACTATGTGCTGAAAGCTGAAGTAGGCACTTTAGATAAACCAACTCAAATCTGGAATGCGATCACAGGAGAGCGCATCCGTTAAGAGAGTATTTATGAAAAGAATAAATCAATTCGAAAACTTCCTTAAGAAATTTCAAAATAACGTATGCGAAATGCTTGAGGATGAAGATATTGAGTTTACATTCACCCCAGATATTTGGAAATATAAATCTGGTGGTGGTGGCGAAACACGCACACTGGAAGGTGGTAATTTAGTAGAACGTGGTGGAGTTAACTTTTCTCATGTTGAAGGGCCTAAACTACCCCCTGCTGCAACTGCTAAACGTCCTGAGCTAGCAGGTTCTCATTTCCACGCCCTTGGCGTATCACTTGTAATTCACCCAAGAAACCCTTATATTCCAACAACTCACGCTAACTTGAGAATGTTTCAAACTGAAAATAAAAATGGGGAAACAGTTTGGTGGTTTGGTGGCGGCTTTGATTTAACTCCATATTATCCCTTTGAAAAAGACTGCGTACTATGGCACGAACATGCAAAAGCTGCATGCGATATTCTTAACCCAACAGCATATCAAGAATATAAAAAATGGTGTGACAAATACTTTTACTTGCCTCATCGTGATGAAACTCGTGGCATTGGTGGGTTATTTTTTGATGATCTTAATACACCAGACTTTGATACTTGTTTTGAGTTTATGAAAGCGTGCGGCAAGCACTTTGTTGAAGCTTACAAAACAATTGTTCAGCGGCGTAAAGATATACCTTTTGGTGAAAGAGAAAAAGAATTTCAAGAGTATAGGCGCGGTAGATATGTCGAATTTAACCTTTTGTACGACCGAGGAACACACTTTGGATTGCAGTCCAAAGGCCGAACGGAGTCCATACTAGTTTCAATGCCGCCTAGAGCGTCTTGGAAATATAGCTGGGAACCTGAAGAAGGCACTCCAGAAGCAAAACTCTACGAAAGATACCTGAGACCACAAGACTGGGTATAGTGCCAAGGTAAAACCTAAAGAATTATCTTAAAGTTGAGTTTTCATTAGTTGTAGATTCTGCAACATCAATAATTCCGAACTTCTCACCAAGATCTCTATATTTATCTTCAATAATCTTTTTAATGAATTTTGCTGCATCTTTAGCAGCAATTCTAGCATCAACATCTTTTAAAAGCATATTATTAACTACAGGATTCTCAAGCCCAACATGCCTATATAGAATTAAACCTAAAGAATAGACATCTAAAGCATAGAACCTGATAGGAAATTCTTTTAACTTACTCGTAGCAGCAGATAGCTTAGCTCTTGCTACATTAAGCTTACCATTAATGCCCATTAAATGCGCATCATGAAAAATTGGAGGAAGATATATAGGAGTCCCTACCATTTTAAAATCCTTATTAAAAACTAATTTAGAAAGATTAAAATCAATAAAATTTACAGATAACTTATATTTATTGAAATTATACTCCAGCAGCATGTTCTGAGGTTTAATATCTCTATGAATAATTCCCATTGAATGAAGATTAGCAAGCTTACTTAAAGACTTATATGCTATAGCAAGCTTAGCAAATTCATCGGTTATATTAACAACTAATGAACTTGAGCGCTCAGATGGCTTTATTTCGCGTATATAGCGACTTATGCTTTGATAGTTTTCACGAGCATGTGAAAAATACATCTTCATTATCGCCAAATTTTTACCTTTTTCATTGAAGACATTTACCGACTTCAAAGCAACAAGTTCATCATTTCTATCTTTTTCTGGAGTGTTAAAAACTTTAGAAAATGGCACACCGTCAGAATACTTTATTAATAAATAATATATCAATGGAGGACTACTTACTGCTTTACCAATAAATCTATTTAGCTTGGTAAGTATATCTATTTGGCTTTTATTAGGCTTCTTGTTACTTTGCTTTAAAGAAAACAACTCTCCCTCTTCATTTTGACAAAGCCATACCTTTGCAAAAAATCCCTCACCAAGAAGTTTTTTAATAGCATAGGGTTTTTTATTAAAGACTACAAAACTATGGTAATAATCATTTTCGAAATAGAATTGCTCTGGGTAATAAGTAACTAACCTACTAATACCTTTCCATTCAATAGGTAATATAGATGACGAAATATAATTATTAATTTTTATCATAAACCTTAACTTTGAACGTAATTCAATGAATATTTAACTTTTTTGTCGAGATTATTTCACATTTGTCGTAAGATACCTAAAACATAACCCAAAATGCAAACATTTAAGGAAAATATATAAATGAAATCCCATGAATCAAGAATGACTTATATTATATTTCCACTATTTTTAGTGCTATATGAAGTAGCCTTATACCTAACAAATGATGCCTACCTTCCAGCTCTTCCAAGCATATTATCTGACTTAAATGCGCCAAAAGATTTAACACAACTAACTATTACCTTGTGGTTTGTAGGCGCAAGTTCAACCCAACTTTTTATTGGGCCAATTTCTGATCGATTCGGTAGAAGACCAGTTTTATTTATCGGTGGAATATTTTTCTTAATTGCGTGCCTAATCGCTGCGACGACCAATGATATAAATACCTTACTCTTGACTCGCGTTTTACAAGGTGCGGGGGTAACTACCATGATTGTGCCAGGGTATGCTGCAATTCATGAGCTATTTGATGAAAAAAGAGCTATAAAGACCTTATCCTGGATGCACAGCATTACGGTTATAGCACCTTCAGTAGGTCCACTATTTGGAAGTATCGTAATTTATTTCTCTGATTGGCGTTGGATATTTGGCCTAATTGCAATTATTGCTCTAATTATGCAATCAGGATTATTCATTACAATGCCTGAAACTTGCGACAAAACAAAAGCACACCCAATTGATTTAAAACGCATAGTAGGCAATTATAAGTCAATTGCTACCAACTCTAGTTATGTTATTAATACAGCCTGTTTCTGCCTAATATTTGCCGCAATGATCGCCTGGATTGCAGCGGGTCCTTTCTTAATAATTACCACATTTGATTTAGGGATTTTTTGGTTTGGCTTTTTGCAATTATTTATATTTGCTGCATTTGTCATAGGTGCGAGAGTACTAAATAAATTCATCGATAGCACAGAAACTAACCACATGATTAAGGTTGGGCTGAGTATTTCTGCTAGCGGCGGTCTCATAGCTTTAATATCAGGTCTATTGTTTCCAGAATTTTTATGGGGAACAATCATCGGGGTAACCGTTATTTCATTTGGTAATGGAATTTGTTTTCCAACACTTAATAGATCAGCAATGGACTCATCAAATGCGCCAATGGGATCCAAAACCGCTATTTTCTCAGCTTCAATGTCTGGAATGGGAGCTGTTAGTAGCGCCTTGATTAGTACAATTTATACTGGATCATTATTTTCACTTGGCACGTTACTATGCGGATTTACATTGTTGGCTCTGGTTTTAAAGTCGCTAAAAGCAACTACTCATAGTACTGCTACACAACCTAATTAAGAAAAGCTGTTCTGATAGGTTGAAAAATATATGAGAGTTTTGACTCCAACTTTAGGAACTTTGCCTAACATTATCTCCTAGACAAAGGGCCTCTATTTGGTTTCTGATATAGGTACTGATTGTATTCTTCGCTTTTTAGTTGAAGTATTTTTCTTTCTAGGGTTTCCCGACTAGCGAACATCGAGGCTATTGATTTGTTTTTAAACAAGATCTTTCCTAGTATATTAACTTTTTTTAGGGTGTCTTCAATAAGCGTATGTTTAATTTTCTCACCCAGAATATTGTCTAAATTTTCAGCAATAGCTATGCAAGTTTCCAATGGTTGATTTTCTATCCATCTGAAAATCTCTGCATTGACCTTGCCATTAGAAGGCTTCATCATCATAAGTATAATTGATCCAGCAGCAAGGCAATTATTTGTTTTTGCCAAGTTTAAAGGTGATTCATTTTTGCTATTAGGCAGAAAGAGTAACTCTGTATTTTGTTCAGCAAGCCACGATAATACCTTTGTTTGCTTAGATAACACCGCGAAATGAGCAATGGTATCCCCATTATCACTTTTTTGGTTTAAAGGAACCTTAAGATTTGTTGATAAATATTTCACCAGATCCAAGTTATCCAGTTTTGCTGCCAAGTGAATAGGTCTTAATCCATTACTATCTTTTTTATTAAATCCATGCTGATAATTATCCAACCTATTAAGAGTTTTTATGCTCAGTAATGCAGGCAGTCCCTCTGTTTTTAATATTGCAATATGAGCTGCTGATCTGCCTTCTTCATCAATAAAATTGAGGTCAAACCCTTGTTCTGAAAGATATCGAATCAGTTTATATTGATAGCGTCCATTTGCTAATGCTAATGCAAGTAGATGGTGCTCTTTGGTGTATAGTGAATCATAGTCGGGAAAGATTTCCTTCATTGGGTTATGAAATTGAAGATATAGCAACATATTTATATCATCATTATAAACTGCCCATTTTAACGCACTCTTATAATCAATTTTCGCCCCAACCTCTTCTTTTAAATACTTTATACTTTTAAAATCACCACGCTCAATAGCAATATTTTTCAGTGAATAATTTTTCTTAAATTCGTATTCTGGCTCAAAAGATAATTTACTTTGCAGCAACATATTGATGATATCGTGTTTTTTATAAATTATAGATAAACACAACGCTTTATTTTTCAAGCTTTCTTGATCAAAAAAATTATTATTGATCAGCTCCTCAGCTTGAGATTTGCAACCGAAAGTAAATATTTTGTCAAACATAGTTATAGGGGGAAGCTTGGTAATAAGCTCTTGATTTTTAGAATTTATTATAAAGTTTCTAAGATTTTTTTGATCAGAAACAGTAAGCATTGGAATGCCATATTTATGTATTAGATGTATGATTTCATGCTTAGTTGTTTCGTTAAAAACTTCTTTATCTTCCTCAATCAATTTTACTAAGGTCTTTAAGTCATCTTGTATGAAATCTTTTAACAGTATATAGTTATCAAATTCTTCTGTTATTCTATTTAAAGTAATTTCAAAAGTTGGCAAACCCTCTTTTTTAAAATTTATCTTATATTTTTCTGTGGTAATGAAGCTAATATCGATGCAATTTATACTTTTGCCAGATACCAAAATTCCATCAAGAAATTTAGTTAGCTTACTACTATCAACTATTTTGAAAGGGTATTTATTGCTGTCAGCGACTTCCCAGCGATCGGGGTAAATATAACGAAGCCCAACAGCATGCGAGTACCCGCTGACTATTATGACCAAGTGATCTAGTATTTTCTTGTCAATATTGCTTAGACTCTCTGTTAATTGATCAAAATAATCTTGAATTTCATTTATATCTCCACTTATGATTTCATCATGAATTTTTACAAGGCCACCTTCTTCTTCAATTTTTTTAGATAATGCAAGCTTTGAGGGTAACCCAAAACTATTTTGATAAGTGAATGGTATATGTTGTTGGCTAAAATCAATGGGAGATTGGAATAAAAAAACACTATCTGTATAGGCTTGAAGATCGCTTTTTCTGACTCTGAAATCAACTAAAGTTTTTAGCATGTGCTTAATTAGTATAGACCTTAGCTTAGGATCTCTTATGTCAAAGCCTTCTTTTTCATATTCCTGGAGAGATTCTTGATATACATAAGTGATCCATTCATTTCTCTCATTAAAAATGGTTTCTTCACCAGATAAAACAGCCTGGGCCCACATGTTTGTAATTCCAAAGCAAACTCCAGCTGGGTTGGCAGGATAACCTTGTTCGATAATGATATCGGTTATTATATTGTTGAGCATTTATTTCATCTGAATAAAATGTATTATATTTATACTATTATAGCTTGTTTGTTATATATTTAAACAGCAAATTGTTGAGACTATAAACAAGCTTACAATGCTTTAACAATAGTAAAGAAATGAAAACACTGTCATTATGCGACTTGACCGCGGAATCTATCTTCATGGATCCCGCGGTCAAGCCGCGGGATGACAGATTAGAGCCGCGGGATGACAGATTAGAGCCGCGAGATTGCAGATGTTAACTAATTCGCTGACAGATTCGGGCTGCGGGAAAAACGAACCTTAGGACACATTGCTCATAAGTAATCGATTTTCTGTGAATAAAACTCGAAACTCGGGTTATATAAGTTCAGGTATATATAAAACAAAAAATACAAAATTCAGCTAAAATAAAAACAATAGGGTCTGTTGACAATTCATGTTGCAGAGCAAAAATACTAAGAATTTAGTGAAAATTTGTTCTTTAATGCGGCGAATAGTTTTGCTATTTAACAAATTAAAGGACAAATTTTCACAAATTATCTGGATTTGTAGCTGTAAGATGAATTGTCAACAGATCCTAAAGTCTTAAACAACCTAGAGTGTAACTCCACATTATGCAATCTTAGATAGTCTACATTTTTAGAAACAGCAATTGATAGACCTGCTGTTTCTATATCACGATCTTGAGGAGATGCAGTTCGAAAATGTTGCAATGAACCCTTGCGAGAGTGACTAATAAAAATAGGCAACCCTAGATCTTTCAATTCTTCTAATCGACGAATTATTGCAAATGACTTACCCCAGATATTCCAGTAGCCAAACGCCGGGTCAATGATAACTTGGTCTGCAGCAACGCCCTTCTTCTGTAGATCAACAAGCTTATTTTCAAACCAAGACTTAACCTCTATGACAACATCCTCTCCTGTAAAATCTTTTGCAAGATCCCTGGGATACATTAATACATAAGGCAAACCTGACTTAGACACTATATCTACAATTTTTTCGTCTTCACCACCAGAAACATCATTAATAAACTCAACCCCAAAAGCTAAGCTCTTTTCTATATTTTCCGAATGATAACTATCTATGCTAAACTTCGGAGCTATTGGCAAACTTTTACGCCATTTATCAAGCTCAGACAAAACTGGATAAAGGCGATTCCATTCTTCTTCATGAGATATTGGCTTGTTACTTGGGTGAGTTGACTCGGCACCAATATCAATAATATAAGCACCATCTAAAAATAATTTTTCAGCTCGCTTTATTGCATTTTCAGCTAACGAAAAGTTGCCTCCATCAGAAAACGAATCAGGAGTAATATTTAAAATTCCAACTAGACTTGGAGTGTCTGCACGCTGTTGAATTTGACGCGTAGCAAAAGGGGCAGATCCTGAGTATCTATCACCCCAACATTTTATAATTGCATCAAGTTTAACTTTAGGATGTTGCCATTCTGGGAACAAATCTAATAACGGCCATAGGGCAAATGGTCGATTATGAAGTTCAGTATGAGGAATGGTTAGTTCTTTAGTTTCAATATTAATCCCACTCCAAGCCAAAATATCAATATCTATTATCCTAGGAGCCCAGTGAGCAGCAGCTCCTCTCCCAAGACTCTTCTCAATTTTTTTAATCTCAGCAAGCATTTCATTAGGAGATAAATTTGAATCACACGCTATAGCTCCATTTACATATGACTTATTCCAATCTTTTTGAGCATTGTCAGGCAACAAAGCATCTGAAACATATAGAGGAGAAACATATTTTAAATTAATATTTTGATTAGACTTTAAAGCATTAATAGCTTTTCGAACATTATCAATCGGATCACCAAGGTTGCTACCCACCCCTAAAACTATCATTTTAATTATCTCAAACAGTAAATAATGATGCTGAAAGAGCAAGAATGCTAGAAAACACAAAAAAAAACAATAAGTCTTTAAGTTTTATTTAATAATTTAATGCAACAATATTTGATATAACTTAAATTAATTAGGTATTAGACATGAGAAATACAATTACCAAACGGTCGCTGCATTAGTAACTAAGATATCTGAACAAAGAAACACCCTTTTTAACTTAAGTACAGATCCAAATGCAGCATGAATACGTTGAACATTCTCATCTTGATGCTGATTTTCAAAAATTAGCCAAGTTAGCCTGTAACAACCAAACATGGCATGATGGGTGTAAACTCTCCACAGAGGATACCTCTATATCAGAAATCAAAAAACAGTTAAGACGTTTAAACAACGCTGACCTAACACATAAAATTGTAGAGTTACATACTGAATTTGAGCACTTTTCTAAAAAATATTCAAACAAATCAGAGTTAAGCTTAAAACTTTCAGACTTTGTTCATAAAATTATAGAAACGATTGAAAGTGCCTTAAGCGCTTTAGGAGTTGAAAAAGTTAGTCAACCTAAATTGAGCTTATAACTTACTGATTCAATTCATATTAAGTTTAAAACTCAGATTGTAAAAATAAAACTCAATTGTTATAATATTGCACAGTACACAAATTACAAGACAGATAAAATGAAAGAAAAAAACACAACAACCTCAACCAATAAAAGCAATAGACGAAAAAGATATAAAACAGTTACCGTCCTAAAAGGCACGGCAATACTGTTTGACCCTAACAATCCAGAGCATCAAGGCCAAGAAACTGAGACTATTACCAAAAATGTTCAACGGAAAAGATCTAAAACAGTTACCGTCCTAAAAGGCACGGCAATACTGTTTGACCCTAACAATCCAGAGCATCAAGGCCAAGAAACTGAGACTATTACCAAAACTGCTCAACGGATAAGATATAAAACAGTTACCGTCCTAAAAGGCACGGCAATACTGTTTAACCCTAACAATCCAGAGCATCAAGGCCAAGAAACTGAGACTATTACCCAACAGAATCAACGGCAAAGACTTCCTGTTGATGTCCTAAAAGGCACGGCAATACTGTTTGACCCTAACAATCCAGAGCATCAAGGCCAAGAAACTGAGACTATTAC
>JAUIAT010000027.1 GCA_030425295.1 Gammaproteobacteria bacterium
GGCATTGTATCGCTAAGCCACAAGGTATTAACTCTTCTTCTACATCAAAAGAAGACGAATGTTTTGTTAGACCAACGTACACAGCAAACGGTCAAATAGAATCAATAGAGGGCAGATTAAAAGAAGGCTTCAGAAAGTTTATCGTCAATAACGAAGCTCGAATTGTTGTTAAAATTGATGGTAATGATAAAGAACGCAAGGCGTATTATTTCTATATGCCTGGCGGTCAAGCAATTGGTAGAATTGGTAATCTTCCTAAAGATGATCTACAAAGAGTAAGCGAAAAAGATTTAGATGTTGATTTTGATTTAAACTTTAGGCCAGTTAGCAGAAGCTTTCCAGCTCCTGCGCCAAGTGAATACGCAGCAAATGGTAATGAGACATTCAATCAAATTTCTGAAAATGTCTATGGTGATGCTAATTTTGGTGATGTGATAGCTCACGCTAATAGCTATGATGTAAACACTAAGCCTCCACAAGGTATGCCATTACAGATCCCTAATCTGCTTTCAACACACATTCACAATCAAGCTGGGCAGTATGCTGTTTATAATCCAAACGCTATAGTAGGTGGATTATATCCAGACATGCCTATTCCACCAATTATTTATAAAAAGCCGCATAATAACTTCTGGAAAGATGTAATTGAAGTAGCTGCCATTGCAGTGGATATCGCAGCTATTGCTTCTACAGGTGGTTTGGCGAGCGGCTTAGCCGTTGTTATGGGTAAGAGTCTATTAACTTACATGGTGGCAGGTGCTATAGCTGGCGCTGCAGGTGATCTTGCGAAACAAGGTATAGAAGATGCTGGTCATATTCATAATGGAATTAATACTAATGAATTGCTTCGTGGCACCGTAAGTGGCGCAGCATCTGGTGGGTTTAACTATGAATTACCCTTGCCTAAAGATGCAAATCTTTGGAGTCAAGCGTGGCGCAATGGTGCAAGAGATATAATGAATCAGGGAGTAGATCGTCTTGCTTTCCATGAGCACATGAGCGCACAGATATTTATAGCAGATCAGCTTGGTGCTGTGGCGGGTACTGAGTCCTTGCCAAATAAGACATTGCACGGATTTTTGGTTAGTAATGTTGTGCAGCAATTTGTACGAACAATGGTTGCTAGCTCATTTGATGTTTCAAATGAATCTTTTAGATCAATAGCAGTTAATGCTGTAGGTATTTCATTAGGTCAATATGGCCATAAAGTGTCAGAGGATGCTTGGACTAGGTATAAGTCTGAGCATAGTAAGCCAACTGTTCCACAGCAGAATCACCGACCGCAGGTTTCAAAGCACAGGTCTACTCTATTCGGCAAAAATCATAGAGCAAACCAAAGTTCGTACTCTGCAAACTCACCATCTGAAAATGCTTTCTGGAAGAAGCAAATAGAAGAGATGAATAAGCGAGAGTATATTCGCGAAGTTGAAAGATTAAATAGACCAGTAAAGCAATCTTCACCTCGTGTCACGTCAAGAAATCTGCATACAGGTAAAGTTGTGCATGCAGTTGGTGATGTTGGAAAAGATTGGAATATAATGAAAGAGCTAGTATCCGTGGGAGTAAGCATGATCCCAGTTGTGGGTTCTGTCGTGGAAGCTTACTCATGTATTGAAGGAGTTGATGTTTTTACGGGTGAACCTGTAAATCGCACTGTATGTATACTAGGAGCGGGTTTAAAGTTAGCGCCAGGAATTGGTAGTATAATGGCTGAAGGAGTTAGATTAGCTCCTAAGTTTTTGCGAGTTGGGAAGTTTGGTTCAAAGAGGTTAAGTTCTAGAGAGTTGCTTATTAAGCAAAACCAGATAAGATCGAAATACTTGAAAGAAAAATATGGAGCAATGACAAGTCAAGAGAGGATGTCTCTTATTGATAGATTGTCAATGGATAATTACGAGAGAAGAGGGTGGGATTTAATAAATGAACATGGGTATGTGAACAGGTACTTATCTGAGGAAGGGTTAGAAATATCTGAACGACTCGGTACAGTTCGTGGTTATAGTACTACTATTGATTCTAGCTCGTCAGCAGAGGTAGCTAGAAGGGCTCAGATTAAATCTGAATGGGGCGCTCCCAAATACCGTGCAGTGATTCCTAAGGGTTCAGTTAGTGGTATAAAGATTGCAAGACCTTTCGGTGATACAGGATCTCACGGGTGGGAATTTTTTACTAATTCTTATCGTGAAGCTGGTCCTGGAGGATGGCCACAGTTCATAATTGACGATGTTGATATTGAGGATATACAAATTAAGGAATTAAACTTATGAGCTGTAGTTATTGCAAGTTGCATAAAGGTGTGTTTAAAACAGAATATGAGTTTTCTGCTTTTGAAAAATTAATTGATAGGCTAGTAGTAAAAGGTAAGTTGCTTGAGCTAGGCAGAAAAGAAGGTTCTAGGTTTTTTGAGTTTAGGTATCAGTGCAGCACTTGTAGCAAGATATGGATTTTAAGCTTCCCCGATCAGGCATATAGAGGAGGGTGGCATGAGGAATAAAAATCTTATTTGTGTTATATGTCCAAAAAATAGCAGGCCGGTCTCTACGGACGATATTGCAATGTGTGAATTATTATTAAATGAGCTGGTATTATCTCCAAAAGATCATATTAAATTTCATGTTAATACTGAGCTGCGCTTGGTTGAGTGTAATTGTTTTAAAGTTAAGAAGATTCTTGACGTGCTTTTAAAAGCAGGGAGATTGCCTTTTGTTAAAGAACAAATTTTAGAATTAATTCATAAAGATGTCAGCTCAGATGATATGTTAGGTAGATTAAAGTTTTTGATTGAAGGTGAGAGGGTTAGCTTGGTAGTTAGAGAAACAAAGCCTGGATCTGATTTCACATGGGATGTTATTCACGGTAGCGAATAAACTGATTTGCTCATTTTTTGCTGTTCAGAGTTTTGGAGAGTTTTTTTGTTTCAAGAATGGTTTATTGCATCAAACAAAAAGCAGTAATGGCAAATCTAGTATTCGTAAATACGATAAAGCCCATAGAAATACTTATTTCAAAGATGATAAAACATCTCGAGGCACCAGGTACAACAAACATACTGGCTTAATGGATTTTCAATCAAATGTGGTTGATGGTTACAGTACTCATACTG